>JBJDYI010000176.1:0-31199 GCA_051867165.1 Faecousia sp. | reverse complement strand
CCGGTGCCGTGGCACTTGTGGCACTGCATATCCATTTCACAGCTGGGCTCGGTGAAGGGGAAGTGGTGCGGACGGAACCGGACCTGGGCATTGTGACCGTAGATCTTGTTCATGATGGTGATGAGCGCGCCCTTCAGGTCGCCCATGGTGATATTTTCCGCAACCACCAGACCCTCGATCTGATGGAACATGGGAGAGTGGGTGGCGTCAGCTTCGTCCTTGCGGAACACACGGCCGGGAGCCAGCATGCACAGGGGCGGCTTGTTGTTTTCCATGTAGCGGATCTGCATAGAGCTGGTCTGGGTCCGCAGCAGCACTTCGTCGTTTTCATCGAAGTAGAAGGTATCGCTGCGGTCACGGGAGGGATGACCTTCTTCAATGTTCAGGCGGGTAAAGTTGTAGCTGGCAAACTCCACTTCGGGGCCGTCTACAACCGTATAGCCCATGCCCACAAAAATATCCTTGATTTCCTGCAGCACCTGATTCATGGGATGCTGATGGCCCACTTCCACAGTCTCGCCGGGAATGGTGACATCGATGGCTTCGGCAGCCAGCTTGGCTTCCAGCGCAGCGGCGTGAATGGCGGCCTTCCGCTCTTCCAGCTTGGCTTCGATTTCAGCGCGGACGGCGTTGGCCATCTGGCCCATGATGGGCCGTTCCTCAGCGGACAACTTGCCCATCATCTTCAGAACGGCGGTCAGTTCACCCTTCTTGCCCAGCAGACGCACCCGGAGTTCTTCCAAGGCAGCAGGGGTTTCGGCAGCGGAAAGCGCTTCCATAGATTTTTGTTTGATCAGCTCCAATTGTTCTTTCATTGCTATTCCTCCTCAGCCGGTTTGTACCGGCAGCTATTGATGTGGTTTTGGTGGTTCAGGGAAAAAAATACGCCTTTCCTCCCATACTCGGGACGAAAGGCATTTCCTTCCGCGGTACCACCCGCAATTCGCTCCATTAAGCGCAGCTTATCCGGCGCTGACACGCCGTTGACGTTTAACGGAGTCACCCGTCCAACCCTACTTTTGTTTCAGGCGGCAGCTCCCGGGAGAAGGCCCGGCATTGTACCCAAGCGGCTCCCACCATCCCGCTCTCGCTGTTTGTGGCAATTTCAATACAAGGCAGCCCGATCTCAGCTTTTTTGCGTATCTTCGCTATCTTAGCATATTCCTCCGGATTATGCAAGGAATTTTTCTCTTTTTCTTGACGAAAAAGATGGGGCGTGATACAGTGTTTTTTGCACGGATATCGTTTTCATAGTAATCATTTTGACTGTTGTCCTGAAAAGATGTCCTGTCATCATCTTCAAATCAGAAGTGCAAATCCCTTGAATTCGTATTTTTGATGATCATATTGTAATAAGGAGTGAAATGTCATATGAATTTTGAATCTGTGGATCAGGCGCTGGAGAAGCTGCGTAAATTGGAAAAGACCAATGCTGCCTACATTCATGCACTGGGCGTCATGGAAATTGATGAAGCCACGGTGGCGCCTTCTGACAGCTGGGAAGGCCGGGGCACCACCATGGGCGTGTTGTCCGAAGCGATGTATGACCTGATCGCGGACCCTAAAAACGGGGAATTGCTTGCCTACCTGAAGGACCATCAGGAGGAACTAGACCAGCAGGCCCGCCGGGAAGTGGAAATCATGGACCGGAACTATCAGCGGATGAACCGGATTCCTGCGGAAGAATACGTTGCCTACAATGTGCTGCTCAATGATGCCCAGGTCCACTGGAAAAAGGCAAAGGCGGCGGATGACTTTCAGATTTTTAAACCCTACCTGGAACAGATTGTAGCATACAATCGAAAGTTTGCCGGCTACTATGACCCCAATCTGCTTCCCTATGATGCCCTGTTGAATGAATACGAAGAGGGCATGACCATGGAAGTGCTGGATGCTTTCTTTGACCGGCTGAGAGAAACCATTGTTCCGCTGCTGACAAAAATCCGGGAGAAAGGCAAGCTGCCCAGCAGACTTGCGGGAAAGCATTATCCTGTGGATGTCCAGCAGAAACTGTCGGATTATCTGATGGAGATCATGGGGCTGGACCGTTCCCACTGCGTCATTGCCGAATCGGAGCACCCCTTTACCTCCGGCTTTAACAACAAGGATGTGCGTATCACCACCCGTTACGATGAGGATAGTTTTGTTCCCTCCATGTATTCTGTGATTCATGAGGGAGGCCATGCCATCTATGAACTGGGTAACGACTCCAGGTATAATTACACCGCGCTTTATGGCGGCGCTTCCATGGGTATGCATGAGAGCCAGAGCCGGTTTTATGAAAATCTGGTGGGCCGCAGCGAAGCCTTCATTCATTATGTGTTCCCCAAAATTAAGGAACTGTTCCCGGAACAGATGGCAGGTGTCACTGCGGATGACTTCTACCGGGAGGTCAACCGGGTAGAACCTTCTCTGATCCGCATTGACGCGGACGAACTGACCTATTCGCTCCATATTATGATCCGTTATGAAATTGAAAAGCAGCTCATTGCCGGAACACTGAATGTTGACGGTGTGCCCGCGGCATGGAACCGACTGTATCAGGACTACCTGGGGGTGGATGTACCTGGTGATGCTCAGGGCTGTTTGCAGGACATTCATTGGAGCATTGGCAACATCGGTTATTTCCCTTCCTATGCTTTGGGCAGTGCCTATGGCGCCCAGATGATTCACGCGATGCAGCAGGAAATGGGGGATGTGTACGCAAATGTGGCCAAGGGAGACATCAGCCATATAACGGCGTGGCTGCAGGAGCACATCCATCAGTATGGCATGTTGAAAAAGCCCGGGCAGCTCTTCTGTGATGCCTGCGGAACCTTCGATGCCACTTATTTTACGGATTATCTCAAGGAAAAATACAGCAAACTCTATAACCTGTAAAGGCTGTGATACCATGAAAATCACGGAATTGAATCATGCCGATGTGTTAAAGATTCTGCCGGACCGGGATCCCTGGGGGCACAAGGGAACCTTTGGCCGTGTTCTGCTGCTCTGTGGCAGCCGGGGGTATACCGGGGCGGCTTCCCTTTCTGCCATGGGTGCCCTGCGCAGTGGGGCGGGGCTTGTTTTTCTGGGTGTTCCGGAGGGCATTTATGCCATTGAAGCGGTGAAACTCAATGAACCTGTGGTCTTTCCACTTCCGGACTTTGACGGGATGTTGGGCATCGATGCTCTGCCGGAAATTCTGGAACGGCTGCCCCGCATGGACGCGGTTTTGATTGGCTGTGGTTTTGGCATCAGTCCTGCCACGGAGGAAATTGTAAAAACCGTGCTGGAAAACGCCCAATGCCCTGTGGTGGTGGATGCGGATGGCATAACTCTCCTGAAAGCGAATATGGATATACTGCGCGGACGGAAGTATGCCACCATTCTGACGCCCCATGACGGAGAATTCCTCCGAATCGGCGGACAACTGGGAGAGGACCGGATGGCATCTGCGGCAGCCTTTGCCAGAAATCACAATTGTATTCTGCTGCTGAAGGGTCACCGGACCTGCATCACCGATGGTAATACACATTACCGCAATGTGACCGGAAATCCCGGCATGGCGGTGGGAGGCAGCGGTGATGTGTTGGCGGGTATTCTTGTGTCGTTGCTGGGCCAGGGCATTGATCCTTTGCAAGCGGCGGCCTGCGGGGCCTGGCTCCATGGCGCTGCCGGGGATATGTGCGCTGACGAGCTGGGCCAGTATGGCATGCTTCCCACGGATATGCTCCGTGCACTGCCGCGACTACTGAAATAGGGCGGGATCATATTGAAACCAGGGATCTGGCTGTTGGGAGTCTGTCTGTTTTTATCGGGGTGTTCCGGGTCAAATCGGGAATTGGCCACGGCCATGGAATTCCGGAACGATTTGCTGTCTGCGGAAAGCTGTACCTTCACAGCCGTGGTCACAGCAGACTATGGAGATTCCCTGAATGAATTCACCATGGACTGCCAGGGAGACAAGCAGGGGAGAATCACCTTTGAAATCACAGCGCCGGAGAGCATCAGCGGCATCCAGGGTACCATTGCCGATGATGGGGGAAATGTTCTGTTTGAGGAAGATGCCCTGTATTTTCCACTGTTGACAGATGACCAGCTGATTCCTGCCAGTGCGCCCTGGATTTTTTTAAGGAGCCTGCGTGCGGGCTGTATCACAGCAGTGTGTCGGGAGGAAGAACGGCTGCACATCACTGTGGATGACAGCTTCGAGGACGACGCCCTGACGCTGGATGTCTGGCTGGAAGAGGAGCGTATCCCCATCCATGGGGACATCCTTTACGATGGAAAAAGAATTCTGTCGCTGGATATCAAAAACTTTGTTGTTTTGTAACTTTCAGGCCTGTTTTGCATAGGATGTTTTGAAAGCCGACGGTATAAATTCCTGCACGGTGGGGGAGAATACTTCCAAACCGCGTTACATAAGGAAGTTCCGGTAGCGCTGGTAAAAAAACACGGAGCGTGAACAGTATGAGCGAAGAAACAGTCAAACGGGGCGATATTTTCTATGCAGATCTTTCTCCTGTGGTGGGCAGCGAACAGGGGGGCACCCGGCCGGTGCTGATTGTACAAAATGATACCGGAAACCGCCATTCACCCACGGTGATTGCCGCTGCCATTACCAGCCAGACGGGGAAAGCAAGGCTCCCAACCCATATCAACATTGCAGGTGGCAGCGTGGGCCTGAGCAAGGACTCTATCATCCTGCTGGAGCAGATACGAACCATTGACAAGCGAAGGCTCCGGGAGCACATGGGCCATTTGGATGAAAAGCATATGGCCATGGTAGATGATGCGATTGCTGTCAGTTTTGGGCTGTCATGATACAACGGAATAGAATGTCCCCCCTGATGCATAGGATGGATCAGGGGGGCTTGCCTTTTGAATGAAGTATATGAGGTATATTATGGAGGGGCGTCGGCCGGAAAAATACAGCTGCTGCGTCAAGGGCTGTACGTCCGCTTGATTTGCCGCTGCCAGCTTCCCACCCAGGAGGTTTGCCGTCTGTTTGTGGACATTGGGGACCGGCGGGAGAGCCTGGGGGTGGTTGTGCCGGAGGGGGATGGATTCATACTGGACAAAAAAATCCCCGCCAAGCGACTGGGAGAGGGCAGACTGCGGTTTTTGCTGTCTGCCGGCAGAGGCGAGAAACGAGGCAGTTATGATCCCATTTGCCCGGAGGAACCCTATTGGTACATTCATCGGCTGAAGACTGCCTTTTTGCAGTCGGAGCATGGGAAAGCCGGATTCCGGACAAAGACATAACGGGCAGTTTGCGGTAGGGGAACCTCGTCAAACTGAAATTTGAACCGCAAGGCAGCAGAACCCCCGAAGCGGAATAACCGCTTCGGGGTGTTTCCTGATCATAATGATATTCAATAGGGACAATTGAATCAAGAAGGTGTATTAAATATCCAGTTCCAGAACCACAGGGCAGTGATCGGAACCCAGAATATCACTGCGGATGGGGGTGGCGGTGATCTTGTCTCTGATCCTGTCAGATACAATAAAATAATCGATGCGCCATCCGGCGTTGTTCTTTCTGGCATTGAACCGATAGCTCCACCAGCTGTAAACTCCGGTGGCGTCGGGATTGCGGAAGCGGAAGGAATCCGTAAAGCCTGCATCCAGTAGTTTCCCAAAACTTTCCCGTTCCTCGTCAGAAAAACCGGCGTTGCCCCGGTTGGAAGCGGGATTTTTCAGGTCGATTTCCTGGTGGGCCACATTCAGGTCACCGCAGGCGATGACAGGCTTGTTCTCATCCAGTTTTTTCAGATAGCTGCGGAAGGCATCGTCCCATTGGAGCCGATGACCGATCCGGGCCAGACCCTGCTGGGCATTGGGTGTATAACAGGTCACCAGATAAAAATCTGGATATTCCAGGGTGATAAGCCGGCCTTCCGTATCCAATTCAGGCACACCGACACCATAGGTAACAGCGAGAGGCGCTTCCTTGGCAAAGATGGCAGTACCGGAGTAGCCCTTTTTTTCGGCATAATTCCAGAACTGGTGGTAGCCGGGCAGCTCCAGGTGAATCTGTCCTGCCTGCAGCTTGGTTTCCTGCAGACAGAAAAAATCGGCATTTTCGCTGAGAAAGAAGTCATCAAATCCTTTGGTGACGCAGGCTCTCAGACCATTGACATTCCAGGAAATAAATTTCATGTATTAACCTCCAGTGGTTTCCTGCTGGGGCAGGGAATCATATAGCAGAATATTGTTTTTATCCATGGTCACTGACCGCGGGCCGCTGATGACGGTGACGCTTTCACATTCCGTAAAACTCATGCAGGTCAGTGTCAGGCAGGCGCAGGCCAGGGAAAATTCAGAATCTGTCATGGTGTAGGTGTGGTCCGACAGCTCAATGGTGATAATGCCATCCGTTTTTTCCGCAGACAGCAGTCGAGTGGTTTTGGTAAAGGGGATGGAAAGACCTTCCTCCAGAGGACCTGCCAGATACAGACCCACCATATACCGCAGATCGTCTCGGTGACCGGTCAAATCCCGTTCTTCAGAATGGATCACGCCATCCTCTTCAAAATACTGGTAAAACGACGGGTCCCGGCTGTAATAAAAGACGATTGAATTTCCGTTTTGGGATTGGCAGCCAAGGAGAGAACTGCAGAGAAAAAAGGAAAGAAAACAGGAAATCATCCGTCTCATTCTTTGTCCACCTCCGTTTCAAAGGATGGAAAGGTGACCGTAAAACAGGTGCCTTCTCCCGGGGTGCTGTGAACCTGAATGTCACCCCGATTGCGTACCACAATGGCCCGGACAATGGCAAGACCCAGTCCGCTGCCGCCGGAGGCTCTGGACCGGGCTTTGTCCACCCGGTAAAACCGCTCGAAAATGTGCGGCAGGGAGTCAGACGGAATACCCATGCCTGTGTCCTGAACAATGAGGATGGCATTGTCGTTCTGGTGCCGGAGGGTGACAGAAAGATTGCCGCCGGGCTGATTGTATTTGATGCCGTTTTCCATCAGATTGAAAATCACCTGATAGAGGTCATCTTCCAGAATCAGCACAGGACAGTCTTCTTCCAGGGACAGTTCAATGGAGACACCTGCCTGACCTGCCAAGGGGGACAGCATCCGGTGCACCCGGCGAACCGTGGGGGACAAATAGATGATTTCCGCCTCCTCTGTAATCTGGCCGTCCACCTTTGTCAGGGAAAGCAGCTTGGCGGTCATCCGATTCAGGCGTTCCGCTTCATTGCCGATATCGCCCACAAATTCCCGGATGGTTTCCGGATCCATGTCGTTTTGCAAAATGGAATCGGTCAGCAGTTTGATGGAAGCCAAAGGCGTTTTCAACTCATGAGAGGCATCGGAGACAAACCGGCGGCGCTTTTGCTCAGAAGTATTCAATCGCTCCGTCAGATCGTTAAACTCATTGCTCAGCATGGTCAGTTCATCATTGCCATCCATGATGACTTTATGGGAGTAATCTCCCTCCTGAATGATCCGCATGGAGGTCATGATTTTCCGCAGCCGGCGGGAGAAGGTGGAGGAAAAAGCGATGGAAAACAGCACCACGATGATTTCCAGAATCAGCGTGACCTGTAGGACGGTGCTTTGCAAAGAATGAATCAAGGCACCCTGGGAAGGGTCGTATTCTGTTATATAGACACAGCCGATGATGGTGCCATAATAGGTAATGGGGGTAGCAGCGCGGGACTCCATGACGCTGTTTTTATATTTCCATGAGAAAACATCATTGCCCTCATTGCCCAGCTCGTTTCGTCCCAGGGCCTGCAGAATTTCTGGCAGCAGAACATAGGACCCCACTGCTGACTGCTGGCTGTCATACAGGCAAACAGCTTGGTGGTCGGTGATGATCATCCGGGATACCTTCAGACTCTCTATTTGACTGATAATACCGCTGACGGTGGAGGGATTCAGAACCTCTGCCGCGGCAATTTCGTCGGAAGCCAGCTGGCACTTTTCGATCATGGAAGCTTCCTTGCTCTGATAGAACAGCATCTGGCTGACCCGGGAACAATAGAAATTCAAAATCAGCAGCACCACAAAGGTGATGACCACATAAGTCATGGCATAGTGAAACTGGGTGTTGCCATAGCCACGGAATTTACTTTTACTATTTACGGAAATAATAACCAACGCCCCACTTCGTTAAAATATATTTGGGTTCCGCAGGATTTTCTTCCAGTTTTTCCCGGAGACGGCGGATGTGAACATCCACGGTGCGGATATCACTGCGGTATTCATAGGCCCAGATGGTGTCAAGCAGCGCTTCCCGGGAATAGACCCGGTTGGGATTGCGCATGAGAAATTCCACAACGTCAAATTCCTTGGCTGTCAAATCCACCATAACACCGGCCCGGTAGGCATTTCGGGCATCCAGATCCAGAGTGATGGAACCGGCTGTCAGCAAATTCTCGGAGGTGTTCTTTTCTGTGTTACCGGCACGTCGGAGCAAAGCCCGGATCCGGGCTTTCAGTTCCAGAATATTGAAGGGTTTGGTGATGTAATCGTCGGCGCCGTGGTCAAAGCCCATCAGCTTGTCCATATCATCGGTTTTGGCGGTCAGGAGAATAATGGGGACATTGGAAAATTCCCGGATTTTGCTGCAGGCAGACATACCGTCCAGATTGGGCATCATCACGTCCAGAATCACCAAATCCGGTTTTTCTGACTGGACAAGCTGAATGGCGTCCAGCCCGTCGGAGCCGGTAATGACTTCATAGCCTTCACTCTGCAAATTAAAACGAATTCCTTTCACCAGCAGAACTTCATCATCTACTACAAGTATTTTCATAGGATCAACCTCCTGTTGTCACATAGTCCAGCAGTGCTTCCAGTCTTCCGGAGCCGATGCCTTCCACATTCATCAGCTCTTCCGGACGGGAAAACGCACCATTTTGCTCTCTGTAATCCAGTATACGTTTGGCCAAAGTTTCTCCAATCCCGGGCAGAGCAGTCAGTTCCCGGATTCCGGCGGCATTGAGATCAATGGGGAAGGTGACCTCATCTTCCAAAGTATCCTGCGGCGGAAGGGTGGAAACGGTACCGTCATTGTGTTGGGCCTGGGTGGGAAGAACCGACAGCTGAATGGTTTCATGATTTTGGTTTCTGCCCAGAAAAAAGCCAAGGGTAAAAGCAGCAAAGAGGCCAGTAAGAACCAAAAGAAGCACGAAAGGGTGTTTTTTCATGGGAATCTTCCTCCCGATTGACTAGAAGCAGAAAAGCTGTTATAATAAGACCCATTATACATGATTTTTTCTTACCGGACAAGTCCGGCGAACTATAATTGAGGGAGAAATATGAAAAAACAAACTGGAATTTCTCTGTTGCTTTCTGTGTCAATCCTCCTGGGCTGCTTTACACTGCCGGTTTCTGCCATGTCGATGGACATCTTGGAAACGGTAGAGGTCACAGAAGAAACCACGCTGCCCCAGACAAGCAGCAGTGAAGACCTGAATTTGACCAGCTCAGCAGCCAACCTTCCGTTTGGCAGAGCAAGTATTCAGCTGGGATGCCGTACCATCGATGGAATGAAGCCCCTGGTGGGATCTGAGCGACGGCTGGAATCGGCGCAGGCGGTGTTTGCCTACGAGGTCAACTCCGGCACCGTGATTTATTCCTATAATCCTGACACGAAGCTGTCCACTGGTACCCTCTCCAAAATTGTGACGGCGCTGGTGGCCATTGAGAACTGCAATCTCAATGATGTGGTTACCTGCTCTTCCGGTATCCAGTCCAAGGTGCCCGGTAGCAGTATCCGTGTGAACCTGAAAAGTGAGGAACAGTTGACGGTTGAAGATCTGCTGCATTGTTTGCTGTTGCAGTCTGCCAATGATGCGGCGGTAGCCTTGGCGGAGCATGTGGCCGGTACCACCAATGCCTATTTGGAGCTGATGAACAAGTGGGCCAAATCGAAGGGCTGCACCAATACACAATTCGGAAATATTTCCGGTCTGGATACGGCAGTTTCCTATACCACGGCCCGGGATATGGCCCGGATCATGACGGAAGCTTCTGAAAATGAGACCTTTGTGCGGATTTCCGGAACGGTCGAGTACGAAGTACCGGCCACCAATTTGGCGGAGGCCCGGAGCCTTAGAACCACCAACTATATGATCGACAACAAGATCATTCCCCAGTTCCTGGATGACCGGGTGAAGGCAGGTCTGGCCAGCCATACGGAAGGCTCCGGTTCCAGTATTGCGGTGATGGCTGAATATAATAAGATGAAGCTGGTCTGTGTGGTCATGGGCGCTCTGCGTACCTATGATGCACCGCCAAACAACTGGAGAGTCAAATCCTACGGTAACTTTAATGAGATGCAGGACCTGCTGAATTATCTCTATACCGGCTTCAAGGTCAATACCATTCTCTATGACGGTCAGGCGCTGAACCAGTTTTCGGTCATCGGCGGAGAGTGTGATGTAGTGGGTCAGCCCTATATCAGCTATGACACGGTACTGCCGGTGGACTGCTATATGGACAACCTGTATATGGAGTATAAAGCCGTTCAGGGCAGCTATACCGCACCCATTAAAAAAGGCGATATGATTGCCACCGTGGCCATCAAATACCGGAATTCCTATGTAGCAGAGGCGGAGATCTACGCCATGAATTCCGTTGTGAAAGCGGAAGATTCTGATGTTTCCATTCGTAGTACCGCGGTCAAGGCAGAAAACGATGGAGAAGGTATTCTTGGCTTTGTGCGGTCTGTGGGTGTGTTACTGGTAGGCGTTTTTGGTCTGTATCTGCTGTACAATGCCTATCGGCGCACAAGAATGAGAATTCAGCGCCGCCGGCGCAGGGCCAGCCGCAGAAGGAGCTACTAAGATGTATAATTGGGACGGACTGAAGGCGGAGTGTCTCCAATGCACCCGGTGTGGTCTGTGTGAAACAAGAACCAATGTGGTTTTTGGCATTGGAAATGAACAGGCAGATGTGATGTTTGTTGGGGAAGGCCCCGGTGAGCAGGAGGACCTGCAAGGGATTCCTTTTGTGGGACCGGCAGGAAAGCTGCTGGACGATATGCTGCGGATCATTGATCTGAGCCGTGACAGCAATTGCTACATCGCAAACATTGTCAAATGCCGACCGCCCCGGAACCGGGATCCGCTGGAAACGGAGCAGGATGCCTGCATTGGCTATCTGCGGAATCAGACAGCATTGATCCGGCCGAAAATAATTGTTTGCCTGGGCCGCATTGCGGCAAAACGGCTGATTGATCCGGATTACCGGATCACCCGGCAGCATGGGCAGTGGGTGCAGAAGAATGGAATCTGGATGACTGCTATTTATCATCCCTCCGCGTTGCTGCGGGATGTGAGCAAACGGCCGGAAACGTTTGAGGACCTTCTGAGCATCCGCAGCAAAATTCAGGAAACCGGTGCAAAAGTATAAAATAGAAGTTGACATTTGGCCCGATTACAGATATAATAATCGGGCTAAATACCTGCCAGTGTAGCACAGTCGGTAGTGCGTCTCACTCGTAATGAGAAGGTCGCGTGTTCGAGTCACGTCACTGGCTCCACAAAAGCCGCCGCTTTTCATGGTAAAGTGGCGGTTTTTCTATGCAAAAAATTAGGTTTTTTAATCCACCTTTTTCCAATGTGTCTTATTTGTGTCTTATTCCTCAAAATTTTCCTTCTTGTATCTCAAAATAGAGCCATCCCCGCCGGTTGTGGCGGGGATTTTTTCATGCTGTTGTGACTTTCTTCTCCTGTGCCGGATTAGAAATCACATCGGCGAACAGCTCCACAACCTCAGCGGCTTTCTCGTCTGCGCTCTGGATCATGTGGGCGTATATATTCGCCGTCGTGGATGTCTGGGAATGGCCCATTCTCTTTGCAACAATGACCAGCGGTGTCTTATCTGCAATCATCAACGAGGCATATGTATGCCGGAGAGAATGCACATGGACATCCGGTAGGCCGTTTCTTTGTACAAAGTCGTGAAACCAACCTGTAAGGGTATCAGGCCGGAGGGGTGCGCCGTCCTCCCTGGTGAACACTCTACCGTCGGTATCCTTCCAGAAATCCCCACATAGCTCCCGCTGCTGGTTCTGCCACGTCCGCATTTCTTCCAGAATCACAAAGGCGGAGCGGGACAGCTTTAGAGGACGGGCAGAGCTTTCATTTTTGGGGGTATCGGTGTATACCCCTTTCCCCCGAAGGTAGGCGGAGGTTTGCACGATATGGATCATCTGATTATCAAAATCAACGTCAGACCATCGCAGGCCCAGCAGCTCACCACGCCGGAGGCCTGAAAGCAGGTCAAATGTAATGGGGGCACGGTAATAAATCGGTTCATCCTGGAGAAGTACCAGGAGCAGCCTTGCATCTGCTTCATCCAGGTGTGACGCTTCTTTTTTGCTCATTTTCGGTAGCTCTGCATTGGTTGCAGGATTAAATGGGATGTAGCCCCATTTTACTGCCTTTGACAGGACAGAGGACAGGCAGCGGTGATATGTGCGGACGGTATTTGCATCCAGCGTGCCGCCGTCCAGATCTGCAAAAAGAGAGGTGCGCTTGCAGCCCAAAGCGGTAGCAATCTTTTCAGCGGTTGCCCAGGACACATTTTCCCCGGCAAAGGCAGAAGACAGGGTACGAACAGACACACCGGACAGCTCAGAGAGCTTGACTTTCGTGAGCTTCTTTTTCTCCAGTGTGGCGGCAATGTCTTTCTTTGCCTTGCATCGGCCATCCCGGCGTACTCCCTCTTCCTGGAGGTTGGCGTAAAAGGAATTGATATGACCGGTACGGAGATCCCGGAGGCGAATATGCCCGATTGCCTGGTTAATCACTTCCAGTTCCCGCCCGTAGGTGTCTACGGTTTTCGCCTTGAGCTGCTTTGTGGCGTATTCATCCATGTACTTTTTTGCAAAGTCACAGAACCGCACGGACCCGTCAACGATAGAGCCAACGGATATATCCCGCTCAAATTCCATTGCCGCCACCTGGACGGCTTTCTTGATCTTCGCCGGGGTCATTCCCTCCGGGGGTATCCAGGTCATAGAATGCTTGATTTGCTTGCCGTCGATACCATAACCGGCACTGGCCCGGATCAGGTAGGACACCTGACCATTTTTAGATTTCCGCTCAACTATCTGTGCCATTGTTCATCCTCCTTGTAACGAAAATAATGATCGGTTAGAAACTCATAAATTGTTTGTTGTAGTTCTGACAGTAAAAGTTGCTTCAACCGCTTTGCAGAAATTGGACGAAAACCCATATCTTCATAACTGGATGTTGAGAGATAATGAAGCATACAACTTATTGACTGTTTCGGTATAGAGTCTATATCGTTTTTTAGTCTACTAACTTCTTCTAAAAAAATATCATCTTCCAACATATCGCTTATGACTGAAATAGCAACTTTATTCAATTCGGGAACGATACCAGAGTGTATATCTTGAAGCTTCTCAGCGGCAAATTTCGATAGTCCGGTTTTCTCCCGGATGTCCGTTGTTGCTATTCTTTCATCATCTTGCATTCCAAGCAAATATCCAACATCACAACAAAATATTTCAGCAAGCTTAACTAGATCAGGTAACGGAATATCACTTTTTCTAGTTTCCCAGTTATTTACTGTTTTTCTGCTTCTATCTGTTCTTAATCCAAGTTCCTCTTGACTCCATTCCCTTTTGATTCTTTGATATATTACACGATCGGCCACCACGTCTCTGCTGTAACCATTCATTCTCAAATTCTCCTTTCTTTTTTATGATGATGCCGCAAAAAGGGAATAGTTATTCTCTTTTCGCTATAGTATCATAAAGGCAGCAAAAACGCAAGCAATAAAAACATAAATTCAAGGAGGACATTAGGAAATGGAAAACAAGGCTATTCGCACACACGCCAAAAAGCACGGTGTGAAGATTTGGGAAATTGCAGAGGCGTTAGGCGTAGCTGAGAGTACTCTTTGCCGCCACCTTCGCCGGGAACTCCCTGAACAGAAGCAAGCGGAAATCCTGAGCGTTATTGACGAAATTGCAGCAAATAAAAAGGCGGTGGTCTAAATGGCATTGGCAACTCTTCCAAAAATGAGAGTGCTTGATGACGCACACGCCGAACTGCTCGCAGAAGATCCCGGTTGTGCATTGACAAAAAGTGCATTGCGGAGGCTAGTTCTTTCTGGTCAGGTGCGCTCTGTAATGATCGGGCGAAAGCGGCTCATTGATATGGGGTCAGTAAAAGCCTATCTTGCAGGAGATATCCCCGCCACCGTGGCGGCAGAGCCGAAGGCGGCAGGAATCCGCCGGATTGGTGGGTGATTGTGTGTGGATTGAGAGTCACCAGCAGCTCGCAAACCATCCAAAGCTGAAACGCCTTGCCCGGCTGCTAGGGGTGTCAAAGCAAGCGGCTATTGGGTATTTGCATTTGCTTTGGTGGTGGGCACTTGATTATGCTCCACAAGGGCAAATCATTCCCCCGTTTGATACTGAAGATGTAGCCGATGCGGTAGAATTTGATGGAGAGCCTTGTGAAATAGTCAACGCTTTGGTTGATTCGGGCTTTCTGGATCGTAACGACGAAACGCTCACCATACACGATTGGTACGACTATGCAGGTAAGCTACTGGATAAGCGTGAGAGTGACCGGGCCAGAAAGGCGGCACAGCGCAAAAAGAGTAAGGAAAACGGTAAGTGATATTTGTCCGCCGGATGTCCGGCGGATGTCCTACGGACGGCGCAGGTACATAACCGTACCTACCGTACCAACCGTACCGCACAGACCATACCAACATACCGCATGAATATGTTTTTCTAACGAAAAACATATGGGTGCTTTTTCAAAATGCAAACAAAGGGGTGATGCAGCCTTGAAGGGCTTAGGCGCAAAGGTGTGGCTTGAGGAATTCGGGGAATGTCATAACAAGCTAAACCTCATGCTTGACCGATATGAGGATATGGAGAGCAAGCTCACGTCCCCAAGATCAACAGCCCTTGACGGGATGCCACATAGCCAAGGCAGCACTTCCGACATAATAGGCAAGGGCATAGTCCGTCTGGAAGAGTTGAGGGAAAAAATAGACAGAATCAGCGAGCAGGAGCAGCAGCTTTATGAAGAACGGGATGCCATTATAGAACGGATATCAGGAAAGGGCGCAGCGATCATGCAAACCATCCTACGGTACAGATATTTTGATTTACTACCTTGGTCAGAAGTAAACAGAATTGTTTATGGCTCTAAACCAGATTTTGATGATAGGATGGAGTCATATCTGCGCATGGTCTACTACAACCACAAACGAGGGATTGAGGCCGTTCAAGCGATTCTTGACAAAGAATAGTGAGTCAGAACTATGAGCAATCAGAAAAAAGATGGTGATACACAGCACTCCCAGGAATGGGAGATTGATTGTGGATTTGATTGGAATATAAATTGTGACCTCAGCATTCCTGAAATTAACTGGAATTTTGGGATAGATTGGAATATTCCGTGGATAGATAATCAAGAGGACGAAGCGAAGGTGAAGCAAAGGCGAACCACGAGCGAGGCTAAGAAAAGCCGGAGGAATTGATGATCCGTTATATAAAGTTTTTCACACACAAATTCTCAAAATCAGAAGTACAAGCACTAAACAAAGAAGGATGGTAATTCCAGTCACTATTGGGAATGGGTGCTTGATTTGGAAACTGATTTGAGCATCCCGGAATTTGACTGGAGCATTCCGAAATTGGATCAGAAAGACGGCGAAGCGAAAACGAAGCGAGGCCGAACCACGGAAAAGGAGCGAAAATGCAAGCAACCGTTCTGAAGCTCACAGAACCTATCAGAGCAAGGATTGCTGAGTTTGTGAGGGGGAACCGGAAACCCTATTTTCGCCGCCTGGGCAAGCTGGCAGCCTGGCGCAGCACTTTTTACAGGAGGAAAACATGGACAATACATATATCCGGGAACATACGGACACAAGGGGGATCTTTCACCAACCATGGCACGGGCGCAAGTTGCCGCCACCCCCAAAGGTCAATGAAATGGGGGCTGAGATCCGCCGTAAACTGTCAATTCAGGGGGTGAGATCCATCTATCAGCCGGATTTGGAAACAATTCAGCATATACAGCGAGCCGTTGAAAAGGTCTGGTATTTATTCCCCCATGAGATTACCGGCAAGCACCACCCTCCGATTATCGCCGTTTATTTGTATGATTCCGATGTGTGCCTGGATGATTTCAAAACCGCCGGCGGTATGTGTTCTACCTGGTTTGGAGAAAATGGATATACGGCAATAGGGATAGAGCGGGCTTATCTGGATGCAGAAGATGATGACTTGGCATTTATCCTGCTCCATGAATTCGCCCATGCCTTTGCACCGAAGGTGGAAGACGGTCATGCCCCGGAATACCACAGTAAATTGGATTTGATGATACAGGTGTACAACAACGTGTATAGGACAAAGGTAAAAAATGATTATTGGTCGTTCAATGGCGAATGCAAGTACCGGGAAATCCTGTGAAAAATAGGAAGAAAAGCACGGTTTGCAGGAGCAGCGCCAGTAGATAGTATTGTCGATCCGTCCAGAAATGCCGTGGTATGTGGCACCGACTTTTGCCTGGATCTGGAAGGCATGGCGGCTTTTCTTGAGGATATGAACGGATAAGTAAAAAGAGGGGGGCAACCGTGGCGGCTGTCCTCCTTTTGTCAAATAATGCGGTTGCTGCTCTATTCTTGGCACATCCGCCACCATGGAGGTATAAATATGAACACACAAGTACCAGATCAAGTTTTAACGGAGAGATACGAACAGGATGGTATTTTTTCAAAAATCATTGATGCACCAGCAGACGAAGCCATTTCTCACGGCTTTATACTTGAGGATCTGCCCATAGGTGCATCAGATATTTCAGAGAATACGCTGGATGATTTGGAATTTGATGATGCAGCCTGTACAGCCATAAAATGGGCACGGCTATATGGAGGTTCAATAATTGTCATGCTTGCAGATGATGGAGGTGGCCTGGAAGATTCTCTGTGTATGGAAAAGATAAAATCAGTTGATGGACTTCGGGTGTATGATCGTTCGCAGATCATGCTTGATCCGGAGGACGAGGGGAACACAGAGCTTCCAGAGACATTTCAGATAAACAGTTTATACGGATCATTTACGGTTCACAGCAGCCGTTGCCTATTCTTCCGCAATGGTAGCCAATTCCCGGAAAAAATATTCAATCGGAATTTTATGCCTTTTGGCATTCCAGAACTATACAGAATCGAGAAAGAACTGCACGAGGCATACACGGCCCACAGCAAGCCCGTTCGGATGCTGGAAAGGGCAATTCAACCTGTTTTCAAGATTTCAAATCTTTCTGCCATTCTTTCAACTGAGGAAGGAGAAAGGCAAATGCAGCGCCGTTTGGAGGTGATGGATCTAGCCCGTGGCCTGTTTAACACAATCGTGGTTGACAGTGAAGATGATTTCTATTTTGCTGGAGAAGTACCAGCGGGCACAGAAGCCCTTGTGGATGTTTCAGAAATGGCGCTGTCTGCTGTAACCAGCATACCGCCATTGATCCTCTGGGGGAAAATGAACCGCCTGGGCGATTATCACCAGCTATGGAGGAAAAACGACGAAGGATCGTTTCGCACATGGTATTCACTTGTCGAACGAATACAGAAGTACATGATACAGCCCATCTTGCACAGATTGCTTTCTGTGATCTTCCAGGCAAGTGTTAACACCGGAGAGCTGGAGGAGGTGCCACCAATAAACATACACTTTCCTCCTTTGTGGCAGCAAACAGAACTGGAAAAAGCTGAGGCAGAGCTGAATAGAGCAAAGACTCAGCTTTCCACTGCCCAGATGGCCCACTGTTGCATTGAAGCGGGTGTAATGCAGCCGTCAGAAGTTCGCCGGTATATTCGCAAGCAAAAACATTCATTTTGACCATATATGACCATATATATTATATTGGTTACGGTAACGGTAACGGTTACGGTTATGTTGCGGACAGTCCGCAATTTGTCCTGTGGGAGTTCCGCTGGAAGTTCCAACGGAATGTCCGCAGGAACTTCCGTGGAAGATCATTCGTTTACAAGGTAGGTGTATCTGTGGCGGGGATAAGAGCCGCCACGGTGAGAATTAGCAAAAAAGAGTGCCGGGGGAACCAAAACGGTAGCCCTCGGCATTTCTTGTTGCATTTTGTAGGATTGTATGTGAGGGACTTTTTATTCCTCCAGGTATGCCAGCAGCTCAGCAAGCCACTGAGGGCGGCGGCTCCCTACGGTTCGCAGTTCCCCGTTTCGGTACTCCGCCACTAGGACAAAACCGTTGTCGTTGTCATAGAATTCTGCTTCATCACAGTACGGTAGCACTTTCTCCACAGCCTCCCAGCGGCCTGCAAAGCGGCGAACGACATCATCATGGGGAATGTCATGCCCGCCACGCTTTACCCTGTTAGAAATCCGTGACAGGCTTTCTTCTGCGCTGTCCAGGCCAATGTAGAACAGCCGGACATGGTAGCCCAAATCCCTGACCTGTTTCGCTGTGGCTTCCGTCTTCCGCCCGGAAAGGGTGGTTTCCTGGGTGAAGGAAATGCCCTTGGCGATACATTCATTGATCTTCCGCAAGGCTGCCTTGCCACCTGCCAGGGCATTCCCGCCCAGTTCGGCGGTAATCTTATCCACGTCCACGATCACACCCAGATCAGTGCTACGTTCCTTCAGAACGCCGGTAAAGCTGGACTTCCCCACACCGTTGACACCGCCGATAATGGTATAAATTTTCATTCCGCTGTCCTCCAGATCAAATATCCTCTCCGGTATCGTTGAGAATAAAACCGGCATGGTAAGAGCACCCAAGAGCTTCAGCAATTTTCCGAAGCTCTTTTTCAGTGAAATTATCACGGCTCATTTTGTTGGAAAGGTTCTGTCTTGTCTGTCCAGTCTTTTCCGCCAAATCGCCCAAAGTCATATTACGGCGACCAAGCACAACCTTTATTTTTTCACTCATACTAAGCGGCATACATACCAGCTCCTTTCTTTTTTATCATAATACACTATAAAATGTAGTCTGTCAATAAATTATTATAAAAATAAATGAAATAATGAAACTTAGGTATTGACAAACGACACTTTTTAGTGTATACTATAACCATAAAGAACAGGGCAGCCCAATTTCAACACCGCCTGTTGTAAGCCCTAGAACAAACACAAAGGAGCGGCGGCAGCACGGAGAGACGGCAAACAAAAAGGAAGGGTAAGCCAACCGGGAAAAGGTGAACGGCAGCAGGTCACCACAAGCCAAAAGCGCCCGATACTCTAAGCAATATACCTGTGATCCGGCACAATCCCGGTACATGACAGCGAAGATTCTTAGAGGGTTGGCAAACCAAACAGAACAAGGAGGTTATCACATGAAAAAGTACAATCTGAGCAGCATTATGAAAGATGCATGGGGTATCTTCCGAAAGGGCGTTGCTTCTTTTGCCGTGGCTCTGAGAATGGCATGGGCCAACGCAAAGGCCCACAACGCAGCGAAAGCCGCCGCCGGGATCACCGAAGAAACCCACACATGGTATGGCTGGAAGGAACTGGGCTACGAAGTCCGGCACGAAAGCAAGGCCCTGTATCAAGCGGTCATTGCAGACCCCGCCACCAAGAGCGGAACACGCAGGACTTCCTATTTCGGTATGTCCCAGGTTAAACCGTTTGCATAAGGGGGAATGATTATGACCAATTACAATTTGAGGGCGGGGGTAAAAATCCCCGCCGAGAACCGGAGCGACGGCCCTTGTGCTGGTTGTGCCCACTGGAAGCCGTGGGCAAGCGGTTGTGTGAAAAGCTGGTACGCCTGTCACTACCTTCTGGATACGGGTCACATGAGGCCCACAAGCGTTTCTGATTGCCGAGAACATAGAAAAGCGGCTATTGCTTGATAACGATACGCAAGAGCCGGAGGCCGTCACAGGAGCGATCCCAGGCGGCCGCCACCAAGTCGAAAATAATTTGGAGGTTACAAACGTGAAGAATAACGAACAGCTGACGATGGACGAGGTGCAAGTGAGAATCCTGCAAGTGGTTGATCTGGTTGATTGTATGGTTGATGTGCTGGATGCCGCCGCCGAGGATGTGGAGATAACACCCAGCATAAACAAGGTTTTTAGCCTGGCAACAATCTTGTCTGACTATCTGGGCCGTGCTGCCGGACTGATGAATGAGGTTATGGAGCAGCAGGCAAAAACCCGCACTTCCACCGAATATGTGTCGGATCTGCAAGCAGAGGTCAAGAATCTGAAGGACGCACTAGCAGAACAAGAGATGGTGAATGACTACCTGAAGGAGGTGTGTAAAAGTCACGGGGTCGATCTGGGAGATCAGGAACAGTAAGCACAGAGCCGGGAGCTTCCCGGTTCTGAAAACAAGAACTATGATGGAGGAATTGAAATGACAACCTACGATGATATTTATATCGACATTTGCAACGCTCTGGACTGGGTGCAGGAGCTTAAGGGAGTTCTTCAGAGCATGAATACAACCAAGGAACAAGCCGCCATTGTTTCGAATGTGCTTGAAATTGCAGACGAGCTTGCGGCCAAACTGGCAAGAACCAGGGAACGGGCAAGCCGAGCTTCTAACAGAAGATACGAGCGGACTTCCCCCGAATATCTGGAACGGCTGGAACGTCAGGTGAAGGCGCAGAAGATCCTCCTGGACAAGTGCCAATCCGGTAATAAAGTGTTCCAGGAAGCACACGAACCGCTGCCACAGGGATAAGGAAACCGGGGAGTGATCCCCGGTTTTTGCTGTCCGTTTAATTGGACCTTTATGTGTCTTGTTTGTGTCTTGTTTACATGATAAGACACAAAAAATGGTGAATGATTGTGAAACGTAGAATCGAAAAAATCGTTGAATATCAACGTGTTTTTAATCAGGTGAAATTAGGTAAAAACCAGCTAGGGCACCTCGTAATGAGAAGGTCGCGTGTTCGAGTCACGTCACTGGCTCCATCGAAAACGCCTGGAACCACAATTGGTTTCAGGTGTTTCTTTTTTGGTCAATCCCGCTCACCCGCTCAAATGGGGACCGGAGCGGGGGTGTTTTCATGCATGTTTTACGGGCATATATTCCTTCGCCGGGTTGCCATCGAAACAAGGAGATTTCTTCTGCCGTGCCTGTATCCGTGGGGCAGTGCGTCTGCCCTTGCACATGCGGCAAGGTGATATGTATCCAAGGATAAAATGAATATATATACAAAAATGCGAACATGGGAGAAGCACATGACCATGTTGGAAAATCATGTGTCGCTATGGGAAAAACGAAACAACCCCAAAATACGGGGTTCTTTGTGAAATTAGCACAGGTAAATTGAAAAAATATCCGGTTTTTTGTGTACAAATGAGTGGGTTTATTCTTTACAATAAACTTTCAATATGATAAAATATTAACTATATTTTTCAGAAATCATTGGTATAAAATCCTGTTTTCGGTATTTATTCGAACGGAGCAGGCATGGCCTTGAATTCAGAAGGATACAATTATCTATAAGGTTGGCATCCGCCAATTGATAGACGGCCAGTCTTTCCGGCCGAAAAATCTGAAAGGAAATGATGTAAGAATGACAACCATGAAGAAACTGGTCGCCGCGCTGCTGGCACTGCTGCTGGTTCTTGGCATGACCGCCTGCGGCGGCAATGCTGAGGTAACGGAATCCAACGCTGCTCCTGCAGCCACCGAAGCTGCCGCAGTGACGGAAAACGCAGTGTTCAGAAAGCTGTACGCTTCTGAGGTTACTACCCTGAACTACCTGATTACCACCCAGGAAAATGAAATGACCATCGCTGCCAACGTGGTGGACTGCCTGGTGGAGTATGATAGCTTTGGCAACATTGAGCCTGCCCTGGCCCTGGAGTGGTCCTCCAACGAGGATGCCACCGTCTGGACCTTCAAGCTCCGGGGAGGTGTGAAGTGGGTTGACAAGGACGGCAATGAAGTGGCTGAGGTCACCGCTCACGACTTTGTGAACTCTGCACATTATGTCTGTGATGCAGCCAATGCCGCTGCCGGTGCTTCCCAGTATACTAACATTGTCTCCGGCGCCAAGGAATACAACGAGTGGACAGCTTACCAGCTGGCACTGCCCACCGCTGTGGACGGCCAGGACGAGAATGGCAATCCTGCCAAGATTGTGAAGAATGAGGACGGCGAAGAGGAAGTTCTGGTTGAAGTTCCTGAAGCCACCCTGGATGCCATCGGCGTCAAGGCTGTGGATGACTATACGCTGGAGTACACCCTGACGAAGCCCTGCCCCTACTTCGTCTCCATGGTTTCCACCGGCCCCTTCATGCCCACCAATGCTGAATTCATGGCTGATTGCGGCGACAAATTCGGCACCTCCAACGAGTATCTGTTGTATTGCGGCGCTTATGTGCTGGCTACCTATGAACCTCAGAATCGGCGGATCCTGACCAAGAACGCTTCTTACTGGGAACCTGATGCTGTTCACATTGACACTGTGGAATTTAAGTACAATGCTGAGGCAAGTTCCGTTGCCACCACCATGTACCTGGCCGGTGACATCGACAGCGCGGATGTTTCCGCCGACTTGCTGACTGCCATGATGGCGGATCCTGAGTACGCGGACGATATCCACCCCAGCCGCTCCTCTACCTCTTACTCCTACTGGTATCTGTTCAATTTTGATCCAAACTTTGATGCCGAGTATGAGCCTGAGAACTGGGATCTGGCTGTCAACAATGAAAACTTCCGCAAGTCTATCTATGCAGCCTTGAATCGGACCGCTGCTCTGTCCGCTTCCGATGCCATGGATCCTGCTTCCCTGGTCAGCAACACCATCACCCCTGCCGGTTTTGCTTCTGCCTCCGCTGACTACACCACCTATGGTGATTTGGCTGCGATTGCCAAGAAGGACTACCTGGATGCGGAAGCTGCACAGAACTATAAGGCTGCTGCCATTTCCGAGCTGACTGCCGCCGGCGCTACCTTCCCCGTGAAGGTTCTGGTGCTGTACAATCCCACTTCCAGCAGCTGGGCCAATGAGAGCCAGATCGTGGAGCAGAACCTGGAGAAGGTCCTGGGCACCGATTATATCGATGTCATTGTTCAGGCGGGCCCCGACACCGGCTTTCTGAATGAGCGCCGTGCCGGTAACTACGGCCTGATGAAGTGCAACTGGGGTGCTGACTATGCTGACCCCGAGACCTGGACCGATCCCTTCGTGGAAGGCTCCAAGTATAACTTCATCTACAAAGCAAAGGGAGCAGAAACCCAGGCTTTGTTTGCCGAATACACGGAATTGGTGAACGCCGCCAAGGCCATCACCACCGATATGGATGCCCGCTTCGAAGCCTTTGCCAAGGCTGAGGCTCTGCTGCTGGAGCATGCTTTTGCACTGCCCATCCACACCAGTGCCCGCAGCTATCAGATGAGCAATCTGAACGTCTTTGAAGGCCAGTATGCCCCCTTTGGCAACGCAACCCTGCGTTACAAGGATCAGTACCTGTATGAAGACTCTATGAGTCTGGAGCAGTGGCAGGCTGCTTACGCCGAATGGCAGGCAAAGCTGGGCGCATAATTGAATCAGAATGTTATCAAGGCTCCGGGAGAAGCCCTCAAACGAGGGCTTCTCTTCCGGTGCTTTTAGAAACAAACGAAACCCATACCAGTGTTCTTTGAGAAAAGAGCAGTGGTATCGGCTCCGATACAGACAAGACACAGGAGGCTGTCATCCATGACAAAATACATTGCAAAACGTATCCTGCGCTCCTTGATTACCATGATGATCATCATTACGGTTCTCTTTTTCCTGCTTCAGCTGATGCCGATTGAAGGCTATTTTGAGAATTTTGATAAGATGACGGAGGTTCAGGTCCAGGCGAAACTGAACACTTTGGGACTGAATGCCCCATTGCCCAAGCAGTTGATGCGCTTTTATGGCCAGCTGTTCAAGATGGATCTTGGTACTTCCAACAAGTATCGGATTGGTGTTTCCATCAACGAAATCATTGCGGAGAAGATTCCCATCTCCTTGTGCCTGGGGCTCATTTCACTGGGTATTGCCCTGACGGTGGGCCTGTCTCTGGGTATTGTGATGGCCCGGTCCACCCGGACCCGGTTTAAGATTGGAGATAAGCTGGGTACCGTGTTTATCGTGATTATTCAGGCCATGCCTTCTGCAGTCTACCATATTCTGATTCAGTTCATTGGATCTCAGAGTGATTTCGGGAAAAAACTGGGTCTGAAAATGCTGTTTGAAATGGATTCGCCAATGACCTGGATTCTGCCGGTGATTTCGCTCTCCATCGGCAACATCGCCTACTATGCCATGTGGCTGCGGCGGTATATGGTGGACGAGAGCAACAAGGATTACATCCGTCTGGCCAGAGCCAAGGGTGTTCCGGGCGGTACCATCTCCCGGCGGCATGTGTTCCGGAATGCTTTTGTGCCGTTGGTGCAATACATACCCAATTCCATTCTGCTGACCCTGATGGGATCGCTGTATGTGGAATCTCTGTATTCCATTCCCGGCATGGGCGGCTTGTTGGTGACAGCCATTAAGCTCCAGGATAATACCCTTGTTCAGGCACTGGTGCTGATTTATGCGGTGATTTCCATTGCTGGATTGCTGTTCGGTGATATTCTCATGGGCATCGTGGATCCCAGAATCAGCTTTGCAAAGAAGGAGGGTGCCCGCTGATGAAAAAGTATGGTTTTACCTATCGCCGTCAGAAGGAAGAGGAATTTGCGGACAAGCTGAATGTTCAGCTCCGGGAGGAACTGAATCCGGAAATGACTGATGAGGAACTGTTCTCCTTTGCTGACTTTGATGCCGAAAATGCGGAACGGGGCGGCTACTCCAACTATTCCTACTGGAGTTCCACCCTTCGTGCCTTTTTCCAAAATAAGGCCGCTGTGTTTTTTCTCATCGTTGTGGTGACGGTGCTTGCCTTTACGTTTGTGCAGCCCTATCTGCCGGGACAGTTGGATCCCTTGGAAATTCACACCAACGAATGGGGCTTGCCTCTGAACAATGTGCCGCCTGGAACCGACGGTTTTATTTTAGGCACCAATTCCATTGGCCAGGACCTGTGGTCCCGGATCTGGTCCGGTACCCGGACGTCTCTGTTCATAGGTTTCTCTGTTGCCCTGGTGGAAGCTGTTGTGGGAATTCTGGTGGGCGTGCTGTGGGGCTATGTCCGGAAACTGGACTTTTTCTTTACGGAGCTTTACAATGTGCTGGACAACATTCCCCAGACGTTGCTGTTGATTTTGATTTCTTATGTTCTGAAGCCCGGTGTTTCCACCATTATTTTCGCCCTGTGCCTGACGGGCTGGTTGGGCATGGCCCGGTTCATCCGGAACCAGATCATCATCATCCGGGACCGGGACTATAACCTGGCGTCTCGGTGCCTGGGTGTGAGTACCGGACGGATCATCTTCAAAAACCTGCTGCCCTACCTGGTATCTGTGATCACCATGCGAATGGCCCTGGCCATTCCCTCCGCGATTGGCAACGAGGTGTTTGTGACCTACATCGGCATTGGACTGCCGTTGGATACGCCCTCTCTCGGCAACCTGATCAACACCGGCCGAAGCCTCATGACCATGGCCCCTCTGCGCTACCAGCTTTACTTTCCGGTGATCGTGCTGGCCATCATCACAATTTCCTTCTATATCATCGGCAACGCTTTTGCGGATGCTGCTGATCCCAAGAATCATGTCAGATAAGGAGAGCGTCCCATGAATGAGACAACCAATAATGTGATCCTCTCCATTCAGGATCTGAGCATCAAGTTCACCCTTCGGGGCCAGATTCTCCATGCCCTGAGAGGGGTATCACTGGACGTGTACCAAGGTGAAAGTCTTGCCATTGTGGGAGAATCCGGGTCCGGCAAATCCGTGTTTGTGAAATCCACCATGGGTCTGCTGGATGCCAACGGATACATTGAAAGCGGCAGGATCCTCTATAAGAGTCAGGATCTGACCCAATATCATACTGACAAAGAGTGGCTGAACATTCGGGGCAAAGAAATCGCAATGGTGTTCCAGGATCCCATGACCTCCCTGAATCCGTTGAAAACCATTGGCCGTCAGGTTCAGGAGGCAGTGGAACTGCACCAGGGCTTGAAGGGGGAGGCCGCCTATCAGGCGGTATTGGATGCTTTGACCGATGTTGGCATTGACAACCCGGAACGTCGCTACAAGCAGTATCCTCATGAGTTCTCCGGCGGTATGCGCCAGAGAGTGGTCATTGCCATTGCCGTGGCCTGTCGGCCCCGGATTTTGATTTGCGATGAGCCTACTACCGCACTGGACGTGACCATTCAGGCACAGATTTTGCAGCTGATTAAGAAGATGCAGAAGAAGTATGACCTGACAACCATTTATATCACCCATGATCTGGGCGTCGTGGCAAACGTTGCTGATCGGGTGGCTGTCATGTATGCCGGCGATATTATTGAGGTGGGCAAGTGCGACGAGGTGTTTTATGACCCCCGGCACCCCTATACCTGGGCCCTGCTTTCCAGTCTGCCTCAATTGGGTGTGAAAAATGAGCCGTTGTTTTCCATTCAGGGCACGCCTCCCAATCTGTTCCGGGAGATTAAGGGAGATGCCTTTGCACCCCGGAATCCCCGGGCATTGAAAATCGACTTTGTGAAGCGGCCCCCCATGTTTGAGGTCAGCCCAACCCACAAGGCCCGGACCTGGCTCCTGGATCCCAGAGCGCCCAAGGTGGAGCCTCCTGAAAATATCCGGCAGCTGCGGGAGAAAGGAGTGAACCGGATTGTCTGATCCCAGAAAAAAACTGGTGGAAATCAAGGACCTTACGGTTCAGTTCGGTCCCAAGCGGAATCCTTTCACTGCCGTGGACAAGGTGTCCTTTGATATCTATCAGGGAGAAACCTTTGGTCTGGTGGGGGAGAGCGGTTCCGGTAAAACCACCATTGGCCGGGCCATCATCCGGATTCACCCCACCTCTGGCGGTGAGATTCTGTTCGATGGTCAAAAAATCAACGGCAGAATTTCCCGGAATCTGGACAGAGAGGTAACCAGCCGGATCCAGATGATTTTCCAGGATCCTATGTCCTCGCTGAATGAACGGGCGAAGATCGACTATATCGTTTCCGAGGGCCTGCATGCTCCCGGTCATCATGTTTCGGAAAAGGAACGTCACCAAAAGGTGGCCAAAGCCCTGTCTGATGTGGGCTTGCTGCCTGAATTTGCCAGCCGGTTCCCTCATGAGTTTTCCGGCGGTCAGCGGCAGCGCATCGGCATTGCCCGATCCCTCATCGTGGAGCCGGACTTCATTATCGCAGATGAGCCGATTTCTGCTTTGGATGTCTCCATCCGGGCCCAGGTGCTGAACCTGATGTCCCGGCTGCAGCAGGAGCGGAATCTGACGTATCTGTTCATTGCGCATGACCTGAGCGTGGTTCGGTTCATCTGTGACCGGATTGCGGTCATACACAAGGGTAAAATCGTGGAGCTGGCGGAGAGTGAAGAGCTGTTCCGTCATCCGTTCCATCCCTATACCCGGGCGTTGTTGTCCGCTATCCCGCAGCCGGATCCCATCGGCGAGCGGCAGAAGCAGCTGCTGGTTTATGATCCTGCCTGCCACAATTACAGCGAGTCCAACCGACCCAGGTGGGAGGAAGTCTGCCCAGGCCACTATGTGCTGGGCAGCGATGCGGAACTGGAAGGTTACCGCGCGGAGCTTTAAAAATAAACAAGAGCACGGAGTATTCTGTGCTCTTGTTTACCATTTTCTCATATCGAGGTAATATTATGATAACACCGAACTCACTGTTTCCCGGTGCAAAGGTGGCACTGGTGGCCCCGGCCTCGGCGGTACCGGAAGAAAAATTACAGCCTGCCCTGGATTATGTCCGGCGCTTGGAATTGGAGCCGGTGGTGTATCCTTCCTGTTATTTTGCAAACAGGGATGGATATTTGGCTGCCAACGATGCCCAGCGGGCAAAAGATATCAATGATGCTTTTGCCGAGCCTGCTATTGACGGCATCTGGTGTATCCGGGGCGGCTACGGCAGCCACCGGATTCTGCCGCTGTTGGATAGGCAGATGATTCGCCGCAATCCCAAGTGGTTTGGCGGCTACTCCGATGTGACAGCCTTGCATACCTTTTTCAATCAGGCTTGCGGCTTTGAAACATACCACTGTACCATGCCCTCCACAGAGCCAAATCCCGATTCCTTTACACTGGAATTCCTGAAAAAGGCCCTGTTTGGTGGACTGGTCGGGGAATTGAGCAGTCCGGCAGGGAAAAAGCCCAATACGCTGGTTTCCGGACAGGCGGAAGGTAGCCTGTGCGGCGGCAATCTGTCCTTGCTGGCAGCTTCCCTGGGCACGCCCTGGGAAATCGACACCAAAGGAAAGATCCTTTTTCTGGAGGACATTGGAGAAAAGACCTACCGTGTGGACGGTATGCTGACCCAGCTACGCAACGCCGGAAAATTTGACGATTGTGCCGGTATTCTTCTGGGAGCATGGACCGACTGTCCTCCTGAATACCCTGAAAAGACTCTGCTGCTGCCGCAGATTTTCCAGCAGCTGATCGTCCCTGCCGGGAAGCCAGCCATCATGGATGTGGCTTGCGGCCATGTGCTGCCCACCTTATCTCTTCCCCTGGGACGGACCTGTGTCCTGGATGCGGACAGAGGGACCGTTGTTCTGAAAGGATAATAATGTGATGAAAGCCATTGTCAATGTACCCATTTGTCCTCTGTATGCCCAGGCGACCCGGGAATCCACTGTGGTGGACGAAGTCCTCTATGGCATGGTGGTGGAAATTCTCGATGAAATCATTCCCGGTTGGTTGAAGGTGCGCACACATTACCGTTACGAGGGGATTGTCTGCGATGAGGATCTGCTGATGGACGAGGAAGCGGCGGAATTCTGGGAGCATCAACCGAAAAAAGTTGTTCTCAACAAAAATTTCTGTGATGTACTTTCGATGCCCAAAGTTCAGGGCTGGACCAAAATCACCCTGCCTCTGGGCAGCCTGGTGTCACCTCTGGAGAAGCAGGAAAATGGATGGCAGAAGGTACTTCTGGCAGATGGCCGCACCGGCTATGTGATGGCAGGCATTTTGGGTGATTACCACACTGCACCCGTCTCTGACGATGAACAGACGCTGCGAAAGGCGCTGGTGGAAACTGCAATGCGTTTCCAAAACACCCACTACCGGTGGGGCGGCAAGTCCCCCCGGGGCATTGATTGCTCCGGTCTCTGCTCCATGGCCTATCTGCTGTGCGGCATCACCATTTTCCGGGATGCCAGCATCCGGGAGGAATTCCCCCTCCGGGAAATCAAGCTGGAAAACATGAAACCCGGTGACCTGCTGTTTTTCCCTGGCCATGTGGCCATGTACCTGGGGGATGACCGGTTCTGCCATTCCACCGCCAAAGCCGGCAGTGACGGCTTTACCATCAACAGCCTGAACCCGGAACACCCCGACTACCGGGAAGATCTTAAAAACTCCATCACTCAGGTGGGTTCCTATTTTGGATAAAGAGAGGAATGTAAAATGAAAGTTTTTTTAAGTGCCGATATGGAAGGAACCTGTGGCATCGTCAGCTGGCCGGAGACGGAACGTTCTGCTGCCGTTGATTATGCACCCTATCAAAAGCAGATGAGCCGGGAAGTGGCCGCAGCTTGCCGTGGCGCCCTGTCCGCCGGAGCGGAAGAAGTCCTGGTGAAGGACGCCCACGATTCTGCCCGGAACATTGACCCCACAGTGCTGCCCCGGAACATCCGCATGAACCGGAGCTGGTCGGGAGACCTTCTCAGCATGATGAGTGGTCTGGACAAGGAGAAATTCGATGCCGTGTTTTTCACCGGCTATCATGCCTGGGCCAGCTGCCCTGGCAATGCCCTCAGCCACACCATGAATGGGCGGAATAACCGGGTTTTTCTGAATGGTGTGCTGTGCAGCGAATTTCTCATCAATGCCTATACCGCCGGATATTTCGGTATTCCTGTGGCCTTGATCACCGGCGACAAGGCCGTCTGTGACTTTGCGAAGGAACTGATCCCCGCCATTACCACAGTGAGCGTCAATGAGGGTCGGGGCGGCGGCGTTACCTCGCTGCATCCAGACGAGGCGGTGGAACGGATTGAGAAGGCAGCGCAGGAAGCTGTACAGCATGCATCGGAATGTGTGGTTCCCATGCCGGACCACTTCCACATGGAAATCGACTTTGTCAAGCACCATGTGGCTTATTCCAAGCATTTCTATCCCGGTGCTTACCTGAAAGAGGACAAGATTGTATGCTTTGACGCGGATGACTGGTATGAGATTCTGCGGTTCTGCCATTTCGTTCTGAGCGATGCCTGATGGGAGAAAATGCTATGAGACCTCTGATTGGAATTACCTGCAGCATGGGTCAGGCCATTTACAGCCTGCATCAGGATAATCCTCCTCAGCTGCAGCACCGTTTGAATGAAAGCTATGTCCGTGCGGTGGCCAATGCCGGCGGTATCCCGGTGCTTCTTCCAAACAACGCGGATCTTTCCTGCATAGAAGAAATTGCAGGGAAGCTGGATGGCTTCCTGCTGTCCGGTGGTGGCGATGTGGATCCCATGCTGTTTGGAGAGCGGGCCACAGAAAAACTGGGCACCGTGACGCCACGGCGGGACAGCTTTGAGATTGCCCTGACGAAGCATATTCTGGAAAATACGGATAAACCTGTTCTGGGTATTTGCCGGGGAATTCAGGTGCTGAACGTGGCAATGGGGGGCAGTCTTTATATTGATTTGCCTGCCGCGGGAAAGCTGTGCCACAGCATGAACATGTTCCCGCGGGATGTGTATTCCCACGGTGTCGTGGTATCGTCCGGGACCCGTTTGGCCGCCATCATGGGGGCAGGGGAGGGGAAGGTTAATTCTTTCCACCACCAGGCCATCAAAGACCTTGCAGAAGGCTTTACGGTTTCTGCTGTTTCTATTCCCGATGAGGTCATCGAGGCAGTGGAGGTACCCTCAGACCGGTTTGTGGTGGGTGTCCAGTGGCACCCGGAGGAACTGGTGCACGCGCCGGAAGCTGAAAAACTGTTCCATGCCTTCATTCAGGCAGCAAGATTCAATTGACACAGTACGCTCTCTTGGGTGCTGAATGGTACATGAAAAATTTCAAGAATTTTAAAAATAAGTGTTGACAAATCGGTGAAGATGATGTATTATATGCGAGTCGGCAGCACAAAGCCTTCGTCTGGAGAAGTCGCGTAGCTGGCCGAGCGCGCACGATTGGAAATCGTGTATACCCCA
>JBJDYI010000175.1:0-2059 GCA_051867165.1 Faecousia sp. | reverse complement strand
CAGCATAGAGCCGATAGACGGAATCACATATTGAAAAAACCGACGATAGTCATTCTTCATTGAATTTCTCCTCCATCTGTGATAGAATCATCATAAGCTATACCCCAGGGGACGAGTCAATAGGGAGCGTGGAAAAATGAAAGATTATTTATCCATCGGCGAAGTTTCCAAGCTGAAGAAGGTTACAATCAAAGCGCTTCGCTATTATGAAAAAATCGGAATTCTGAAGCCGGCGTTTGTTCAGGAAGAAACGGGTTACCGATACTATACCATGGAACAAATGGTGGTGCTGGACTTTATCCTGACCTGTGTGGAATTGGGAATTCCACTAAAACACTTTTCTTCTTATTGGGGAGAACATGGTGTGCTGGATATTGACAGAATTCTACAGGAAGGGACACGGGTGGCCCAGCGTCAGATTTCCCGGATTCAGAGGACGATGGAAAAACTGAAGAACATGTCCAGACACCTGGAGGAAAGTGAGCAGCTACCTGCCTGCGGCATTCCCTACGCTCGGTTTTTCCCGGAACGCTGCCTGCTGCTGAAACCCATGAATGTGCTTCACCCCACCCAGAAGCAATACCTCACATCGCTGACGGAGCTTTACTTCTGTATGGAAGAAAATGGATACACCAGTCTGTATAACCAGGGACTTCTGTACCGGAAAGTGGATGAGCAGCTGCGATGCTTCGCCTTTTACGAGGTGGAAGAATACACGGACCGGAATCAGCTTTTCGTCCTTCCTGCCGGAGATTGGCACTGTCAGGGCTTTGATAAAACGATGGTTCAGAACTGGCAGCAAACCTTTGCGGTTTCTTTGGACGAAAATAAAAACAGAACATACATTCTGCTGCAGGAGCGATATCAGCACCAGCTTTCAAGCGAACCATATTGGTCAGTGCAGGTTTTGTAGCATAGAAAACAGGAAACGCCCCGGCTCAGCATAGAGTCGGGGCGGCGGAAAGGGTCTGGGCCGGGGCCCCGGCAAAGGCATGGGCAAGGGAGCGCAGCAGCCCCACGATATTTCTCTGGCAAATGTACTGCACACCGCCGCTCCCTACGCATCCATTCTCCTGTGGTTTGCGGTTCTGACAGCCGCCGTTCAGGGAAGGGTCAGCCGTAAAAGACGGAAGCAAGAACAATCCCAGCATACGGAAAACAACGAATAAACAATCCGAGGGCTGCTCACCGAAGCAGCCCTCAAATCATTCACACACAGATCAGATATTCAGATCCTTCCTGCAAAATACCTCCATTCCGGTCACGAACAGTTCAATAGATTCAAATGAATACAGTTCCGCGAAATCAGCCTAATTATACTTGCGGATATCAACGCCGTTCAGCAGAATCTCGCCTCTCGGTAGGGTCGTATAATCTGCAAACCGATAGTGAGGCACTCGTGCGTCTATAATATTCATTCGCCCATAATATCCAGCATCATCCTGGCTCCCAGGCGGAAGCTGTTTTGAAACAGCAGACACTTTGCCATATCCTGAAATTCCCGTACACTGTCCGCATATCGAGAAAACAATTCTTTCTGTGCATCCGTCATGGTGGCCTGGAGCCTTTCTTCGTTCCGGTTAATCAGCCGAAGGGCTTCCTTGTATTCCGCACAGGGACATGTATCATATTCCGTTGGTTCGATATTGCCGTACCATAATTCTTCAAGAATTCTCATGTCGCATCCTCCCCGTAAATTAGCTCCTGGAGTATGATTTCCTCTGCCCTGTTCCGGATGCTGTTCATGGCTCCAACCCAAGCCATTGGGTCAGCAGCTTTCAATTCTTCTGTCACGCCCTCGGCTATCTTCATCTGGTCGATCATCCGCTCCAGCCTGTCCTGCGCCTGCTCATTCAGGTCAGCAAGGTATGTCCACAACTTGCCGGACAGAAGCAGGCAGTTGTACCGAATCGGCTTGTGCTCTCTCAGGTACTTCCGATGCATCCTCCCCCACTTGCCGATGGGACGGGTTTCTTCCGGCAGTTCCAGATCAGGAATGAAGTAATCGCCCACTCGAATGTATTGAATTTCCATAGTCATGCCTCCTTTACTTCGGTAC
>JBJDYI010000174.1:0-2059 GCA_051867165.1 Faecousia sp. | reverse complement strand
GCGGTGGCCTCGCAGGATGGGATATGAAGTCAACTCGAAAGAGGTTACTTCTGAACGTCGAACGAGGTATCCAGAATTGCCTGGTAAGCGGACTGTGCCTCATCCAGGATCGCCTGAATATCCTTGTCGGGGTACAGAACGATTTCCTGCAGAGCGGAGGTCAGGGTCGCGTACATCTGCTGGCACATACCCTCTTCCTCGACGTGAGCGGGGTTCTTCTCAGCCCATTCGTAAACGGGCATGTCTTCCCACTTCCAGTTCCGGTACTCTTCGACTACCTGCATGTAAGCATCGTACCAGTCACCGGAGGTATAAGCGGTGATATCAGGGGTGTAGACACTGCCGCGCTCATTTACTTTCAGGTTGGCATCTTCCTTCATGGCAGCGATCTGATCGTCGTTGACGTCGGGGGTACGGCCGTACAGCTCGTTGTACTCGAACCAGGCACGAACCTGCTCGTCGGTGGCATCGGGGGAGAACCACATGGTGTCGCCGCCCATCAGCCAGTAGTTACCGCCGGGGCCGCCGGGGATGGGAATCATACACATGTTTTCCACGTCCATGTTCTGGGTGCCATTATCATCGCAGATGCCGAAAGCACAGCCGTTATGGAAGAAGGCCATGGCGGACAGACCTTCGGAAACGTTGGTCAGGCAGTCGTCCCAACGGTCGATGGAAACGTCGCCATACAGCAGACCTTCCTTGGACAGGGTCTGGTAAACGGTGGCGGCCTTGACCACGGAATCGGAGTTCAGGTTGCTGGTGTAGGAGCCGTCGTCGTTCATGACGCACAGGTCAGCGCCGTAGTTCCAGGCCACGTTGGAGAAGTTCCAGCCACCCATGTTGTCGCAGATGGTGAAGGACATGCCCTTGGCGTCGGTCTTGGCAACGATGGTACGGCAAGTCTCGATCAGCTCATCCCAGGTCTTGGGGTAGATGATGTTGTCGTTCTCGTCTACCAGACCGGCAGCGCGGAACACGGACTTGTTGGCCACCAGGCACAGGGAGTAAGCGGAGTTGGGAACACCGTAGATCCGGCCGTCCTTGTCGGAGACCAGCTCCCGCAGCGTGGGGTTCCAGTGTTCGGCGTAGCCGTACTCATTGACGATGTCGGTGATGTCCTTGCCCCAGCCGTTCTTGATCAGAATCTGGGGTTCGGTGTTGGCAATGGCGAATTCGGTGGGCAGGTTGCCGCCTTCCAGCATGGCGGCGAAGGTCTGGTAGTCGTACTTGAAGGTAACCAGCTCATAGGTGTTGCCGGTCTTCTCTTCGTAATCAGCCTGACGGTTGTGGTAACGCTCCAGCTCTTCGGTTTTGTCCGCAGCGGGCAGACCACTCATGGTGAAATGGACGCTGGCAGCGGGGGTGTCGTCGCCGCCTTCATTCCCCTTGGTGTCAGCAGCGGCGGTAGTGTCGTTGCCCTTGGTGGTGGTGTCGGGGGTCTTGTTACCGGAAGCGCATCCGGCGAAGATACCGACGATCATGGCCAGAGCCAGGATCAGAGCCAGAAATTTGAACTGTTTCATTGTTTCATCCCGCTTTCTTGTTTTTTACAAGTGCCCATATATTGGGTACTTTGCATAGATATATTGTAGCAGAGCGGGTTGCTTTGGTCAATTGTATATATATATATATAGAACGCTTAAATTGTGCAACTTACACAAATTAAAGCGATATGAAGTTATTTAAAGTTTTAAAATCAAATTTTTCGTCCCTTTTTACTCCTTGACATTCCCTTCCCCGTGAGATATAACTAAAATAGATAAATGTGGGATTCTGCTTGCCCCGGTAAGAATCCGCCGGTTTCGCTGTGTTCCCTGCGGACATGCGGGGACAATCAAGGCAGCTCAGCCTACCATCGCGGATACCAAAACTGTTGTTTATCGCACCAGCCAAAGCCTCCCCTTGTTCAAGGGGAGGTGGCACGGCGAAGCCGTGACGGAGGGGTTGCCAATACTTCGATTCTGATGCAATCGAGACTGATAGTACAATCCCTCAGTCAAAAATCAGAGATTTTTGACAGCTCCCTTTGCACAAGGGAGCCTGGGGCGCTACCGCG
>JBJDYI010000173.1:0-2060 GCA_051867165.1 Faecousia sp. | reverse complement strand
CGGAGGAGATTATCCTGACGGAGCTTATCAACAACTGACATTAAACCTGTTCCTGTCTGAGCAGGAGCAAATCCAGAATATCCAGCAAGCGGAGAGCCGACAGCCCTCCGCTTTTTCTATGCCCCAATCGGAGCCTGCAAAACCGGCGCGGCCCGTGGATACCCAGGTCGCTATTGATGCAGCACTTCAGGAATGGAATGGCGACATCAGGAGCAAACAGGCCGTTGTCCGTTATATGAATGACCACGCCCGTGATAAGAATACGGCGGCATGGCTGAAACAAGAGTATGGCGATGATCTTCCGGCTTTTCCGGTTCCGACCGCTGCCACGGATTTGCCGTGGGCAAAGGTACAGCGCCGGATTGCCCAGCTCATCAAGGAGGATCGTTTTTTCACAGAAGAAGAACAAGACCACTTTGATGATATTGACCCTATCGCCATCCGGGAAACCCTGGAACAGCGTGGTATCGTTAATGGCCAGGTGATTGCCCCCGAAAAGCTGGATCAGGACCCATTTATCCGGCAAGTGACTGCCGATGTGGAGCGCATTGCCCAGGAAGGACAAACCCAGGCTCCCGATCTGTCCGGCCAGCCCATCACCCGCCAGGGCGATACCATTACTATTGGGAACGGCGAAACCACCCATGAGATTGATATAACCGTATCCGATGAAGAATGGCAGCAGATTCAGGATGCACTTCCAGACACGGCAGACCGTAACCAGCAAGCCCCGCCCTACCAAGTAGGCGATACTGTCTATCTGGACGATACCGCATTTGAGATTACCAGCATTGGTCTGTTTGATGTGCAGCTCCGTGACCCGGCGCTCCCTATTCCCATTTTCCGGGCAGAAAGCAAGGAACGGTTTGAGCAGCTTTTGCAGAAAGACCTCCGAAACGGCTCCATCACGGAATTTCTCTCTGCGGATTTGTCCAAAGCAAACGATGATCTGCGGGAGGTGCTTACCTCCGGGTTGTTCACGGACCGGGATAAAGCCTATATTTCCGGCTGGCTGCGCTCCGGTGAGGGCAATAAGCGTATTTCTCAGCGACTTTCCGAAACCTTTGCGGGCCGGACCGAGACAATGGAACTTGTCACCGGTGACACGGCTGACTTTTCCACTTCTACCACCGGCATGGAGGTGGAAATACAGGACAAATACGATACCAAGCTGGGCATCTCCTGGGATGAGACTGTGCGGCTGCTCCGCGCCCTGTATCAGCAGGAGCTTGACGGCCTTTCTCCTGAAACAAAGCTCCCGGAACCCGCCCATTTAGAGGGTGTTCCGACCTATAAAGTGGGCGATACCGTCAAGCTGCCTTTCACAGACAGGGAGATCTCCGGCACCATCGGTTATATCGGGGACATGGATATCCGCATTGACACCGGCCCCTATTCCTGGAGCCACGAAACCATCAATCGGAAAATCTTTGAGGAACGGCTGCGTCAGGACGAGCGCAACGCCGGATTGTTTGCACCGGAACCGGCAAAAGATGAAAGGCCGGAATTTTCCTCTGAAACCGTGGCTGTTTATCCGGGAGACAAGAACGGTCTGCCCTATGATGTGGTCATTGAACGGCTTCATGTAGAGGAACCTGAGCATGACCCACCAAGCCAGGTTCCCGCAGAAAACTTCCGTATCACAGACGATCATCTGGGTGAGGGAGGCTCAAAAGCGAAGTTCCGTATGAATGTGGACGCTATCCGCACCCTGCAGGAAATTGAAGCACAAGGACGCAGCGCCACCCCTGCCGAGCAGGAGGTCTTGTCCCGGTATGTGGGCTGGGGTGGCCTTGCCGATGCCTTTGATGAAAGCAAGCCGGGTTGGGCCAATGAGTACCAGGAGCTTCTTACGCTTCTGACCCCGGAGGAATACGCCTCTGCCAGGGCCTCCACCCTGAACGCCCACTACACCAGCCCCACGGTCATCCGCGCCATTTATGAAGCCGTCGGCAACATGGGTTTTACCGCTGGCAATATTCTGGAACCGGCCTGCGGCGTTGGTAACTTCTTCGGTATGCTGCCGGAGGAAATGTCCGGCTCCCGGCTGTACGGTGTGG
>JBJDYI010000172.1:0-31623 GCA_051867165.1 Faecousia sp. | reverse complement strand
CTATGAGAATCAGTATGAGAAAGAATGCAACGCCGAGTCCAATCCATAAAGATTTTTTTCTCTCGTGGTTCCACTTTTTCTGAATTGGACGCAGAGGTTCTACTTCTTTTGCCATTTCATAAGGTTCTGGCATTGAACCAAGATCATTCAGTATTTTTCTGCAAGCAGAACAGCTTGCGCAGTGTTTTTCCACTGCATTGCGGCTCTCAGGACTACATACATCATCGTGATACAGCGGAAGCAGATCACGGATTAAACCACAGGGATAATTCATTCGAGTTCCTCCTTTATTTTTAACCTTGCACGGTGATAGGTCACCCGTGCCCAATTCTCCGTTTTTCCAAACAATAGACCGATTTCCCGGAAGGATAATTCCCCCAAAACCCGTAGTGAAAACACCTCTTTATAAGGTTCCGGCAGGTTATGAAGTGCTTGGTGAATCAGAAAGACGGATTCTTTATCTAGCATCATCTCCTCTAAAGATCTGGTGAGCGTCTCCTCTTTCTCTGACCCCTTATGTTTTTTAAGGTAGGATAGGTAAGTGTTTTTTGCAATTTGGCAAAGCCATACATAGAGCTTGCATTGTCCTTGAAAAGAATCCAATGATTTTAATGCTTTGAAAAATGTTTCTTGCGTTATTTCTTCGGCAAGGCTCGGATCCCGACTCAAGGCTAATACATATTTATAGACATCCTGAAAATAAAGAGAATATATTTCCTGATAATCTTCCACTGTTTCGCCTCCTTTACCTATATGACTTGTGAAATCGCATTTCGTTACAAGGAAAGTAATGATCCTTTGGAATGAAAGAATGGCGCACTTCTATATGGGGCAGAACCCGTATGTGCGTTCTGCGAGGTCGAACGCCCCGGGCACCTGCGTGCCCGGGGCGTTTTGCGTTACTGTGTTCCAAACAAGGGCTGCATCCCTTGCGCCGCTTTGCGGCTATTCTTTTGCATATTTAACTGTCTTTTGAACAACATCCGAAACCCGTGGATTCTCTATTACATTCTTGCCTGGGGATTGAACCACTTTTCCACTTCCATCCGGCGGAATTTGGAGTCCATGAGATCCGCCGAGTCGGAAATCAGTTCGGCCCATTCCTCGGCGGTGCGCTTGCCGTGGACCCGGGTGACCAGGTAGGGACACTGGTCCATTTTAATGCTGCCGAAATTTTTAGCGAAGGGATAAATGATGCCCAGGGCCAGGGCATAGGGGGCCATGTTGAAGAAATATTCCGGGTCTGTTTTCATGATCCGGTGGATATCCTCCTTGGAAATGTGCTTCAAATAGTGGCGCAGACCCAGGATCTGTCCGGCATCATACCGACCCACGTCGCTGCGGCGGCCGCCGTACGCTGCCAGGAAGCCGGCCATCCACTGGCCAAGAGCGCAGCAGGTGGGAATGATCCACTGGCCGCACAAAATGCCCAGCACCACCCAAATGGCCATAAAGGTCAGACCGATAAAGACCCGGGTTTTGCCCCGCAGGTGGGTCCGGTAGGCCACCTCATGAATCTGCCAGGCGGAAATCACGCCGAAAATACCCAAAACAATGGACAATAGCACCTGCAGGAAGAACACCGCGGTCATGTTCATGGCCACGCAGATGCCGCAGAACAGCTGACTGCCGCAGGCCAGCAGCCGGAAGATCCGGGTATTGCCGGAATTGGATTTGCACAGGTTCCGCTCGCCGGGAACCATGGCAAAGACCTTCTGGCTCAGACGGGTATAGGCATAGCCGGTGGCATCCACCGCCCGGCGGTTTGCGAACAGCATCTTGAACACCTTCACTTCGAAGGGGCTGCGCTCATTGCCCATGTCCATCCGTTTGTGGAGCATGACCCGTCCGCCTTCCCGGTGAATCAGGATATAGCCCATCTGGGCCCAGTGGAATACCATCATGGTCAGGTCGCCGCCGGCCAGGGTCAGGTGGCAGCCGATTTCACCGGCGGTTACGCCCTCAGGGGGTGTGACGCTGCGTCTGCGGATCAGGGGCCAGGTGCGCAGAAACACGAACCAATACAGCAGCGCCAGTCCGGCGCAGATCAGCATGGGCTTCAGTTCCGGGTTTCCTTCCCGGCGGTAAATGCTGACGGTGGGGAACTGGGATCTTTCCACACCCATGGTCATGGTAACGCTTTCCCGATCATTCAGGGTCTGGGTGCTTTGGCCGGTGAGCATATTCTTGTCGATTTCGTATTTTAAGTAGGCTTCAATGCCGGTCTGCTGGTAGGTACTGCTGAAGTTGGGCTTATACTTGATGTTGTCCGGCATGGTGACCACAAAGCTCAGATTCTGTACCGGCAGGGAAAAACCGCTGAGCAGCGGAAGGGTCAGCTGCAAATACTTCTTGTACTGATCCTCCGTGACGGTATCGGGGTCCATGGCGCCCACAGCGCCGGGAATATTATAATTGATGGCCAGCGGGATTTCACCGGTCATGCCGCCGACCACCCGGCTCACATCCACTTCGATGGCCGTGGCGGTTTTCTCGGTGCGGGGACTTCCACCGTTCAGGGTGATGTCCGTGGCTTTCAGCGGTACAGGGAACACCAGCCGGTCCACAGGGGAATCCAGATACAGCCGTATCGTGGTGCTGACCAGGCAGTCGCCGTCAGCCGTCACCGTCACATAGCTTTCCACTTTTGAGGCTGTGTTTTCCGCCGAGACGGTCATCACGAGAACACTGCTCATCATCACGCAGCACAGGAAAAGAATGATCAGTCGGCGCATGGGAAATCCCCCTTTCTTGGAAAAATAAAGGTTTTCATCTGATAATCATATCACAATTTGTGCCTAATTGCAAGATATTCACCCTTAGGAACCTCTGAATAAATCGCCTGCGGCTGAACGGCGAATCTATTGACCCATCTGTGCAGTTTGAAAAGTGGGAAATACATACAGTATTCCTCCGCTTTCCAAGCTTTTATCTGCGCCAATATCTTCTGCCGCCAGCTCTTGCCGATTTCATCAGAGCTTCCCTTATTTCCAGAAATGCTCCGCAATCTGACCCATCAGCATCCGGATGTTCAGTCCCTGAGGACATACATGGCTGCACATATCGCAGCCGATGCAGCGGTCCGCGCTGCGGTCCAGGGCCTTGTAGCGGTCCTCGGCGCCTTCCTTGCCTTCCAGGACGTCATTCATGCAGGCAAAGACCTGAGGGATGTTGATCTGACCGTAGCAGCCGGCCACACAGTATTTGCAGCCGGTGCAGGGGATTTTGGTCTGGGCCTGATAAATGGAGCGGATCCGCTCGATGGTCTGCTGTTCGGCATAGGACAGGGGCTGGAAAGACTGCATGAAGGACACATTTTCCTTCAGCTGGTCCATGCTGCTCATGCCGGACAGAACCATGGCCACATTGGGCCAGCCGGCGGCGAAGCGAATGGCCAGATTGGCCGGGCTGAGGCTGCCCAGCTCCTTTTTGGCCTTTTCCGGCAGATTCACCAGAGTGCCGCCCTTCACAGGCTCCATGACCAGCACCGGCTTGCCGTGCTTCCGGCAGACCTCGTAGCACTTCCGGGCCTGGACCTTGGGATCATTCCAGTCCACATAATTGATCTGCAGCTGCACCACTTCAATCTCCGGCCGCTCTGTGAGGATTTTGTCCAGCACCCGGGCGGAGTCGTGGAAGGACATGCCCACATGACGGATTTTACCCTCCGCTTTCAGCTCCTGGACAATGTCATAGGCCCGGGTCTCGGTGAACTTCTTGTGGCGCTCGGCAGAATTGGCATGGAACAGGTAGAAGTCGAAGTAATCCACGCCGCACGCGTTCAGCTGGTCCTCAAACAGGGGCCGGATCTCTTCTTCTGTTTCAAATTTGGTGGGAGAGAGTTTGTTGGTCAGCACATAGCGTTCCCGGGGATACCGGGTGGTCAGACACTGGCGCAGCACCGTCTCGCTGGTGCCATTGTGATAGGGTCGGGCGGTGTCAAAATAGTTGAAGCCTGCCTCCAGAAAAGCATCCACCATTTCCATGACGGCGCCCACATCCACCACATCGTCCACGGTGGGGAAACGCATACAGCCGAAGCCGAAATTTTTCTGAATTTCCGGGAAAAACTTGTTCATGATGTAACCTCCGGGTTTTCTTTCTATCATAGCGGAAAACCGGGAGAAAGTAAAGTGTGGCGTGTCGCCATTGACATTACGAGACTATGGTGCGGCGGCGTGTCGCCGCTGACATTACGAGCCTTTGGTGCAGCAGGTATCTTACATCCTTAGGGCCCCCCGACCGGGCGGCGTGTCGCCGCTGACATGACGAGCCTTTGGTGCGGCAGGTATCTTGCATCCTTAGGGCCCCCCGACCGGGCGGCGTGTCGCCGCTGACATGACGAGCTTTTGGTGCGCCAGTTATCCTCCATCCTTGGGGCTTTCCCGACCGGAGAGATGGGCAATCATCCAAGTTTTTTGTGCGGCGGTTTACAGTACATTCCACCAGCTCAGGCGCTGGGTGTCGCCCAGGGAGGTCATCTTCTGGGCCAGCTGGCTGCAGGCCCGGGCAAATTCGGTCTGATCCCCGTCGGCTCCGTAAATCGACAATTCTTCAAAAAGTGAGTCAATGTCCCCCATGGGGCCATGATCGGCCACCGCTGCCAGCATCTTCCATTTTTCCTGCCATTGCATCCGGGCCGTGTCTGCTTTTTTGCGGGCGTTTTCCATCTGACCGGACAGGGCCAGCCAGCTGCTGTCCGACAGAATCTTTGCCATTTCCTCCTGCTGCCGGCCCACATACCAGGAGACCAGCAGCCCCGACAGCAGCAGGGCCACCAACAGAAGGATTCCCGTCAGCTCCCGCAGCGTTACGATTCCGATTTTCCGATCCATTTTACATGATCCTCCCCATCCACCGTCAGCAGTAATGTGGTTTCCTGCCGGGCTTTGTATTTGCCCAATGTGTGCCGCAGCCAGACCATGTCCTTTCCCGCCCGCTGGAGATCCTCCCGGGACAGATAGCCATCGTCAATGATGGTCATGGGCAGGCTTTGGTTTTTGACCTTGATTTTGGCATCCTTGGCGGTGGCCGGCTGTTCCTTGGCATAGGGGAATACCGACAGGTTCCCGTCGGTTTCCAGAATGGCATACTGAACCGTGTTCAGATCCAGAATCTCCTGCTGCCGCAAATGGCTGATCAGCTCATCCATGGTGACCCGGGTCCGTCTCAGGTTATCCTGCAAAATGGTTCCGTTTTCAATGAGAATCACAGGCTTTCCACAGAGAAACCGCCGGATGACCACACTTTTCAAAATCAGAAAAGACAATGTCAGTTCCAGTCCCAGCACCGTCAGCAGGGGAACCAGACCGGACAGCAGGGGGATGGTGATGTTTTGCATGGGCACTGCCGCCAGATCCGCCGCCAGCATGGCCACCACAAACTCGGATGCTTCCATCTGTCCGATCTGCCGTTTGCCCATGAGCCGGATGGATAAAATCAGCACCAGATAAACGATGACCGTGCGAACATAAGCCAATATCATACTGTTTCACCTCTTTTGGCTAGGATGTCCGGAATTTGGGAGGATATGCATGGGGCATGGCGCCGGAGCATTTCTCTTTTTTGCTTGCTATTTTCGGGATCAACCGCTATAATACAAAATGAGATACTATATAATAAGCCAAGGAGGCAGCTATGCGCGAAAAGAAAAAAATTCTCCTGCTGACCACAGGCGGAACCATCGCCTCCATGCCCGGCGGCGAGGGTCTGGAGCCTCACCGCAGCAGTGTCATGGAGCGGGAGCTGGAACAGCTGCGGACTTACTACGATATTACCGTCCAGGACGTGATGTGTCTGGACTCCTCCAACATCCGGCCGGAGGAGTGGAAGCTCATCGCCCGGCACGTTTTTGAACACCGGGCAGGCTTTGACGGCATCGTCATTTCCCATGGCACCGATACCATGGCCTACACGGCTTCCGCCGTTACCTTCATGCTGCCGGACATCGACCTTCCCGTGGTGTTCACCGGTTCTCAGCTGCCCCTGGCGGATATGCTGTCCGACGGCCCCGACAATCTGCGCACCGCCTTTGCCATGGCGGCCGCCGGTTACCCCGGTGTGTTCCTGGCCTTTGACCGGAAGGTGATGCTGGGCTGCCGGGCGGTGAAGGTGCGCGCCTCCGGATTTTCCGCCTTTGAAAGCGTCAATGCCCGGTACGCTGCCCAGGTCAGCAACCTGGGATTGGTGGTGGATCAGGAAGTTCTGCCCAGGTCCAAAGGCGAGCCCCGTCTATGCACCGAAATGAGCCGGGATGTGTTCCTGCTGAAGCTGACCCCGGGTTTGAACCCTGCTGTCTTTGATATGCTGGCGGCCATGGGCTACAAGGGCATTGTCATTGAAGCCTTCGGCCTGGGCGGCATCAACGTGCTGCACCGGGGCCTGCGGGGCATCCACCGCTGCGTGGAGGACGGACTGTCCATCGTGGTCACCACCCAGTGCCTGTACGACAGCTCTGACCTGCGGGTCTACCAGGTGGGCAATAAGCTGCTGGAGCTGGGTGTCATCCAGGGTCGGGACATGACCTCCGAAGCCGCCATGACCAAGCTGATGTGGGCCATCGGCCAGGGTATGGAGCAGGAGGAGATTGCCCAGCTCTTTAACCAGAACCTGGCGGGAGAAATCACCGCTTAAAGATGAAAGTCCGTCGGAACACCTGATAAAATGGAAATCAGAATAGATCTGTATGAAGGAGGGAAATATGGCCTTTGACGCACTGCTGGGCAATGACCGGCTGAAAGAAAATCTGGCAAGAAGCCTGGAAAAAAACCATATTTCCCATTTTTACCTGATTTCGGGTCCCCGGGGCAGCGGCAAGAAAACCCTGGCAAAGCTCATGGCCCAGGCCTTCCTCTGCCAGGGCCGGGACAAGCCCTGCGGTGTCTGTGAGCCCTGCCGGAAGCTGCACAACGGAAACCATCCGGACTTCATCACCGTGGAGGACCCGGAGCATAAGAATGTGGCGGTGAAGATTGTCCGGGATATCCGGGAGGATGTGTTCATCCGCCCCAATGAAAGCGACTATAAAATCTATCTGTTTCCCCAGGATCTGGGTATGGAAGGTCAGAATTCCCTGCTGAAAATCCTGGAAGAACCGCCTCCCTACGGCATTTTCCTGCTGCTGACAGACAACCCGGAGAAAATTCTGCCCACGGTCCGGTCCCGCTGTACGGAGCTGAAAATGCAGGCCCTGCCCCGGGAGCTGCTGGTCACTTACCTTTCCTCCCGGTTCCCTGCCATGGCCCGGGAGGATCTGGAGGCCGTGGCCCTGCGCAGCGGCGGCTTCCTGGGACAAGCCCTGACGCTGCTGGAATCCGGCGGCACGGTTCCGCCCCAGACCGAGGCCTTTGTGGAGGCTCTTTGTGCCCAGAGCCAGCTGCTGCTGGCGGAAACCCTGGTCCCCATGGAAAAATGGAAACGGGATGCCCTGGCAGAGATTCTGCAAAGCTGGCTGGAACTGACAGAGGAAGCCCTGGCCCAGCGCAGCGGACGGCCTGCCATCTCCCCTCTGGCAAAGCGTCTGAGCCAAAGCCGCACCGCCCCGGAACTGCTGGCCATGGGCAAAATTCTGAATCAGGCCATCGAGCATACCCTGAGCAATGTATCCCCCGGCGCCGTCTGCGGCTGGCTGCTGTGGAAATTAAAATAAGGATACACGCTGCAGCTGGTGGGGCGGCATGGCTGCCGTGCCCACTGGAAAGAAAACAGCAAGCAACCAACCAAATACGACTCAACCGGGAACCATGGGTTCCCGTAAATATAAGGAGCAAAACCAATGGAAGAAGAAATCCTGCAAAATCCGGAATCTGCGGTGGAAGTGGTAGATATCCAGTTCCGCCCTGGCCAGAAAGTTTATTTTTTTGATCCCGATGGCGCCACCTACGTTGCCGGCGACCATGTGATCATCGATACCGCCCGGGGCGCCGAATACGGCATCTGCACGGCGGGCAATCATATAATCCCTCAAAAAGATGTGGTGGCTCCTCTGCGCTGTGTGATCCGTCTGGCCACGGCCCAGGATGAAAAGACCATCGCGGAAAACCGGGCCCGGGAAAAGAAGGCATACGACATCTGTATGCAGAAAATTGCCGACCACCAGCTGGATATGCAGCTGGTATCTGCGGAGGTGGCCTTCGACGGCAGCAAAATCCTGTTCTATTTCACCGCCGACGAGCGGGTGGATTTCCGGGAACTTGTGAAAAATCTGGCATCCGTGTTCCACACCCGCATCGAGCTGCGGCAGATCGGCGTCCGGGACAAGGCCAAGATGGTGGGTGGCCTCGGCATCTGCGGCCGGCCCTTCTGCTGCGCCAGCTTCCTGGATGATTTTCAGCCGGTGTCCATCAAAATGGCCAAGACCCAGAACCTGAGCCTGAATCCCACCAAAATCTCCGGCACCTGCGGCCGGCTCATGTGCTGCCTGAAATACGAGCAGGATGCCTACGAGGATTTGATCCGCACCAGTCCCAAAATGGACTCCTTCGTGGACACCCCGGAAGGCCGGGGCACCGTGGTGGAAGTGGATCTGCTGCGCCAGCGGGTGAAGGTGCGCATGGAGGATGCGCCGGAAACCATTTCCCTGTTCCCCAATGCCGACATTGCCGTCCTGCGAAACGGCAAGGCAAAAAAGAACGATCCTCCCATCCCGGCGGATCTGGCCCCTATTTCCGGCGGTGGAAAGCGGGTCCGTCAGGAGGCCGCGGAAGAAAAGCTGCTGCTGGAACCCATTCGGTTTAAGTACAGCACGGAGCAGATTGTGGAGGAACCCAAGGCGGAACCGGAACAGGCACCCCCCGCCGGGGAGGAAGAACCCCAGGCTGCCAAGGCATCCCGCTCCCGCCGCCGCAGGGGCAAAGCCGAACCGGGAAAAGCCGAGCAGACCAATCCGGAAGCCCAGTCCCGTCAGACAGAGAGCGCACCCCGGGAAAAGCGGGAAAATCGTCCCCCCAGAGAGCCCAAAGCGCCCAAAGAGAGCCGGGAGCCCAGAGACGTGCCGGAGTCAAAGGAAAACGCCGGTGAACAGGGCAAAAAGCCCGGCCGCCGTCCCAACCACCGCCGTCACCGCAAGCCCAAGCCCCAGAATAATGGGTAAGCTGCCGTTATTTTCCCGGAGGAATTATCATTTATGGCAAAATTTCTAAAAAAATCCAATCTGAAAAAAATACCACTGCCCGGCTGCTTCTTTGTGGCCGGCATGGTTGTTTATGCAGAACTGATTCTGCACCTGTGGGTCACGGAATCCCTGCAGCTGGGCAATCTGATTGCTGTGCTCTGCTTCGGTCTGGGCTGCGGCGCGACTCTGGGCCTCATTACCAGTGTGCTGCCCCAAAAGGGAAGAAAATGGGCATCCGTGACCGTCGCGCTGGTGGTTGCCGTCTTTTATATTGCCCAATTCATTCTGTCCGAAACCTACCAGAATTTCATGACGGTGGAGACCATGATTGCCGGTGCCGGCGGCATTGCCCAGGACTATCTGGCCCTGACCTTCACAATGATCGGCCGGAATCTGGGCCGCATTGCCCTGATGCTGGCGCCCATCCTTGTCTATGCCATTTGGGGTGCCGAGCCTTCCATGACCTGGAAGCGCCGGGCCGTGACAGCCGCGCTGTGCGTGGTGGGGTATGGTCTGGGCCTTGCTGCCGTATTCACGCTGACCGACGATGCCAAGCTATTGAAGGATGCCTATCATTTTGACAATGCCGTTCGGAGCATGGGCCTGAGCATGGGTCTGACTCTGGACACCATCCAGGGCGCCAAGCCGGAGGAATCCCCGGAATTTGTTCTGGAGATCCCGGAAGCCACGGCGGCGCCGGAAACCAAACCGGAAGAGGGACCCCAGGAGGAAACCGAGCCTGCGGTGGAATACGGCTATAACGTGCTGCCCATGGATTTTGGCGAAGCGGCCCAGGCCAGCGGCCAGAAGGCCGTGGCGTCCATTCACAATTATGTCAACTCCCTGGAGCCCTCCCGGCAGAATGAATTCACCGGCATGTTCAAGGGCAAGAATCTGATTCTCATCACCGCCGAGGCCTTCTCCGCCGAGGTGATCGATCCGGAGCTGACCCCCACCTTGTACCGGATGGCCACCAAGGGCATCCAGTTCAAGGAATATTACCAGCCGGCCTGGGGCGCCAGCACCACCACCGGCGAATTTTCCAACCTGATTGGTCTGGTGCCCACCAAGGGCGGCAGCTCCATGAACGAGACCTATCAGCAGGACCTGTTTCTGACCATGGGCAATCAGCTGCAGAAGCTGGGTTATCATTCCACCGCCTATCACAACCACCTGAAGGATTTCTACCACCGCAACAACACCCATCCCCATCTGGGCTATGATCAGTTCATCGCCCGGTACGGCGGACTGGAGATTAAAGGCTCCTGGCCGGAAAGCGACCTGGAAATGATCGACGTGACCGTGCCCCAGTATATTGACAACCAGCCCTTCAGCATCTATTACATGACCGTCAGCGGCCACTGCGAATACAGCCTCAAGGGCAACGACATGACCGAAAAAAACTGGGACAAGGTCCAACATCTGAATCACTCGGACATTGTCAAGGGTTACATTGCTGCCAACCTGGAATTTGAGTACGCCATGGAATCCCTGGTTCGTCAGCTGGAGGAGGCCGGCATTGCGGATGATACCCTGGTGGTCATCGCCACCGACCACTATCCCTATGGCCTGGAACGGAGCAAGACCTGGAATAACACCGTGGATCATCTGGCAGAGCTATACGGGGTGAAGGATTACGATCAGTTCCTGCGGGATCACAACGCCCTGATTATGTGGAGCGGCGCCTTTGAGGACATGGACATTGTGGTGGATACCCCTGTGTACAGCCTGGACATCCTGCCCACGGTTTCCAATCTCTTCGGCGTGGAGTATGATTCCCGCCTGCTGGTGGGCCGGGATGTGTTCTCCGACGCGGAGCCGCTGGTTCTGTGGCCGGACTACAACTGGATCACCGAAAAGGGCACCTACTGTGACGGGGAATTTACCCCCAGAAAAGGGGTCAGTGTGGAGGAAGGCTACGTCCAGCGCATCAATTCCATCGTGAAAAACAAGATCAAATTCTCTGAGGGTGTGGTGGACATGAACTACTATGACTATGTCCTGAAATACCTCAATGAGCAGAATGGATGATCATAAAACGGGTCTGCGGCAAAATGAACGTTTTGCTCCAAGCATCCCCTTCATAAATTAAAAGTAGCGGGAGAAATCACAAAACCGTGGTTTCTCCCGCTCATACTATTTCGTTGAAGTCCGCTTTGCGGTATACTTGCCGGTGGACAGGGCCTTTTACGGGGTCGCCTGGCTGGCGGCCGCTGCCTTTTGGGCCTCCATGGCCGCAGACTGGGAAATGGGCCGCAGGCAGCCGTAGGCATTGAACCGGGTGTCGTTGGTTTCTGCGATGAACACCAGCCGGATCTGGGGATCCGGAATGGTTTCCGCTACCTTGGATGCGACCATGCCCACATTGGTGGCAGAGACGCGTTCCAGATACATTCTGGTGCGTCCCTCCGGCAGGGCAAACTCATAATTGGGCACTTCAAAGGAAACGGTAAAGTCCTTGCTGCCACATTCCGCAATCAGCTTATTGGCGGCATCCACCAGGGCAGCATCCTTATCCCCGTTAAAGCGGATCATTTCCGTGTCCGGGAACCGGAAATCGGTCAGCACCACTTCATCAAAGCCCATGTTCTTGATTTCCTTGATGATGCTGGCAATCCAGTTGATGGTGCTGTCCTTGGTGGGGTCCAGCCAGTAGCAGTGGCCTTCGTCCGGCCACAGGCCCAGACCGTTTGTGTGCATCAGACCGCTGGACACATTGTTCAGACCGAAGTTATAGTCCCGCAGGGCGGAGATCCGGGCAATGGTATAGAAATTCTTCTCGTTCATGAAGCCAATCAGCTCATCCACCGATGCCACGCTGACTTCCGAGGAGGTGATGATGCCGGGCAGGGTGGAGCTGTAATAGGCGGAACCGTAGCCGCCCTTCAGGTCGATCATAATGGGGGTGTTGGCCTTCAGGGGCTCCAGCTGATCCCAGGCACCGGCAATGTTGGTTTTCAGTTCCTCAATATCAATGAAATAGCCATCCAGCTGCACCAGTTCATCGGACATATTGATGGCGTCGGCGCCTTCGTTGTAATAAATGGTGATATCCGTGCTGCCCACCGGCGGCTTTGCCGCCTCACCGATCAGATCGTTGGCAGAGATTTCCAGATCCAGCATGGCACCCTGGCGGGTATAGACCACATGGCGCTCCAGAAACACCACGCTGCAGAACCAGGCGATAATGAACAGCATCAAAAAGATTAGAAAGACGATACCCACGCGACGCAAGATACGCTGGGTGCGGTAGGGGATTCTCATAGATAACTCCTTTTATCTTTTTGGAGAACGGCAGGCTTTGACGCAGCGCCAGTCCTCCTTCTCTTTCACGGCGGTGACGGTCAGGCCGGCCTTGTTCAGGGCGTCCAGAACCTCCCCCAGCCGGACATCCAGGATGCCGGAGCAGATCAGGGTGGAATTCTCATTCAGGAACCGGGGCAGCACCGGGGCAAGCCCGATGATCACATCGGCCACGATGTTCACCAGCACCAGGTCATATTCCCTGGCTGCCAGCTGCTCCATGATCTTTTTATCCTCGGTGACATTGCCGGTCATGGCGGTGAAGGCCGGGGCAGCAAAGCCGTTGTAGGCGGCGTTCTCCCGGGCGATGTCCTCCGCTTTGGGGTCAATGTCCATGCCGATGGCGCTTTCAGCCCCCAGCCGCAGGGCGGCGATGGACAAAATACCGCTGCCGCTGCCCAAATCCAGGCAACGGAAGCCGGGGCGCACCACCTCTTCCATGGTCTCCACCACCATCTGGGTGGAGGGATGGGCACCGGTGCCGAAGGTCAGGCCGGGATCCAGAATCACAGGCAGACGGTCGCCTTCTGTTCCTGCCAGCCAGTAGGGCAGCACCACAATTTTTTTGCCGATTTCCTGGGGGGGATAGTTGTCCTTCCAGCTTTCGGCCCAGTCGGTCTCCTCCAGAGGCTTGACCTGCATAGCAAGGCCCAGATGGTCAACCGTCTGCTCCAGCCGCTGCATACCGGCGGTGTCGGTATCCTCCAGATAAATCTTAACATGGGAAAGGCCCTGGAGCTTCTCCTGAAGGTCCTCATCGATGTAGTCCCAGTATGCCCGGTTTTCATCCAGGAAGGTTTCGAATTCCTCCTGATCCTCAATCACCAGATCCGCAAATCCCCGGGCGGTCAGATTGGTCACCACATGATTGATTTTTTCCGATGTGGTATCGATTGTAATCTCCAGCCAAGCCATAGCTTTTCCTCCTGTGCATCCTATTCCATTGTTTATTCTACCGCAAGGAAGGAAAAATGGCAACGGAAAAAGTCTTAATTTTTTGTGTACTACTTTCTATTTTCCGAAAATTGGTATATAATATCCGGTAACTGACTTTATCCAAGGAGACGCTATGATTCAAACCTTTGATCTTTTCCCCGGTATGACCCTGCGGTGCTGCCGGGATTCCCGTTTCAAGCAGGGCTGTCTCAGCTTCCAGATCATCCGGCCCATGTGTGAAACAGAGAACGCCATGAATGCCCTGCTGCCCTCTGTGTTGCTGCGGGGCACCAACCGCCATGGGGATCTGCGGGCCATTACCCAGCGGCTGGACGAGCTGTATGGCGCTTCTGTCAGCGCCGTGGTGCGCCGGGTGGGCGACTACCAGACCACAGGCTTTTACTGCAGCTTCATGGACGACCGGTTTGCCCTGCCGGGCGACCGGGTGCTGGAACCCATGATTGCCTTCCTGGAAGAACTGCTGCTGGATTCTCCCCTGGAGAACGATGGCTTTCTGCCGGGCTTTGTGGACAGCGAGAAGAAAAACCTGATTGCCACCATTGAGTCTGAGCTGAATGACAAGCGGGCCTACGCCATGGGAAAGCTCCTGAAAACCATGTGCCGGGAGGATACCTTCGGCCTACCCCGGCTGGGAGAAACAGACCAGGTGGCTGCCATTGATCCGATAAGCCTGCACAACCATTACCGGACCATTCTCCGGGAGAGCCTGATTCAGATTTTCTATGTGGGCAGCGCCGAGGGGCAGCAGGTTGCCGACCTTCTGAGACCCATGCTGGCCCAGCTGGATCGGAATTATGTAAACCTAGATGCCCAGACCGGTTTCCATGACTGCGCCGGCACCAGCCTGACGGAGACCATGGAGGTATCCCAGGGCAAGCTGTGCATGGGCTTTGTCACCCCCATCACCAACCGGATGCCCCAGTTTCCTGCCATGCAGATGCTGAACACCATTTTCGGCTCCGGCATGACCAGCAAGCTGTTTATGAACATCCGGGAGAAGATGTCTCTTTGTTACTCCATCGGTTCCGGCTATTATGGAACCAAGGGCATCGTCACCGTGTCTGCCGGTATTGATTTTGAAAAGGAAGAAGTCACCCGGCAGGAGGTGCTGCGGCAGATGGCTGCCTGTCAGGCAGGAGATATCTCCGAGGAGGAGCTGACCGCCGCCCGGCAGGCCATTCTGTCCAGTCTCCGGGCCACCCACGATTCCCCCAGCGCCATTGAAGGCTACTATGCCACCGCCGCGTTAAGCGGCATGACCATGACCCCGGATCAGTACATGGCCGCCATTGCATCCGTCACCAAAGAGCAGGTGGTGGCTGCCGCCAATTCCCTGACCCTGCATACCACCTATTTCGTGAAAGGAGAGAGCCAATGATCCCCTGCTACTATTCCGAACTGGACGAGACCTGCTACAAAGAAGAGCTGGAAAACGGTCTGACGGTGGCGGTGGTGAAGCGGGAAGGCTTTACCAAGAAGCTGTGCTACTTCGTCACGGATTACGGCGCCATCCACACGGACTTCACCCTGGAAGGAAAAACGTATCACGCCCCCGCCGGCGTGGCCCATTATCTGGAGCACAAGCTCTTCGATATGCCCGGCGGCCGGGATGTGTCGGCGGAGTTTGCCGCCCTGGGGGCCATGACCAATGCCTTTACCAGCTATGACCTGACGGCCTACTATTTTTCCTGCACGGAAAACTTTGCTGATTGCCTGAAGCTGCTGCTGGAATTTGTGTCCACCCCTTATTTCACCGAGGAAAGTGTGGACAAGGAGCGGGGTATCATCGATCAGGAGATCGGCATGAACCAGGATGCACCGGACAGTGTGATTTTTGAAAACCTGATGGTTTCCATGTATGAAAAGCACCCCATCCGGGTCCCCATTCTGGGCACTTCCGAGACCATTCGCCAGATCACTGCCGAGACACTGCATCTGTGCCACCGGGCCTTCTATACCCCGGGCAATATGCTGCTGTGCGTGGTGGGTGATGTGGACCCCGAGGAGGTCACGGCCATTGCCCGGCAGGTGTTGGGCACCGAAAAACGGGAAGTGGGGCAAAAGGCTCCCCTGCCCACGGAATCCATGGTGACCCCGGAGAAAGATACCTGCCGCTTGATGGAAGTAGCCATGCCCATGTTCAACCTGGCGTTCAAGTGCGAACCCCTGGGCAAAGGCCGGGAAGCCATCCGGCAGGAGATGATTGCGGATCTGGCGGCGGAGGCCCTGTTTGGAGAATCCTCGGAGCTGTACCTGCGACTTTATGAGGAAGGCATCATCGATACCTCCTTTGGCGGCGGCTTTGAAACCATCGACGGCTGCGCCATGCTGATGTGCTCCGGCGACAGCGATGACCCGGAGGCTGTCCGCGCCGCCATGCTGGAGCAGGTGCAGAAAATTGCCGCCGAAGGCATTGACGAAACCGCCTTCCTGCGGATGAAGCGCAGCGCCCTGGGCCGGAGAATCCGGGCCCTGGACAGCTTCGACGCCACCTGCTTCCGGGTCTGCGCCTACCACTTCTCCGGTTTTGATTATTTCCGGTTCCCGGAAATTTACCGCAGTATTCAAAGTGAGGAGATCTGCGATTTCCTGCAGCAGGCGGTCAGACCAGAGCGCAGCTGCCTGTCCATGATCTGTCCCATCAACAAGGAGGAAAAACCATGATTCCTGCCAATTACAGCAGCATTTGTTTCCCGTCTCTGGGAATTGAGGTGAATCCGCCCCGGGTCCTGGAGCTGGGCCCTCTTACCATTCACTACTATGGTTTGATCATTGCCATCGGCCTGATGCTGGCGGTGGTGTACTGCTGCCGCCGAAGCAGCCAGTTTGGTCTGAAAGAGGACGATATCCTGGATGGCGTCCTGTGGATCACGCCTGTTTCCATTATCTGCGCCCGGATCTATTATGTGATCTTCAGCTGGGAGGAGTACGCGGCCGATCCCATTTCCGTGCTGTATATCTGGAACGGCGGCATTGCTGTCTACGGAAGTATCATCGGCGCCGTCATCGGCATGGCGGTCTTTGCCAGAATCAAAAAGGTGAAGCTGGCTGCGGTGCTGGATTTGGCGCTGCTGGGTTTCCTGATCGGCCAGTTCATCGGTCGCTGGGGCAATTTCATGAACCGGGAGGCCTTCGGCGCTGCCACCGACAGCTTCTTTAGAATGGGCCTGTATAACACCAGAACGGAAGGCTGGGAATACTACCATCCCACCTTTCTGTATGAGTCTGCGTGGAATCTGGTTGGCTTTGTGCTGCTGCACTTCCTGTCCAAGAGGCGGCAATACGACGGTCAGATCGCCCTGGGCTATGCGGCCTGGTATGGCCTGGGCCGGTGCATGGTGGAAGGCCTTCGGGTGGACAGCCTCTGGTGGGGACCCATCCGGGTCAGCCAGGTGCTGGCCGGCATCACCTGCGTCGCTGCCCTTTCCCTGCTGGCCTACCTGAGCTTCAAGCCCCATGACCCGGCGAAGCTGTGGGTCAACCAGGTGAAGGCAAAGGAATCCGAAGCCAGGGAATCCGAGACAACGGAAACCGAAACAAAGGAATAACAATAAAAGGGACTGCCTCTATTCTGAGACAGTCCCCTTGGTTTACACAGTAGTTATTATAGATCCGCGCTGAACAGGATCCGGTCGCTGACCACGCCCTGCTCATGGAAGGCTTGCAGCAGCTGCTCCGTGGTGATGTGGCGGCGCTGCTCCCCTGCCAGCTCCAGTACGATTTTACCGTTGTTCATCATAATGGTCCGGTTGCCCAGCTGCAGGGCGGAGGGAATGTTGTGGGTGATCATCATGCAGGTGATGTTGTTTTCGGCCACAATTTTCTTCGTCAGTTCCAGCACCTTTTCAGCGGTGGCGGGATCCAGGGCAGCGGTGTGCTCATCCAGCAGCAGCAGCTTGGGGGTGACCAGGGTGGCCATCAGCAGCGTCAGTGCCTGGCGCTGGCCGCCGGACAGCAGGCCCACGCTCTGGTTCATCCGGTTCTCCAATCCCAGGCCCAGCATGGAAAGCCGCTCCCGGAAGTCCGCCCGGTCGGCCTTGGAAATGGTGGAGAAGGGGGAGGTGTTGCTGGAGGCACGCATATAGGCCAGGGCCAGATTTTCCTCGATGGTCATGCTGGGGGCAGTGCCCTTCAGGGGGTCCTGGAACAACCGGCCGATAAACTTGCTGCGCTTGTAGTCCGGCAGGCTCGTGATGTCCCTGCCGTCCAGAATGATGGAGCCGGTGTCCGGCAGGAAGGTGCCGGCGATGGCGCCGAAGAGGGTGGATTTTCCCGCGCCATTGGAACCCAGCACGGTGACGAAGTCTCCTTTTTCCAGGTGGAGATCAATGCCCGCCAGAGCCGTCTTTTCGTTGACGGTGCCCTTTGCGAAGGTTTTGGAGAGATTGGTCATCTGCAGCATGTTAGTTTCCTCCCTTTCGGGCCGCTTTCATGGCAGGCAGGCCAATGGCCAGAGCCACGATGACGGCGGAGATCAGCTTCAGGCACTCGCTGGGCAGATCCAGCCGCAGGGCCAGGGCGATGATGAAGCGGTAGAGAACGGAGCCGAAAATGGCGCCCAGAATTTTCATCCACATTTTTCCCTTTGGCAGCAGGGTCTCGCCGATGATGAGGGAAGCCAGGCCGATGATGACCATGCCGGTGCCCAAATTAATGTCGGCGGTTTTCTGGTACTGGGCCAGCACAGCGCCGGAAAGGGCGGTGAGCGAATTGGAAAGACACAGGCCCACGGTGATGGTGAAGGCGGTGTTGATAGAAGAGGCCCGCACCATGTCCGCGTTGTCGCCGGTGGCCCGGATGGACAGGCCCAGCCGGGTCTTCAGGAAGAAGATCAGGAAAAGACCTGCGAGCATTGTGATGACAAGGGCAGGGATCAGCTTGTAGCCGGTGCCGAGGCTATCCTTCAGCAAAGAGAAGATGGTGTCGGTTTTCAGCATATTCACGTTGGAGGAAAAGCCCATCACCGCCAGATTCACGGTATAGAGCCCCGTGTTGGTGATGATGCCTGCCAAAATAGAGGGGATCCGGAATTTGGTTTGCAGCAGGGCCGTCACGCTGCCGGCGGCGGCGCCGGCGAGCATTGCGGCAGGCAGAGCCAGAATGGGATGACCGGCCACAGCCATGGTGGCGGATACAGCGCAGCCCAGGGTGAAGGTGCCGTCGGTGGTCATATCGGCGATGTTCAGGATGCGGAAACTTAAAAATAGGGCAAGAGCCACCAGAGCGTAAATACAGCCCAGCTCCAGTGCGCTCATGACAACAACGGTTGAGATCATGGTGTAGACTCCTTATACTGATATTCAATTAAAAACTTTAATTCGCAAGAATTGAAGTTTTTGATATGAAGATCATGATGAGACGGGTTTTCATGATTTTCTATTTCTAAAATCATGAAAACGACAACGCCGTAGGCGGTGTCTTTTTGATTAAATGAAAGATTTTAATCAAAAAAAATAGTATTAAAAGGTGATGGCCTGATTATTTTAACATGAAAATTGGGTTTTTCAAGGGAATGATGTAAAATATCCCGAAAAACGGTATCCGATAATGGGAGGGGCAATGCCCCTCCCGTTGTGCGTTACCCGGCGGTGGTGACTTCCACAATGGTGTTTGCCATGTCCCGGAAGACATCATAGTCCAGGCCGATGGCGGCGGCGGTTTCCGTGTTGACGGTGATGATGCCGCCCTCCATCACATGGAAGTCAGGGCTGACGGCGCCACCCATGAGCACATCAAAGGCGATGTCAGCGGTCTTGGAGCCCAGCTCGGTGTAGTTGACGCCGCAGGTGGCGAAGGCGCCGGCGGTGACAAAGGAGTCAGCGCCTGTATAGTGGGGGATGCCGGCCTCGTTCAGCAGTTCCGCAACGGCAGCTTCGGTGGCCATGATGGCGTTGTCGGTGGGGGTAAAGACGGCGTCCACCCGGCCCACCAGATCGGAGGCGGCGGAGATGACCTCACCGGCGGTGTTGCCGGTCTTTTCCAGGTAAGCAATGCCCTTGGCATCCAGGTAGGCCTTGGCCTCGGCGATGGGAGCGGCGGAGTTGATTTCGGAATTGGAGTACAGCAGGCCAACGGTCTGGATGTCCGGGTTGGCAGCAAACATCATATCCAGAATGAAGGCGGTGTTCAGGGCGTCGGACACACCGGTGACGGTTTCCATGCCGGTCAGGCCTGCGCCCTCGGGATCGGAGATGGCGGCGTAAATAATGGGAATGTCGGTGCCCTCTGCGGCGGTGACCATGCACTGGGCGGCGGTGGTGGCGATGGGGATGATCATATCCACACCCTCGGACACCACCTGGGTGCCGATCTGATTCAGCATGGAGGCATCGTTCTGGCCGTTGTCATAGGTAATGACCAGGCCCACGCCCTGTTCGGTGGCCTTGGCCTTCAGTGTGCTTTCGATGGCGGTGCGGATCTCATCCAGGGAGGAATGGTCCAACTGCTGGACGATGGCGACGGTGTAGTTGGTTTCATAGCCGGTGGGGGTGGTTTCTTCGGAGCCGCCGCAGGCGGTCAGCAGGCAGGCAATCATGGCGATGGTCAGGAACAGAGAAATCATCTTTTTCATAGCAGTTACTCCTTTATGGTTCATTGATTGTGGATGGGCGATCAGAGTGGTCAGTTCTGCCATCGTTTACCAGGTAATTTTTTCATATTCATGCACTCCTTTAAAATGAAAAAAGTCCTTGTTTCCCCAAAGGGAAACAAGGACAGAAAATACATTTCTGCGGTACCACCTTGCTTGCAGGAAAAATCCTGCCGCTCTGCCCGGTGCCAACACACCGGCTGCCCCATAACGCTGGCAATGCGTCAGAAGATACTAAGACATTCGTCCGTTCCCCCTGCCCTCAGCGGCCCATTATTCCGATCCGCTTTTCGCACCGCTCTCAGCTGCGCGGCACTCTCTGTGGATGCGCTATCGGCTTTACTCCCGCTTCTATGGTTTCTGGTATTAGTATACGCTCTTTATACACCAAATGTGTTCGCTTGTCAAGAGCTTTTTTGCGCAGTATGCGGACAAACAGTTGGAGCCAGCGGTGGGGCGCTCCTTCTGCGTCCTTAGTATTCCCGGACGACGCCCCGGACGATGCCGATGATTTCGGCATAAGTGCCATCAATGGGATCGTAATTCTCATTTTCCGGCATGAGCCAAATTTGGCCGTTTTTCCGCAGGAGCCGCTTGACGGTGGCTTCGTCCTCAATCCGGGCCACCACGATCTGACCGTTGTCCGCAGTTGACTGGGGCCGGACCACTACCTTGTCCCCATCCAGGATACCGGCACCCATCATACTGTCACCCCGGACCCGGAGGGCAAAACAGCCCGGCTCCGACCAGGGCATGGACCCCTCCTGATTTTCCACCGCCAGAATGGGAATACCGGCGGTGACCACACCCACCACGGGAATCTGGCCGGGGCGGATTCTCGTCACCAGGGACCGCTTGCGACCCTTGGCCCCGGGAGACTGCAGCAACCCCTTCTCCTGGAGGGCCTGGAGGTGATAACTGACGGAAGCCGTGGAGCGCAGGCCCACTGCCGCGCCGATTTCCCGGACAGAAGGAGAATAGCCGTTTTCCTGAATAAATTGGTTTACATAATCCATGATCCGGTCTGCTTTGTCACTGGTTCTGGGCATACCATCGCCTCCACAATAGGAATTCTTGAATGAAATGACGGATTCGCGCAGGAAAGCGCCGCCATAGGGCACTTCTGCTCTGTCAAATGATGTTCACGGAATACCGATCTGAAACGGTATGAACGTTTGTTTTTATTATAATAGCACAAATGAACGAAAAAGGGAAGTGCGGAAATAGAAAAATCCCGGAATTTTGAAAAAATGTCCTGCCCTTGCACAAAAACCCCCTCACCGGTGGGTGAGGGGGTTCTGGCCGGAAATGAATGAAAGGGGAACCCGGAGCGGACAATGAAAAAGAGAAGAAGAAAGAAGGTTTAAAGCTCCGGGCTCCCCAGAGTCATGCGCATCAGGGACGGCGTTCTTTCTTTATCCATCCGAAGAAGGAACGTCCGGAAGACTGACTGCGTTCTTTCAGGGCTTTGAGTACCATGTCCTGGGGAGGAAGGCGGTCCTTTCGGGGGTAGGCATCCTTGTACCATGCCAGCAGCTGCTGTGCGTCCTCCTGCTCCAGACGGTTGATCAGGGGCAGGGTCAGCCGGTGTACCGCCATCATCATCCAGTAGGCCGCTTTTTCCGGCTCCTGAAGGGGAGCCTGGTAGATGAATTCCAGGACGCTGCGGCTGTCCTGAAAATCGCCATCCGCAGCCATGGTTTGCAGCAGCGCTTCCAGCTTTTCCGCGAATTCATCGTGGCAGGGGGCTTCTCCCAGCCCGACACCCATGCCAAACAGGCCGTCCGCCGGCTTCATCTTGCTTTTGAACTGGCGGATCTGGGCCTGATAGTCGTCATAAAGGCAAATCAGTCGTTCCATAAGCAGCAGTTAAGCGAAGGGGTTCTCAGTGGGATAGGGCAGGGACTTCGGCTGGTTGTAGGCGATGTCTGCCACGCCAAAGTACTTCAGCACCTCGAACAGGGCCTTGCCGCAGTGGGCGAAGGCCACAGCGCCGTGGTGGGGATACCGCTTCTGAATCAGCACATGGCGGTAGAAACGGCCCATTTCGGGGATGCCGAAGATACCGATGCCGCCGAAGGAGCGGGTGGCAACAGGCAGGACTTCGCCCTCTGCAATGTAGGAGCGTAAGACCCCCTCGCTGTCGCACTGGAGCCGGTAGAAGGTGATCTCGCCGGGAGCGATGTCGCCTTCCAGAGTGCCGCGGGTGAAGTCGGGGGTACCGCCGTTCTCCAGCAGACGGTTCTGGATCAGCTGATACTTGACGCCGCAGCCACCGCACATCTTGCAGCTGGGAGTATTGCCGCAGTGGAAGCCCATGAAGGTCTCCTTGATGTCGTAGGGGAACTTGCCGGCGATGTCCTCGTCGTAGATGTACTTGGGCACGGAGTTGTTGATATCCAGCAGGGTCACGGCATCGCCGGTGATGCAGGCGCCGATGTACTCAGACAGGGCACCGTAGATATCCACTTCGCAGGCCACGGGGATACCCCGGGAGGCCAGACGGGAGTTGACGTAGCAGGGCTCGAAGCCAAACTGCTCGGGGAAGGCGGGCCAGCACTTGTCGGCGAAGGCAACGTACTTCCGGGCACCCTTGTGGGCTTCTGCCCAGTCAAGCAGGGTCAGCTCGAACTGTGCCATCCGCTCCAGCAGGTCGGGATAGATCTTGCCATCCATCTCCTTCTGCATATCGGCAACAACCTCGGGGATACGCTTGTCACCGGCGTGGGCCTTGTAGGCCACCAGCAGATCCAGCTCGGAGTTTTCCTCCACCTCGACACCCAGCTCATACAGGCCCTTGATGGGGGCGTTGCAGGCGAAGAAGTCCTGAGGACGGGGACCGAAGGTGATGATCTTCAGGTTCTTCACACCGATGATGGCCCGGGCAATGGGAACGAATTCCCGAATCATCTGAGCGCACTCCTCGGCAGTGCCCACGGGGTACTCGGGGATGTAGGCCTTCAGATGGCGCATACCCAGATTGTAGGAGCAGTTCAGCACGCCGCAGTAGGCGTCGCCGCGGCCGTTGATCATGTCGCCGTCGCCCTCAGCAGCGGCCACATACATGGTGGGGCCGTTGAACTTCTGGCACAGCAGGGTTTCGGGGGTTTCGGGGCCGAAGTTGCCCAGGAACACCACCAGCGCGTTGACGCCGTTGGCGTTCACGTCTGCCAGAGCGGCCAGGGCGTCCTTCTCGTTCTCCACGGTGATGGGGCACTCGTAGATTCCCTCGCCGTAGGCGGCCACAATGTTCTTGCGGCGCTGGGTAGACAGCGCGATGGGGAAGCAGTCACGGGAGACGGCAATAATACCCAGTTTTACTTCAGGAATGTTCATAGATATCTTCTCCTTTACAATAAATTTGCAATATCGATGTTCTCACCGATGAGACCGATGTGGGCGCCGGCCTTGGCTTCGCCGGTGTCGGGGTGAGCCAGGAGCCATTTGTTCCGGGCCCATAGAAGGGCGTCGTCACCACCCTTGTTTGTGATCTCAGGTTTGTCGGTGTTGGTACCAGCAGGCAGGGCCACCAACACCCGGAAGCCCTTTTCGGGATCGCAGTGGCAGGGGGCATAGTGCAGTGTGGTGGCATAGCACTCCAGCAGCACGCCGGCGGGTGCACGGAAAGCCTTTACCTTTGCGGTGTCCAGCTGACCGTTTTCGATTTCATCCTGCCGGGCCAGCAGCAGAATAAAGTCCTCGGTGCCCAGGTTGAATTCACTGTCCCGGTGGTATTCCAGGCAGTTGAGCTTGGTGTTGTGGCCGTTGCACCAGCCCAGCTGGACGGGCATACCGCCGTAGCAGTGCTCGCTGATTTCAACGGCGGCGGGCAGCTCCTGCAGGGGGGCATACTCAGGCACATAGTCCACACCCGCGCCCTGGGGAGCATCCTTCAGAACGGACAGGATTTCCGCTGTTGTTTCCTCCATGCCGGTGACCACACGGCCATAGGGCTTGAATTCCGGATCAAAAACAGAATAGATTTTCATAAAACCAGCCTCCGGTTACAGGATTTCGGGGTACAACCCCTTCAGGGCAGGATAGATTTTGGCAAACTGCCGATACCGCTGCTCATAGCGCTGCGCGATGGCGGGATCCGGCACGATGGTGTCGGAAACAGACAGCAGCTTCTCACAGGCCTGGGCCACGGAATCATAAGCGCCGCAGGCCACCATGGCCAGCATGGCGCCGCCCATGCCCGGTCCCTGTTCGGAAACGGGAACGGTGAGGGTGATGTTCAGAATATTCGCCATCATTTTTCTCCACAGGGGGCTCTTGGCGCCACCGCCGCAGAGCATACTGCTGCGGATGTCGATGCCGAGAGATCTGGCCACCTCCACACTGTCCCGGATGGCAAAGCAAACGCCTTCCAGCACGGCCTGAGTCAGGTCGGACCGGGTGGTGTCCATGGTCATGCCGATGAAGGTACCACGGGCGTTGGTGTCGTTGATGGGGCTGCGCTCGCCCATGAGATAGGGCAGGAAGAACACATGGTTGTTGCCCAGCTTGTCATCGGTAATGGGCGCCTGTTCTCCGGCATAATCCTTGGTGTTCAGGATGTCCTCCATGAGCCACTTGTTGCAGCTGGCGGCAGAGAGCATACAGCCCATGAGATGGTAGCCGCCGTCGGCATGGGCAAAAGCGTGCAGTGCGTTGTTGGGGTCCACGCCGAAGGACTTAGAGGAAATAAACACGGTGCCGGAGGTGCCAAGGCTGATATTACAGCCGCCTTCGCCCACCACGCCGGTGCCGATGGCAGCGGCGGCATTGTCACCGGCGCCGGCACAGACCTTCACGCTCTCGGGGAAGCCCAGCAGAGCCGCGATTTCCGGCTTCAGGGTGCCCACGGGTTCATAGCTTTCGTACAGACCGGGCATCTGCTTTTCGGAAATGCCGCAGATCTCCAGCATTTCCTTCGACCAGCATTTATGCTCCACATCCAAAAGGAGCATACCGGAGGCGTCGGAATAATCGCAGCAGTGCACGCCGGTGAGGATATAATTGATGTAATCCTTGGGCAGCATGATTTTTGCGATCTTTTTAAAGTTTTCCGGCTCGTTTTCCCGGACCCACAGGATCTTGGGGGCAGTGAATCCCGCGAAGGCGATGTTGGCGGTGCAGCGGCTCAGCCGCTCCTTGCCGATTGTCTCGTTCAGGTAGTCCACCTGGGGGGCAGTGCGGCCGTCGTTCCAGAGGATGGCGGGACGGATCACATTGTCGTTTTCATCCAGAATTACCAAGCCGTGCATCTGGCCGCCGGCGCCGATGCCGGCAATGAGGGATTTGTCCACACCTGCCGTTAATTCCTGCAGGCCGTCCAGCACGGCAGCCTTCCAGTCCTCCGGGCGCTGCTGGCTCCAGCCGGGCTGGGGAAATTCCAGGGGATATTCTCTGGATACCTCTCCCAGAATGGCGCCTGTCTCATTCAGAAGCAGGAGCTTGACCGAGGAGGTACCCAAATCGATTCCAATATAATACATAGTTGCCGCTCCTTTACCGCCGGAACAGGCCAAAGCCATGTTCCGGTACGGTCTGATTCTTATGGAAACAATGATCATTGCTTCCGTACAAATTGCAAATGCAATTTGGTGAAATGATGGTTTACTTGGAATTGTTCTTCTTGGACACAACGTCGAAGATGACGGCCACCAGCAGCACGGCGCCCTTGACCACCTTCTGGAAGTTCTGGTCGATGCCCATGATGCTCATGCCCAGGTTGATGACGCCCATCAGAACGGCACCCACAATGACGCCGGGCACGGTACCCACACCGCCGTAAGCGGATGCGCCGCCGATGAAGCAGGAGGAAATGGCGTCCATCTCATAGCTGGTGCCATAGGTGGGCTGGGCGGAGGCCATCCGGGCGATGGTCAGGATGCCGGCCAGACCAGCCAGGAAGCCCATGTTGGTGTAAGCGAAGAAATAGATCTTCCGGGTATCGATGCCGGACAGCTTGGTGGCCTTTTCGTTGCCGCCCACGGCATACAGGTAACGGCCCACGGTGGTTTTGGAGGTGATGTAGGCATAGACGGAAACCACCAGCACCACCCAGATCAGAGCAGAGGGAATACCCTTGTACTGGCTGAGCTTGACAGAGAAGAACATGACCACGGCGATGATCACCACGTTGCGGACGATCATGCTGGCCAGGGTTTCCACGGCATAGCCCTTCTTGATGCGCATCATGCGGCTGCGCAGAGCCAGCACCAGGATCAGAATACTGACCACAATGCCCACGACCAGACACAGCAGGTTGATGTTTTTGCCGCCCAGCAGGTCGGGGATGTAGCAGTTGGCGCCGCCGCCGAAGATGACCTTGAAGGCATCATTGTCCACGGTTTCGGTGCGGCCCTGGAGAATGACATTGGAAAGGCCCCGGAAGATCAGCTGACCGGCCAGGGTGGTGATGAAGGGGGGAACATGGATGTAGGCGATGCAGTAAGCCTGGAAGCCGCCGATGAGCAGACCGATCACCAGCATGGCGGCCACGGCGATCCACATGTTGTAGCCGGCAGCCATCATCAGGGCGCCAACGGCGCCGGTAAAGCAGACCACGGAACCGACAGCCAGGTCGATGTTACCGCCGGTGAGGATACACAGCAACATACCGGTGGCGAGGATAAAGACGTAAGCGTTCTGGGCGATCAGGTTGGTGATGTTCTGAGGCAGCAGGATCTTACCCTGGGTCTGCCAGGCGAAGAAGGCCACCACCAGGATCAGAATCAGAATCATGGTGTTCTTCTGGAGCCAGGTGGAAATTTTAGTCTTTGTCATTATAAATGACTCCTTTCGTGATTACTGGATTTCAGGATGCAGGCCATGATGGATTCCTGGGAAGCATCCGCCTGCTGGAACTGGCCCACGATACGGCCTTCATTCATCACATAGATGCGGTCACTCATGCCCAGAATCTCGGGCAGTTCGGAGGAAATCATCACCACACTCTTGCCCTGGGCCACCAGGTCATTGATGATGCAGTAGATTTCGTACTTGGCGCCCACGTCAATACCGCGGGTGGGCTCATCCAGGATCAGAATATCGGGGTCGGTGAACATCCATTTGGCCAGCAGGACCTTCTGCTGGTTGCCGCCGGACAGGTTGCCCACGTTTTGCGACACGCTGGTACATTTGGTGCGGAGTTTTTCACGGAACTGGTCGGCCACGGAGTATTCCTTATCCTGGTCGATGACGCCCCTGTTTGTGACGCCGTCCATGTTGGCCAGGGTGGTATTGACCCGAATGGGATTGCTGAGGATCAGGCCGTTGCCCTTCCGGTCCTCGGTGACGTAGGCCAGACCGGCCTTAATGGCAGCGCGCTCGTTCTTCAGGTGGACTTCCTTGCCGTTCAGCAGCAGGGTGCCGGTGATTCCGGCGCCATAGCTGCGGCCGAAGAGGCTCATGGCCAGCTCCGTCCGTCCGGCGCCCATCAGACCGGAGATGCCCACCACTTCGCCCTTGCGGACCGTCAGGCTCACATCATTGACGACCTTCCGCTCCTGGTACAGGGGATGGTGGACGGTCCAGTTCCGGACCTCCATGGCCACGTCGCCCACCTTCACATGGGGGCGCTTGGGGAACCGGTCCTCAATGGCACGGCCGACCATGCCCCGGATGATCCGGTCCTCGTCGATGTTGTGGCCGGCGTTATCGATGGTCTCGATGGTGGTGCCGTCACGGATGACGGTGATTTCATCGGCCACATAGGAAACTTCGTTGAGCTTGTGGGAAATAATGATACAGGTCATGCCCTCGGACTTGAACTTCAGCAGCAGGTCCAGCAGGGCACGGGAATCTTCTTCGTTCAGGGAGGAGGTAGGCTCGTCCAGGATCAGCAGCCGGGCATTCTTGGCCAGGGCCTTGGCGATTTCCACCATCTGCTGCTTGCCCACACCGATGTCTTTGATCAGGGTGTGGGAGGATTCCCTCAGGCCTACGGTTTTTAAGTATTTATCAGCCTCGGCGTAGGTAGTGTCCCAGTCCAGGGCGTAGGCATGGCCCCGCTCGTTGCCCAGGAACATATTCTCGCCGATGGACATATAGGGAATCAGCGCCAGCTCCTGGTGGATGATGACGATGCCCTTTTCTTCAGAATCATTGATTTTGGCGAATTTACAGACTTCCCCTTCATAAACGATATCCCCTTCGTAGGTGCCATAGGGGTAGATACCGCTGAGGACGTTCATCAATGTGGACTTGCCGGCGCCGTTTTCGCCGACAAGGGCGTGGATGGTGCCACGCTTCACCCGCAGATTCACGTTGTCCAGTGCCCGGACACCGGGAAACAGCTTGGTGATATTTCTCATTTCCAGAATATTGTCAGACAAAAAATCACCTCATAGGGATTCGTTACCGAATCATGATGTTGTGGTGTGATTTCGGGCAAGGCAGGTCACCCTGCCTTGCCCGAAGAGATGAAACAAGGATCGATTGGAAATTAGCCGATCTGATCAGCGGTGTAGTAGCCGGAATCCACCAGCAGTTCCTGGATCATGTCGGGAGTGCATGCCACGGGCTCGCACAGGAAGGAGGGGATGATGCCGGTGCCGTTGTCGTAGGTCTCGGTATCGTTGATGGGAGGCTCGGTGCCCTTCATCAGAGCGTCCACCATCTCAACGACCTTGGAAGCCAGGGTACGGGTGTCCTTGAAGACGGACATGGACTGCTTGCCGTCCACCATGTTCTTCACGGAAGCGATGTCGCAGTCCTGACCGGTCAGCACGGGGTAGTTGCCGGTGTAGGAAGCGGCCAGTGCGTTGGCAACGCCCAGAGCGGTGGAGTCGTTGGAAGCCAGGACAGCGTCCAGCTGGGTGCCGTCAGCGTAGTAGGTAGCCAGGATGTTCTCGAAACGAGCCTGGGCAGCGTCGGAAGCCCAGTTTGCGGTGGCGACAGCCTGCTTCTCGGTCTGGCCGGAGGGGCAAACCAGAGTGCCGGCATCGATGTAGGGCTGCAGGACGGAGATAGCGCCGTCAAAGAAGAAGTTGATGTTGTTGTCGCCGGGGTCGCCGGTGATGTACTCGATGTTGAAGGTCTTGTCGCCGGCATTGGCCAGGTCCAGAGCCTCCACAATGTACTCGCCCTGCTTCACGCCCACGTCCCAGTTGTCGAAGGTGGCGTAGTAGGAAACAGCGTCGGAGTTCATGATCAGACGGTCATAGGCGATGACGGGGATGCCGGCAGCCTTGGCCTGCTCCAGAACGGTGCCCAGAGCTTCGCCGTCGATGGAGGCGATGACCAGACACTCAACGCCGCCGGAGATCATGTTCTCAATCTGGGAAACCTGGGTAGCAATGTCGTTGGCAGCATACTGCAGGTCAACGGTGTAACCGGCAGCTTCCAGCTCGGACTTCATGTTGGCGCCGTCCTGGTTCCAACGCTGCAGGTCCTTGGTGGGCATTGCAACGCCAACCAGGTTGGAGCCGCCATTGTCAGCGGGAGCAGCGGGAGCTTCTGCAGCAGGTGCATCAGCCTTGGGAGCTTCGGTGGCAGCGGGCTCGGAAGCGCCGCAGGCAGCCAGGGTCAGGATCATGGCCAGAGCCAGAACCAGCGCAAGGATTTTCTTCATACTTGTTTTCCTCCTGATGATTTGTTTTGGTGAAAAGGACTCCGAACGACTCCTTTTCTATAACCACTTTTATTTTATAGCTTATTTTATAAAAGTCAACAAAGATTTACACAAAATAGGACAATTTGGCTATTATGCTGCACTTGTAAGGTATGTTTTTGTGCAATTGATCTTTTTGAAATCCGTACGCTGAAAAACTTGCGAAAACTTAAATATATAGATTTTATAAAAGTGGGGCACTTTTGCAAAAAAATCGTTGACGAGACCTGTTTTTGTGTTATCATAGGGAAAAGAAAGTAAAATCAAAGGAGGCGCGGGAATGGAAAAAGATGCTGTTTCTTCTGACCGCCACAGGCAGACCCTGAGCCGGGTGTATCACTGCCTTTATGATGCCAAAAAACCCTGCACAAAGGCATATCTGGCCCAGACCCTGGGACTGAGTCTGCCCACCGTGTATCAATGCCTCAGTGACCTGACGGCGTCCGGCCTGGTCCGTTACAGCGGAGCCCAGCAGTCCACCGGTGGCCGCCGGGCCCAGAATCTGGAGATTGTTTCCGATGCCCGGGTTGCGGTGGGAATTTCCATCACCGATGACCGCATCCGGATTTCCCTGACGGATCTTTATCTGAATGAGCTGGCCTTTCATTCGGTGTACCATGCCCGCAGCCACCTGGACGAGGATTTTTCCGTGATGCTGGCCCAAACCCTGGAGCGGTTTCTGGATCAGCATCAGGTGGACAGAAGCACTTTGCTGGGGGTTGGCATGGCCATTCCCGGTGTTCTCACCCCGGAGCGCAACCGCATCCTGCTGGCCCCTACTCTGGGCCTGCAGAATACCGACATGAATATACTCACCCAACGGATTCCCTACCCGGTGTTTTTGGAAAACGACGCCACCTGCGGCGGCCGGGCGGAATGGTTTGTCCGGGGCGGCCGGTCCAACCTGGCCTATCTCTCCCTGGAAACCGGTGTGGGCGGGGCTGTTCTGATGGGTGGCTCTTTGTATCCGGGCGATAATCTGCGCAGCGGCGAATTTGGCCACATGTGCGTGGAGCCTGCCGGACTGCCCTGCAAGTGCGGCAAGCGGGGCTGCCTGGAAGCCTACTGCTCTGCCCAGCGGATCCGGGCCACCCTGGGCGTGACCCTGCCGGAATTTTTCGACGGGCTGGATCAGCACGTTCCGGAATACGAGGCCCTGTGGCACGACATTCTGCTGCATCTGGCCATCGGCGTCAGCAACATCCGCATGGCGCTGGATTGTGATGTGGTTCTGGGCGGCTTTCTGACGGATTTCTTCCCGCCCTATCTGGCCCAGCTGCAAAAATATGTGGCCGCCAACAATCCCTTCGGGGAAACGGCGGACTATATGCAGCTGAGCGCCCTGCGTCATCACAGCGTCCCCCTGGGCGCCGCCCTGTACTTTATTCAGACATTCCTCAGTGAAATTTGATTCCGAAACCAAAAATCCGAACCTGGGCATCACTGCGCCGGTTCGGATTTTGTTCTATGTCAATGGTGGAGCAAAGCTCCCCAAGATAAAAAGGAAGAAAAAACGCTCCGGTAAAAAGTGCGGTGTTCATAAGACAGTTAACAGCCACAGTAGTATGCGCTGCTGTGGCTGTTCTTGTATTTTTTCCTGTTATGTGATATTATGGAACCGAACAGACCTAGAAATCGAAATTTGTGGAGGTATAGATTATGAAAAAAATTGTTGCAGGTATTGGCTTTGAAATTACTGGTGTGTTAATGGTTCTGTGTTCAGCATTGGCTGCAAGCATGAACATGGAATATACGACCGGATGGTCAATCGAAATAGGAAGATATTGGCAAACTGTGTTGAATATGGGATTGCTTCCCGTGATAATAATTGGTGGTGTTTTGCTTGCTTCTGGAATTGTGTTTTCTCTATGGGGTGTTTTTTCAAAGTTAGATGATTAAGAGTGAAAAATATATTCCGTTTTATCGAACAGATAGTCCTGCTAATAAAAATCAAGCAGGAAATCAAAAAAACTTTCAGGCTAAAAATGAGCGCGGCGAAGCAGAGACTCGAAAATTCGGGTCTCTGAGTTTTCGGAGGAGGGCTGTTATGCGGCTTCAGGC
>JBJDYI010000171.1:0-2077 GCA_051867165.1 Faecousia sp. | reverse complement strand
CTGTTCTTTATGGGCGCCATCATCCTGCTGGAAAAGAGCCAGCGGGTGACCGCCTTTTTCGCGGTATCACCCCTTAAAGCATGGGAGTACGTGAGTTCCAAGGTGCTTTCTCTGAGCACGGTCGGACTGCTGGTGGCGGCGGTGCTGGGAGCGACGGAAAGATGCAGCCGGCTTCCCATGGTGCTGCTTGGCACATTTTTGTCCAGTGTGTTGTTTACCCTGCTGGGGCTGATCATTGCATCAAAGATTACCAGCCTGAATCAGTTTCTGCTTGCCACCGTGCCGGTAGAAATTCTGGCTTTCCTGCCTGCCGCTCTGCATCTGCTTAAGGTCACCCCTGCTGTTCTCAGGCTCTATCCCGCTAATGTGTGCATGGATCTGATCGCTGGCAGAGCCTGCAGCGCCATCGGACTGATCCTCACCGCAGCGTTGATCGTGCTGCTGTATGTTGCGGCGTGTCAATGTGTCTTGAAAATGTGGACGGGTGCGGGAGGTGTTCGTTTATGAGAGCCATTGGGCTGAGTTTTTTCCACATGCTGAAGCTGATCCGGCAGGACAGGATGCTGCTGGCGGCGGGGGTGGCTCCGCTTCTTGCGGGGATCGCCATCCGGTATGCCGTTCCCTTTGCGGAAGGCAGCCTGGTTCGCCTGACAGGCACCCAGGCAGTCCTTGCCCCTTACTATGCTCTGTTTGATCTTTTCCTGGCCTCCCTGACCCCGGCCATGTTTTGCTTTATCGCCGCTATGGTGATGCTGGAGGAACGGGACGATCATATTGACCGATACCTGTCTGCCACAGCGTTGGGGAGAAACGGGTACTTTCTATCCCGCATCGTACTCCCGGCGCTTGCGGCGTTTGTGGTCACGGCAATTCTGCTGCCGGTGTTTCATCTTAGCCCTTTGTCCGCCGCGGCGATCCCGCTGCTGTCACTGGCCGGGTCTTTGCAGGGCATGATCATCGGCCTACTGATCGTAACGATTTCCTCCAATAAGCTGGAGGGCATGGCCATCACAAAGCTGTCCTCCCTGATGATGCTTGGTGCCGTCATACCCTATTTCGTTCCGGCGCCGTTTTGCCTTGGCTTTTCTTTTCTTCCTTCTTTCTGGATGGGAAAAGCAATGATGGAAAGAAACCTTCTTTATCTGCTGCCGTCCATTGCGGCGGCAGGCTGTTGGATCGCGGTTTTGTGGAGGAGATCCTGTAAGGCTCTCCGGTAAAAGCAAAGGGGAACAGCACTGAAATATCTGCCTATTCAGGCCGGGACGGCAGCCAAAAACCTGAATGTTAATATGCGTTGCTTGCAGCAATGGGCAGTTACTCATACAATGGCAGTAACAACCGAAAGGAGGTTGCCCAAATGCTAAATGACAATATAAAAGCAATCAGAAAATCAAAAGGGCTTTCACAAGAAGAATTGGCTGTCAAACTGAATGTGGTGCGACAAACGATCTCAAAATGGGAACAGGGATTGTCCGTACCTGATTCTGATATGTTGATCTCAATTTCGGAAGCACTTGAAACGCCCGTAAGCACTTTGTTGGGAGAAACGATTATTGAGCCAAAAGCAGATGACCTGAAAGCGATTTCCGAAAAGCTGGAAGTGATTAACCTTCAGCTTGCACAAAGGATGAACGCAAAAAGAAGGACTGTACATTGGCTGCTAATCTCATGTTGTGCGGTTATTGTTGCGGTTTTTGCGGTCCTGATAATTATAAACAGTCCTTACTTGGGGTGGGATTACAGCGACCCTGAAACCGCTGTTTTCGGGGCGGCTTTTCACGCCTTTGAATGGCTGTATGTCAGAATAGCGCCGATTTTATTTGTAGGGGGAATCATAGGAGTTTTCCTGACGCGGGAAAAGGGGTAAACCAGCCCTGCATTTTGGGTGCAGTTTATCCTTCAATATGAGGTTGATTGATAGAAAGATCCACTGCGGACAGGACTGCCTGCCGCAGTGGGTCTTTCCATCTATAAAACCAACACATTTCCCTGCAAAAACCGCCTATCGCGAAAGGGTGAGAGTTCGTAAAATAATAGAAAAGCTGGTAGAATGGGAGAAAGGAAGTTCAGCATGAAA
>JBJDYI010000170.1:0-2083 GCA_051867165.1 Faecousia sp. | reverse complement strand
AAGGTAGACAACATGGTGGTTTTCCATGTGTCTACCTTTATCTTACAGCTTCAAAGATGTTCGTCTGCGGGGTTTCGCTTAGAACAGGGCAGGAGTCAAGTCGCTTTTTCAAACCAATCCACAACTGGCGGACGCTGATAAATTGCACTGCTATAAACAAAGAATACGGCAGCAAATAGAATACGAACACTGGGCATATTACTTTGGTTGACTTGATCTTGCAATTGCTTTATAATATTTTTAGGACAAATTAAAGGGGCAATATCCGTGGAAGCTGGATCATACAATCCCGGCAAAATATCTGACGAAGACGAACAAACTGGTAGGCAGAAATTACGATGTGATTGTATATTCTCCGCAGGCACAGCAATTTCTGCTTGATAATCTGGATGGAATCATTGAGCTAAATCATCAGAAACCACAAAAACGGGAAAATGAAAAGAGCAGATGAAAGCAGATCGATTTACAATTCAAAATATACCATCCATTCTGTACGGCGACAGTAGTGAAAATCTGTTCCTGCACATCCACGGCAAAATGGGCTGCAAGGAAGAAGCGGCGCATTTTGCGGAGATTGTCTGCCCCAAGGGGTATCAGGTGCTGAGCATCGATCTGCCCGGGCATGGGGAGCGAGCAGGCGAAATGGAACGTTTTGTCCCGTGGGAGGTAGTGCCGGAATTGCAGGCGGTTTATGGGTTTGCCCGGCAGCACTGGAAGAAAATCAGTCTTTACGCAAACAGCATCGGCGCGTATTTTAGCCTATTGGCGTTCCGGGAGGTCAAGTTGGAAAAGAGCCTCTTTGTGTCGCCGGTTCTGGACATGGAAAAGCTGATCTGTGACATGATGGGCTGGGCAGGGGTGACCCGGGAGCAGCTTCAGCAGGCGGGGGAGATTCCTACCGCTTTTGGGGAGACACTCTCGTGGAAGTATCTGACCTATGCGGCGGAACACCGGATCACCAAATGGAACAGTCCCACGGCGATTCTCTATGCCGGGCAGGATCATTTGACAGCATGGGAAACGGCCCGCGATTTTGCCCGGCGGTTTGGCTGCACAGTCGCGATCATGGAGAATGGGGAGCACTGGTTCCACACCGAGGAACAGCTGGCTGTGCTGGACGCATGGCTTCGGAAAGAACTGTAAGGAGTGAGCGCTATGGCGTTTGATTTCAAGAAAGAGTATAAGGAATTCTATCTGCCCAAGAACAAGCCCGAGATTGTGACGGTGCCGCCCGCAAATTACATCGCCGTTCGCGGCAAAGGCGATCCCAACGAGGAGGGTGGCGCATATAAAGCGGCGATTGGGGTGTTGTATGCGATTGCTTACACCATCAAAATGAGCAAAATGGGCGACCACCGCATTGAAGGCTACTTCGATTTCGTGGTGCCGCCGCTGGAGGGCTTCTGGTGGCAGGAGGGCTTAGCGGGTATCGATTATTCGGACAAATCCACCTTCCACTGGATCAGCGTCATCAGAATGCCGGATTTCGTGACCAAAGTGGACTTTGACTGGGCTGTGGCGGAAGCCGCTCGGAAGAAAAAGCTGGATTGCAGCGCTGCCGAATTCCTGACCATTGACGAGGGTGAGTGTGTCCAGATCATGCACATGGGTGCATTTGACGACGAGCCTGCCACGGTGGCCCTTATGGATGAATTTGTAAAAGCCAACGGCTATGAAAACGACTTCTTGGACACCCGGCTGCACCATGAGATTTACCTCACCGATGCCAGAAAGGTCGCCCCGGAAAAGTGGAAAACCGTTATCCGGCATCCGGTGAAGAAAGCGGAGTGACAGTCAAAAACTGTACCGCTGAAAACAAAGAAAAGGCATTTAGGGGGCACGGCAATGAATAACGATATTCTGTTCTTCTTCGGGGAGCACATGGACGCCCTGCCGATCTATGAACGGCTGGAGGGAGCGATTCTGACGCAGATCCCGGCTGTGAAAATCAAGGCTGCCAAAACCCAGATTACCTTTGCAAACAAGCGGGGCTTTGCCTTTGTATCCTTCAACCCCTGCCGGAAAGCAAAAGACCGCCCGGCGGTGTGGGTGACAATCTCTTTCGGGCTGAGCTACCGCAAGG
>JBJDYI010000169.1:0-2094 GCA_051867165.1 Faecousia sp. | reverse complement strand
ACAACCATCACCTGAACCGAAAGAATTTTGAAAGCACAGTTCTCATGAAGCTGCGAGGCGATGCTCTGGACGGCTACCGTCAGGAATACAACGAGGTTATCACGGAGAAAGGCACCGGCGGCAGCGGAATCGTGCAGGAAAAATATGTGACCGTATCGGTGTGCAAGAAATCCATCGAGGATGTCCGTGCCTATTTCACCCGCGCCGGGGCGGAGCTGACCGCCCGGTTCTCTGCGTTGGGAGCCAGAGTGACGGAGTTGGACGCCACGGAAAAGCTGCGTTTGCTCCACGACTTTTACCGCAGCGACGAGGAAGTGTACTTCCACTTCGATATGCAAGACATGATGCGCAAGGGGCATGACTTCCGGGACTACATCTGCCCGGATTCCGTGGAAAAGCACAGCGACTATCTGATGCTGGGCGGCAAGTATGCCAGAGTGATTTATCTGAAGGACTACGCTTCCTTTATTTCGGATCAGCTTGTCACAAAACTGACCGACCAGAGCCGGAGCATGATGCTGTCCATTGACATCATCCCTGTTGCTACTGATGAAGCCGTCCGTGAGGTGGAGCGGAAGATGCTGGGCGTAGAAACCAACATCACCAACTGGCAGCGCAGACAGAATGCCAACAATAACTTCTCCGCTATCGTCCCCTATGATATGGAACAGCAGCGCCGGGAGACCAAGGAATATATGACTGACCTGACCTCCCGTGACCAGCGGATGATGCTGTCTGTGCTGACCATTGTTCATCTTGCGGATACAAAGGCGGAACTAGATGCGGACACCGATGCGCTTCTCAAGGTTGCGGCAGACCACATGTGCCAGATGGCAGTGCTGCGGTATCAGCAGCTGGATGGACTGAACACAGCTCTGCCCATCGGCACCCGGAAGATTGATACCTTTCGTACCCTGACCACGGAAAGTCTTGCGGTGTTCATGCCCTTTAAGGTGCAGGAGATTCAGGAGCCGGGTGGTATCTATTTTGGGGAGAACGCCATTTCCCACAATCTGATTCTCTGCAATATGAATAACCTCCTGAACCAGTCCATGATGCTTTTGGGCATTCCCGGTTCCGGCAAATCCTTCTTTGCCAAACTGCTGATTATTGCCATTGCACTGTCCACCGATGATGACATCATCATTCTGGACCCGGAAGGGGAGTACACCCCCCTGGTGAAAGCGCTGGGCGGTTCTGTGATTCGCTATGCCGTAGGCGGTTCGGATTGGGTCAACGCTATGGACATGGAAAACGGCTATGGTGAGGGAAGTCCCGTGGCATTCAAGTCCCAGTTCATTATGTCTCTGCTGAAGCAGGTGGACCCGGACGGTATCGGAGCGCACCAGAAGTCCATCATTGACCGGTGTGTGGCGCAGGTGTTCCGAGAGCAGAAACAGACTGGCGGTGTACCCACCCTCTGTACCGTGCGGGAGAAGCTGCTGGAGCAGCCGGAGCCGGAAGCACGGGGGCTGGCACTGACCATGGAGCTGTATACCTCCGGCTCTCTGGACATCTTCGCCCACGAAACCAATGTGGACACCCAGAACCGCATTACCTCCCACGATATTCACGCCCTCAGTGAAGATTTGAAGCAGCCGGGATTTGTGACCATCACCGACGCCATGTTGAACCGGGTCAACCGCAACTGGGCGCAGGGCAGGAAAACCCATGTGTTTATTGATGAATTTCACATCGCCTACGAGAACGAGTACAGCGGCAACTTTTTCACCTCTGCATGGCGGCAGTTCCGTAAGCGCAATGCCGCGCCCTGTGCTATTACCCAGAATGTGGAATACCTGCTGGATTCTATTCAGGCCAGCACCATGCTCAGCAATTCCGAGTTCATCGTCATGCTGAATCAGGCGGAATCCGATCAGGAACGGCTGTCCCGGCTGCTGAACATTTCCCCGGAACAGATGAGCTATGTCAACGGTGCGGAAGCTGGCTGCGGTCTGATGCGCTATGGCAATGCGCTGGTGCCTTTCGTCAATCGCTTCCCCGCAGATACGGAGCTGTATAAGCTCATTACCACCAAACCCGGTGAGGGTCTGTTTGCCAAAGGTCAGGTAGATTTCAATGCCTGATATCAAG
>JBJDYI010000168.1:0-2094 GCA_051867165.1 Faecousia sp. | reverse complement strand
GCATTCCACTGGGTCTGAGCGAGAGCCAGCTCCTGATTGGTCTGGGCAATGGCAGCCTGCGTGGTGCGCAGGGCGGCGTTGGCCTGATTCAGCTTAACATTGGCGGCGGACACCGCGTCTGCTGCGTTCTGGGTGGACTTCTTGAGGGCTTCGTTCTGGCCTTCCAGCTTTTTAGCCTCATCCGAAGCCTGCCGGTATTCTTCCTTCAGCGCATCCAGATTCTGTTTGGCAGCGATGGTGGCAGAGTCGGTTTCTCCCAGCGTGCTCTTATAGCTGTCGTATGCAGTCTGGGCGCGCTGTACCTGTTCAGACAGATCTGCCTGCTTCTGCCGGGCTTCCTGCAGACGCTGGGCATAGTCATTCTGCCGGTCATAGCATTCCTGCAGCTTGTCCCGGGCGGCTGTCAGTGCCTTTTCGTACTGACCGACCGCATCGGCCTGCAGGGAGAGCGTTCGTTCCAGCGAGGTGAGCTTTGCGGTCAGACCCTCGGTGGTCTGCTCGAAGTTCCGGATGCCTGCGGCGGCCAACTGAAACTCGGATTGCGCCTCCTGGATCTGCCGCTGGACGGAGCGGATGTTGCGGGTGAAGTTATCGGTGTTCAGGGACAGGGATACGACAAGATCCCGCAGCGTTTCAGCCATCAGCTTGCCTCCTTTCTACTGAGGAATGTTCGCTGAAACATCGGCTGTTTTACAGATTCTTTGGAAAATAACCGAATAGACGTTGACTTTGAACATGAATCGGCTATAATACAAGAAGAACGTAAAACGCCCGAAAGGATGTGACGATATGGGGTATATGAAGCGTTCTTTGGAGAAGGTCATCATGGAAGCCTGCCATGAGTATCAGGCGATCATCGTGACCGGCCCGCGGCAGGTGGGCAAGACGACCATGCTTCAGAAACTGATGGAAGGGACGAACCGCACTTATGTGACGCTCGACGATTTGAACGAGCGTGCGCTTGCGCAGAGCGATCCCGAGATGTTTTTTCAGATGCATAAACCGCCCATCCTCATCGATGAGGTACAATACGCGCCGCAGCTGTTTCCCTATATCAAGATCCATGCTGACCGAGATCAGCGATACGGTGATTTCTGGCTGACCGGCTCACAGGCATTCAAGCTCATGAAGCTGGCGGGAGAATCCCTGGCCGGAAGGGCCTGCATCCTGCACATGTCCACCATGTCCCAGGGCGAAATATATGGGCAGGATGAAAACAAGCCCTTTACGCTCGATCTGAATGAGCTCCAGAGAAGGGTCTCCTGCAGGAATGCCGCGGACACGCCTGAAATGTTTGAAAGAATCTTCAAGGGTTCCATGCCGGCGATCGTCAGCGGACGCATCACCAACCGCAACCTGTTTTACTCCAGCTATCTGCAGACCTACATTCAGCGTGATATCCGCGAACTGGACGGCACCATCGAGGCGGTGGAGTTCCTGCGGTTCATCACTGCCGTTGCCTGCCGTACAGGACAGATGGTGAACTATGCCGATATTGGCAATGATATGGACGGCATGCGGTCGGAGAAGGTGCAGGAGTGGCTCGGACTTCTGGAAAAATCGGACATCATTTTCTATCTGCACCCGTACTCCAACAATCTTCTGAAGCGCACTGTGAGCAAGCCCAAGCTGTATTTCTATGATACAGGCCTTGTCGCGTATCTGACGAAGTGGTCAAGCCCGGAAACGCTGGAGGCAGGTGCCATCAATGGCGCGATCCTTGAAAACTTCACGGTGGCTGAGATTGTCAAGACCTATTTCAACGCAGGTGAAGAACCGCATCTGTATTACTACAGGGACAATGACGCCAAGGAAATCGATATCGTTCTTGAGACTGACGGTCAGCTTCACCCGATGGAGATCAAGAAGACCGCGAATCCCGGAACGCAGCTGACCCGGCCGTTCAAGCTGCTGGACAAAGGCTCCGTTCCCCGCGGAAAGGGCGCCATCCTCTGCATGAAGAACGGGCTGACGGCCATCGACAGTGAGAGCTTCATTGTTCCCATCTGGGCCATCTGACCCCTGGGCAGGATGCGGATTCGCACACTCATCTCATGGCTTCAAATTTCCCCAAACCTCGTCGATATACGCTCG
>JBJDYI010000167.1:0-32923 GCA_051867165.1 Faecousia sp. | reverse complement strand
CAATCTGCTCCGTGCCCTTGACGAACTGCTTGCGCTTCATGGAGTCCTTGGCGGACACACGGCAGAAGTGTTCAGGCGCAAAGGTGGGGATACCGGAATACGCAAACTTCTTGCTGGGGACAGTGATGGTATCGCCGATGGCGAAGATACCGGGATCGAAAACGCCAATGACGTCGCCTGCATAGGCCTCTTCCACAATTTCACGCTCGGCAGCCATCAGCTGCTGAGGCTGGCTCAGGCGCATTTTCTTCTTGCCCTGAACGTGGAAATATTCCTTGTCCCGCTCGAACTTGCCGGAGCAGATCCGCATGAAGGCCAGACGGTCCCGGTGGGCCTTGTTCATGTTGGCCTGGATCTTAAAGACAAAGGCGGAAAAATCGGGGCTGAAGGCATCAATCTCGCCACAGTCAGCCACCCGGGACAGCGGAGGGGGAGTCAGCTTCAGGAAGTTTTCCAGGAACGGCTCAATGCCGAAGTTGGTCAGCGCGGAGCCGAAGAACACAGGGCTCAGCTGGCCCCGCTTCACCGCTTCCATGTCCATTTCCCGACCGGCAGACAGCAGTTCCACGTCGTCAATCAGCTGCTGGTGCTTGGCCTCGCTGTCCAGGATTTCGGCCACCTGGGGATCATACAGGTCAACGCTCAGCTTGTCGGCCTTGTTCTTACCGGAAGCGCCGGAAAAGAACACCAGTTCACTCTTTTCCCGGTCGTAAACACCCTGGAAGTCTTTGCCGGAACCGATGGGCCAGTTCATGGCGTAGGTTTCAATGCCGAGTTCCCGCTCCACTTCGTCCAGCAGGTCGAAGGGATCTTTGGTTTCCCGGTCCATTTTGTTGATGAAGGTGAAAATGGGGATGTGCCGCATGGCGCAGACCTTAAACAGCTTCCGGGTCTGGGGCTCCACGCCTTTGGCACCGTCGATGACCATGACGGCAGAGTCGGCGGCCATGAGGGTCCGGTAGGTGTCCTCGGAGAAGTCCTGGTGACCGGGGGTATCCAGAATGTTGATGCAGAAGCCGCCATACTGGAACTGCATGACGGACGAGGTGACGGAAATACCACGCTGCTTTTCGATCTCCATCCAGTCGGAAGTGGCAGCACGGGAATTCTTCTTGCCCTTGACCACGCCTGCCTGGGCGATGGCGCCGCCGTACAGCAGAAATTTTTCGGTCAGGGTGGTTTTACCGGCGTCGGGGTGAGAGATGATGGCAAAGGTCCGACGGCGGCTGATTTCTTGGGTTAAGTTAGACATTTTTTCCTCCATAATCAGTCACTTTATCACATTCCAATCTCGGAGGAAAAACTAAATGGGAGCAAACAGGTTCATAGATGGACCTCCGAAACAAGTTTTTCTAAACAAACTGATATATTTTACCATGAAAAGAACCGTTTTACAAGAGGGGGTGGAAGAAAAGTTCCGGCAGATTTGCGAAAACTGCCGGACGCAATCCGGCTGGCCCGGTCAGAGATCAAAAAATGGACTCCCAAAATCGGGAGTCCATTTTGTTTGTGATGTAGATTAAGCCTTGCCGGCAGAACCCAGAACGTTGATGATCTTGCGGGCCACCATGTCCTTGACAGCCTGACGAGCGGGCTTCAGGTACTGGCGGGGATCAAAGTGATCAGGATGCTCAGCAAAGTACTTGCGGATGTTGCCGGTCATGGCCAGGCGGATGTCAGAGTCGATGTTGATCTTGCAGACAGCCAGCTTTGCAGCCTCACGCAGCTGCTCCTCGGGGATGCCGATGGCATCGGGCATGTTGCCGCCATACTGATTCACCATCTTGACAAACTCCTGGGGAACGGAGGAAGAACCATGCAGAACAATGGGGAAACCGGGCAGACGCTCGATAACGCCGTGCAGCACATCGAAACGCAGGGGAGGGGGAACCAGGATGCCATCGGCATTGCGGGTGCACTGGGAAGCCTTGAACTTGTAGGCGCCGTGGGAAGTACCGATGGCAATGGCCAGGGAGTCACAGCCGGTACGGGAAACGAACTCTTCCACTTCCTCGGGACGGGTGTAGCTCTCAGCGCCGTGCTCGACACTGACTTCATCTTCCACGCCAGCCAGGGTGCCCAGTTCTGCCTCAACCACAACACCGTGATCGTGAGCGTACTCAACAACCTGACGGGTCAGGGCGATGTTCTCCTCGAAGGGCTTGGAGGAAGCGTCAATCATGACGGAGGTGAAGCCGCCATCGATGCAGGACTTGCACAGCTCAAAGGTGTCGCCGTGATCCAGATGCAGGGCAATGGGAATCTGGGGGTTTTCCTCAACGGCAGCTTCCACCAGCTTCACCAAGTAGGTGTGGTTGGCATAAGCACGAGCGCCCTTGGAAACCTGCAGAATGACGGGAGAATTCAGCTCGCCGGCAGCCTCGGTGATACCCTGAACGATTTCCATGTTGTTGACGTTGAAAGCACCGATGGCGTAACCGCCGTCATAGGCCTTCTTAAACATCTCGGTAGTATTGACAAGAGCCATTGGAATCAATTCCTTTCTTAGTCACGGACCTGAAGCCCGCTTTTTAGCAAGATAATTATACCACATTTTTTCTGTATTTCAATAAAAATATTCATTCTCCCGAAGGCCTGCCCCAAAAACCATCGTTTTGTATAGCTTTGCCTTCCGGTGGCCTCTTTCTTTCGGAAAAATGATCGAAATGACTATTTACCTTTGCCGTGTTTTGACGTATAATAATAGAGTAACATTTTGCGCAAATTTACATAAGGAGTGTTTTAAGATGAAACTGTCCCCTCTGCAGACTGCAAGATACCAGTACACCCCCAAGCTCCCCGGCATGCTCAGAAACGGTATTTCTGAGATTTGTGTCAAGAACGGCGGCGCAACGGAGAGTGTCGCGGATCAGGAAAAGATCAAGGCTCTGTTCCCCAACACTTACGGCAAGAACGAGATCATTTTTGAACTTGGTCAAAACACCTCCGAGGCCAAGAAGCACATTGTCGGTGTGATTCTCTCCGGCGGTCAGGCTCCCGGCGGTCACAATGTTGTCTGCGGCCTGTACGACGCTCTGAAGGCCACCAACAAGGACAATGAACTGTACGGCTTCAAGGGCGGCCCCAGCGGTCTGCTGGACGATGACTTCCTGATTTTCGACGATGAATACATCAACCAGTTCCGCAACACCGGCGGCTTTGACATCATCGGTTCCGGCCGTACCAAGCTGGAGACCGAGGATCAGTTTGCTGTGGTTGTGGAGAACTGCAAGAAGCATGGTGTCACCGCCCTGGTCATCATCGGCGGCGACGACTCCAATACCAACGCCGCTGTTCTGGCTGAGTACTGCGCTGCCCACAACACCGGTATTCAGGTGATCGGCTGCCCCAAGACCATTGACGGCGACCTGAAGAACGAGGACATTGAGTGCTCCTTCGGCTTCGATACCGCCACCAAGACTTACAGTGAAATCATCGGCAACATCCAGCGTGATGCCAACTCCGCAAAGAAGTACTGGCATTTCGTGAAGGTCATGGGCCGTTCCGCTTCCCATGTGGCTCTGGAGTGCGCCCTGCAGACCCAGCCCAACATCTGCCTGATCGGTGAGGAAGTTGCCGCCAAGAAGATGTCTCTGGCTCAGATTGCCGATTATATTGCAGATTCCGTGGCTGCCCGTGCCGCAAAGGGCTGGAACTTCGGCGTTGCCATCATCCCCGAGGGCATCGTGGAATTCGTTCCCGAGTTCTCCGTGCTGATTGCTGAGATCAACGAACTGCTGGCCGGTGAAAAGACTGCCGAGTTCAACGCACTGCCCACCTGGCAGGACAAGTATGCCTTTATCGAGGCAGGTCTGACCAAGCAGTCCATGGAAGTCTTTGCCATCCTGCCCGAGAACATTCAGCAGCAGCTGTTCCTGGAGCGGGATCCCCACGGCAACGTTCAGGTCTCCCTGATTGAGTCTGAGAAGCTGTTCTCCGCTCTGGTGAAGGACAACCTGGCTGCCCGTAAGGCTGCCGGTACCTACAAGGGCAAGTTCTCCGCCCTGCATCACTTCCTGGGCTACGAAGGCCGCTGCGCATTCCCCTCCAACTTCGATGCCGACTACTGCTACTCCCTGGGCTACAACGCCTTCATGCTGATTCAGTATGGCGCCACCGGTTACCTGTCCAAGGTTTCCAACCTGCAGGCTCCCGCTGAAGAGTGGGTGGCCGGCGGTATGCCCATCACCAAGATGATGAACATCGAGAGAAGAAACGGCCAGGACAAGCCTGTCATCCGCAAGGCCCTGGTGGAGCTGGATGGCAAGCCCTTCCAGTACTTTGCCGCACACAGAGCCGAATGGGCCACCGAGACCTGCTTCACCTATCCCGGCGCCATCCAGTACTTTGGACCCAGCGAGGTCTGCGATCTGACCACCAGAACGCTCGCTCTGGAAAAGGCCTAATTGATATCATAAACAGCAATCGAGCCTGTCCCGAATGGGACAGGCTCTTTTTATGGTCCATTATGCCAGCAGTTCCTTTTCCCGGTGCTGGCAGGTAAACAGGATGACCTGCTTCTGCAAAGACTCCTGCTTCAGGATCTCCAGCGCAGCCGCCAGGCGGGTATCATCAAAACGGATAAAGGCATCGTCCAGCACCAGCGGCACTTCGCCGATCAGTTCCTCCGCCACTGCAAGCCGCAGGGCCAGGTACAATTGATCCACGGTGCCGTCACTGCGCCAGAGGATCTCCCGCAGAGTCTCCTCCTGGCCGGCGCCTGCCAGCAGGGACAGATCCTCCCCAAGGGTCAGCCGGTCATATCGGCCGGAGGTCAGCTGCGCCAGCAGATCCCGGGCCCGCTGGGAAATCCGAGGGGCAAATTTCCTCTGCAGTTCCTGCTTCGCCTGGGACAGTGTCTCCAACGCCAGGGCCGCTGCCTCATAAATTTCTTCCAGACGGCCCACGCGTTCTTCCACCTCCTGCAGCTGACGTTGCAGGGCATCCGCATCTCCCAGGGCTTCCATCCGACCCTGGTATTGCCCCAGCCGGTTCTGAAGCCGCTGCTGCTCTGCCTGGGCTTCTGCCAGCAGTTTTTGGGTTTCCTCCGGCGAATAGGTCAGGGTGTCCTCCATGGCGGGCTTTCGGACGTCGGCACCGGCCAGGTCCTGCAAAGTTTTCAGGTGCTTTTGGAGCTGGAAATAATCCCGGCAGGCAGCTTCGTAGTTTTCCTGACGGCGGAGCATCTGCATCCAGGTTTCCAGAACCCGTTCCGGTGATTGACTGCCGAACAGCGCCTCCCGCTGCTTTTGCAGGAAGGCGGCCCGAATATCCAGATCACCGCGAATCCCCCGATACTCCTGCATGGCCTGCGCAAAGGCGGCATCTTCCGCTTTGTAATTTCTCAGCATTTCCATCCAACGGCTGGGATCTCCGGAGCCATATTTCCGTTCCAGACGCTCCTGCTCCTGCTGCCGGGCGCTGCGCCTGCGCAGTCCCAGAATCAGCAGAATCAACACCGCCGGCAGCAAGGCGGCCCCAGCCCACACCTTCATTCCCAGGGCCAGGGCGCCCAGAAGAAGGCAGACAAAGGCCGGGATCAGGAACAGCAGCTCCCGCTTGCCCCGGCGCAGCCGTTCGTGGTTCCGGCAATCCGCTTCCGTCATGTTCTCCGCCTGTTCCAGGGTCATACCCCGGAACACCTCCGGTGGAACAGGGACCGTCGGCTGATATACCGCTGTTTCTGCGATTCTGAAGTTTTCCAGGTCCTCCCGAAAGGTCTGGATCTGTCTGATTTTCGCTTCCAGCTCCTCCCGGTTTGGCTGCCCGACACAAAGCTGCTCCAGCTGGGTCATTTTTTCTTCCGCCTGATCCCGCTGGTCCCGGGCTTCTGCCACGCTTCGGGCATTGATTTCCGCCGCCGCGTACTGCAGCGCATCCTCATGGTTTTCCAGGGCCCGCAGCCAGGTTTTCACTTCTCCCAGCCGCTCCTTCAGTTTCCGGGAATGGAGCTGCAGGGATTCCAGTTCAATCCGCTTTTCCTCCAGTTCCCGTTTCTGGTTCTCCGCCTGGGGCAGCAGACCGCTGCGGTTGTAGCGGCATTTGTTTTTCAGATCCTTCAGTTCCGCCGCCAGCCGGTCGCTGTCACCGGTTTCATCGCCGGTGGTCACCAGGGCATTCAAACGCCGGCGCAGGGCATCGTCCTGGATCACGGGCATCTCCGACTGCCGGATAAATCCGGTCCGGCGATACACACTCTGCTCCACCCCCAAAAGCTGGACACCGCAGTTGGCCGCGGTCAATTCCGGAATGGCAATGCCGGACTGTGTCTCATAGGCACGGAACTGGCCCATGGGCGTACGGCCCTTGGTGCTGCGTTCAATGGTAATATCCCGCCCATTCCAGTTCAGGTCAATGCGGCCTGACATAGGACTGCCGGACCAGGGGACATACTTTTCCTTGTCTGCCAGGGCTGTTTTGGTGGTTTTGGCCCGGGTGTCCAGTCCATAAAACATGGTGATCAGGAAGGCGCACCAGGTGGTCTTTCCCCACTCATTGGGGGCTTCGATGATATTCAGTCCCGGCTCCAGCGTCAGGGTTTCATGCTCCAACTTGCCGAAGGTGGCGGTCATTTTGTAAATTCTCACGGCAGCTTGACCTCCCTTCCGGTGAGGATCATTTTCGAGAGTTCCGCTGCCAGAAGGGCCCGGGAATCGGTCTCGGCCTGCTGTTGCAGCAACCGGAAATAAGTGCCCCGGAAGGTGTCACTGCCCACATCCTCCCACAGGTCCAGTTTGGGGAGCGTTCTGTCCCGCAGGAACAGATTGGGAAAATCCCCATAGCGGCGCTGGAGTACGTCCGCTTCCAGATCCGATTGTCCGGTCAGGGTGATCCGGAAGAAATCTTCACATCCGGCAGCCGGCAGAAGGCTGTCCAGGGCCGACTCGGCGCCGCCGGACAGATCTGCTTCCAGTTCGAAAAACCGAATACTGTCCAGGGGCATGAAACGCACTTTTGCCTCTGTTTCCAGCGTCACAATACAGATGCCTTTGTCGCCGGTCTCATCCCAGCCCCGTCCCATGGGGCAGCCGGGCCAGGCGCAGAGGGTGTCCCCGGTGCGGAACATCCCTGCTTTATGGATATGGCCCAGTGCCAGATAGTCCAGGCCGGAATCCCGGATCTGGGCCGCTGTGATGGGGCAATAGGGCGACCGGGCCGTGACCGGATCCCCATGAATCACCGCAATCTGATATGCTCCGGTTTTTTCCGCCCGGAAGCCATCCAGCAGTGGATCGCAGTCCATGCTGCGGTAGCCGGCACCATAGATCCGGCAGTGTAGTTCCGGCAAATCCTTTGCTTCCAGATCCCCTTTGAATACCGTGACGTTCTCCGGCCAGGATTCCTCCAGCCAGGGCGATCCCGGCTGACAGTAATCATGGTTTCCCGGCGACACAAACACCGGGACAGCACATTCTTCCAGGGCTTTTTTGACGGCGTCCACCGCATCCCGGGCCGGCTTTCCATCGAACAGGTCACCGGCCAGCAGCACCAGATCGCAGTGCTCCCGGCGGCAAACTTCCGCAATTTTTCCGGGAATTTTCAGCTGTTCCCGGCGCAGCAGCGCTCTGCGCTCCTCTGAAAAGGAGGTAAAGGGCGCATCCATGTGCCAATCAGCGCTGTGTAATATTTTCAATCCCATTCGTCTACCCTCTCCACCTTCCGGCAAGTTCCGGTGACAGAATCAATGGTGAACAGAACCGCCTCCAGCTTGGTGGGGCCTTCTGCCCAGCGGTAACGCTCCGTCAGATCTCCCCGGAATTTCTGAATGGACAGTTCCGGCCGGATGCCCAGCACAGAGTGTCTCGGCCCGGTCATGCCCAGGTCTGTCACATAACCGGTTCCCTTGGGCAGCACCTGGGCATCGGCGGTGGGTACATGGGTATGGGTTCCCCACACGGCGCTGACCCGGCCATCGAGCATATAGCCCATGGCCAGCTTTTCAGAGGTTGCTTCCGCGTGAATCTCCACCAGAACGATCTTCGTCTGGATCTGTTTCAAAATCTTATCAATCATCAAAAAGGGGTTGTCCGGGCCATAGTCCATATTGCACCGGCCGATGAGATCGACCACGGCCACCTCTCCCACTTTGGTCTCGAAAATCTGCCATCCCCGACCGGGCACCTGGGGCGCATAATTGGCGGGCCGGATGATCTGGGGACAGTCCTCCATATAGTCCACAATTTCCCGCTTGCCCCAGGTATGGTTGCCCATGGTGATGCAGTCCGCCCCGGCATCCAGAATGTCCTCTGCCTGATGGGGGGTAATGCCCACCACCGCCGCATTTTCACCATTGACGATGACAAAGTCGGCCCCGGTTTTTCGTTTGAGCTGCCGCAAATTCCGGCGAATCCGCTCCAGGCCGGGATTGCCCACCACATCGCCTACTGCCAAAACCTTAAAATCCAAAGATATCCCTCCTGCTGCTAAATCATTTGGTAGTAGTATATACCAATTTTGGCATTTTCGCAAGGGCAGCAGCCACATCCTTCCCTCTCCCAGGCCAATCCAGACAGCAAAAAGACCCAGAGGATAACCTCTGGGTCTCCGGAATTATCTTAGCCTTCGTAATCGTAGCCCATCTGCAGGGCGGCGCAGTTGGCATCGATGAGGTTTGCCTTCTTGGGGGGGATAAAGGTTTCCAGGGTCTCCTTGTTTCCGGTAAAATCAGCGCAGGCAGACTCCTTCAGCACCTTGCCCACCAGGATCATGTTGGCAAGAGACGCAAAACCTGCGTCCTTGGCCATCTGCGTGGCAGGCACATAGCAGACCTTCACATCGGTCCGCTCCACCCTGGCCTGGATCAGAGTAGAATCCAGGACGATGATGCCGCCGGGGGCCACGGTGTCCACAAACTTCTGCAAAGAGGGCAGGTTCATGGCAACCAGCACATCCGGGGTGGTAACGATGGGAGAGCCCACAGGGGTATCGGACAGGATGACGTTGCAGTTGGCGGTACCGCCGCGCATTTCCGGGCCGTAGGAAGGCAGCCAGGAAACCTGCATGTCCTGGACCAGGCCCTTGTAGGCCAGAAATTTACCGGCAAAGAGAATACCCTGGCCGCCGAAACCGGCCAGCAGGATCTGCGTTGTCTTCATGTTACTCCGCCTCCTTTGCAGCACTTCTGTCTTTGTAGACACCCAGGGGGTAGTAGGGCAGCATATCGCTCTCCACCCACTCCAGGGCCTTCTGGGGTGTCATGCCCCAGTTGGTGGGACAGGCGGAAATGACCTCCACAAGGGAGAAGCCCTTGCCCTGAATCTGATTCTCGAAGGCCTTCTTGATGACCTTCTTGGCATTTTTCACGTTCTTGACGTTGTTGACGGCTACCCGGGCGATGTACTCGGGGCCTTCCAGAGTAGCCAGCATTTCACTGACACGGATGGGCCAGCCGCAGTGCTTCACGTCACGGCCATAGGGAGAGGTCTGCGTCACCTGGCCGGGGAGGCTGGTGGGAGCCATCTGACCGCCAGTCATGCCGTAGATGGCATTGTTGACAAAGATGATGGTGATATTCTCGTTTCTGGCGGCAGAATGGACAGTTTCCGCCATGCCGATGGAGGCCAGGTCGCCATCGCCCTGGTAAGTAAAGACGATGTTATCAGGACGGCAGCGCTTGATGCCGGTGGCCACAGCGGGGGCACGGCCATGGGCAGCCTCGATCATGTCGCAGGCAAAGTAATCATAGGCCATAACGGCACAGCCAACAGGGGCCACACCAATGGCCTTGCCTTCGATGCCCAATTCGTCAATGGCTTCCGCCACCAGACGGTGGATGATGCCATGAGGGCAGCCGGGGCAGTAATGGAGAACGGCATCGGTCAATGCCTTGGGTTTTTCAAAAACAACAGCCATGATTTATTCTCCTTTCTGGGCCTTGCGGATGGATTCCAGCACCTGCTCGGGGCTGGGGATCATGCCGCCTGCCCGGTTGCACAGAGAGACAGGACGCTTGCACTCGGTGGCAAGCCGGATGTCTTCGATCATCTGGCCCATGTTCAGTTCCACGGAAATGAATTGCTTCACCTGATCGGCAGCCTTGCGCAGGGCAGCCGTGGGGAAGGGCCACAGGGTAATGGGACGGATCAGGCCCACTTTGATGCCCTCGGCTCTGGCGGCGACAACCGCATTCTTGGCCACGCGGGAAGCGATGCCGAAGGCCACCACGCAGATTTCTGCGTCATCCATCATGTACTCTTCCCACATGGGCTCGTTCTCTTCCACGATCTTGTAACGCTCGTACCGCTCGAAATTCTTCATTTCCAGCTTGTCGGGCTGCAGGTACAGGGAGTTGACAATGTTATGCTCCCGCTTGCACTCGGTTCCTGTCAGGGCCCAGGGCTTTTCGTAATGCTCAACCTCCGCATCCTCGAAGGAGATGGGCTCCATCATCTGGCCAATGGTGCCGTCTGCCAGGATCATGGCGGTCATCCGATACTTGTCCGCCAGGTTGAAGCCCTTGATGGTCAGGCTGGCCATTTCCTGCACGGAAGCAGGGGCCAGGACGATCATCCGGTAGTCACCGTGACCGCCGCCCTTGGTGGCCTGGAAGTAATCAGACTGGGAGGGCTGGATGCCGCCCAGGCCAGGGCCGCCACGCTGGACGTTGACCACGAAGGCGGGGATGTCAGAACCGGCAATGTAGCTCAGGCCCTCGGTCTTCAGGGAAATTCCGGGGCTGGAAGAGGAGGTCATGACCCGGCAGCCGGTGGCGGCGGCGCCGTAGACCATGTTAATGGAAGCGATTTCGCTCTCGGCCTGAAGGAAGACACCGCCGATTTTGGGCATCTTCTTTGCCATATAAGCTGCGATTTCCGTCTGGGGGGTGATGGGATAGCCGAAGTAATGGCGGCAGCCGGCCCGGATGGTGGCCTCCGCAATGGCCTCGTTGCCTTTCATCAATACGCGTTCTGCCATGATAAACCTCCTTACTTCTCCACGGTGATGATGCAGTCAGGGCACATGGTGGCGCAGAAGGCGCAGCCGATGCACTTGTCCTGATCGGTCATCACAGCGGGGGAATAGCCTTTTTTGTTGATCTGGTCAGCGTCAATGGCCAGGATGCCCTTGGGGCAGGCATTGACACACAGGCCGCAGCCCTTGCACAGATCGGTGTTAAATGTGACTTTTGCCATGTATTTTTCCTCCTTGGGTGTCTTTAACCCCACAGAGGTCGGTTGCCCGGCTTCTGGGATGGTAAGTCAAAATATTTTTCCTGCAGCTGCAGGGGAAAAACGTTGGGAATATCGGCCAGCTGTGCCGCCACACTGCTTTCCGCCGTGGTGGCAAAGAGGGGCAGGCCGCAGAGCTTGCTGAGCTTTTCCATATACGCCTGAGATTCCAGCACCGTTTCGGGGGTGGTCTCAGAAGCCAGATTGGAGTTATTGATGAGGTCGGTGAAGCGCAGGCCGCAAGCGGCTTCAATTTCCCGCATCACCTCCAGCGCATCCTCCGGTGTGCGGGTCAGGGGCCGGTAACAATTGGCCACAAACACCATCCGGTAGTTGTTCTCCTCCAGGATGTAGGGCACATAGCGGCCCAGGGCGTAGGCGCCCCGGTCATCTCCGCCGATGTCCATGACACCGTAAATGCTTTTGTCCTGAACCAGGCGGTAGCCTTCGGCGGGAAGGGCAGGTAGATCCACATTGGAATTGGCAAACTGGGGGGAAATCAGACTCACCCCGGCTTTTTCCAGCCGGGCCGCACTGTCCTTGGTGCGGAAATAGGGATTGACAATGTCCAAGTCGGCAATGACCACATCTTTTCCTTCGTTCGCCAGGGCAATCGCATAGTTCACGGCGATATTGGTCTTGCCGCTGCCGTAATGGCCGGCAAATAAGGTTAAGCGTTTGTGTTTCATGGGTATCACAGTTTCTTTCGGATAATTTTACCGCTGACCGTTTTCGGCAGTGACTCCTTGAATTCGACAATCCGTGGGTACTTATAAGGCGCGGTGCGGTGCTTGACGTAATTCTGAATTTCCTTCTTCAGTTCCTCGGTGCCCTCGGTGCCCTTCACCAGCACAATGCTGGCCTTGACCACCTGGCCGCGAACCTCATCGGGAGCGGCAGAGACGCCGCACTCCAGAACATAGGGCAGTTCCATGATGGTGGATTCAATTTCAAAGGGTCCAATGCGGTAGCCAGAGGACTTGATTACGTCATCAGCACGGCCAACATACCAGTAGAAGCCTTCCTCATCACGCCATGCCAGGTCACCGGTGTGATAATAGCCGTCATGCCAGGTTTCGGCGGTGACTTCCGGATTTCCCTCGTAGCAGTAAGCCAGACCGCAGGGCAGGCCCCCCGCGATATTGATGCAGATTTCGCCGGTTTCACCGGTGTCCACTTCCTTGCCCTCCACATCCAAAAGATGCACATCGTACAGGGGCACCGGCTTGCCCATGGAGCCCAGCTTGTGGTCGCTGCCGTTCAGGTTGCCGATAATCAGGGTGCTCTCGGACTGGCCGAAGCCTTCCATGATGTCCAGGCCTGTGGCCTTCTGGAACTGGCGGTACACCTCGGGATTCAATGCTTCACCGGCGGTGGAGGCATGCTCGATGGAAGAAAGGTCAAACCGGCTCAGATCCTGCTTGGCCAGCATCCGGTACATGGTGGGCGGCGCGCAGAAGGTGGTAATGTGGTACTTGGCGAACATGGGCAGAATCTTCTCGGCATCGAACCGATCAAAGTCATAGACAAAGATGGCTGCCTCACAGAGCCACTGGCCATAGAGCTTGCCCCACATGGACTTGGCCCAGCCGGTGTCGGAAATGGTCAGATGCAGGCCCTCGGGGTTGACACGGTGCCAGTACTTGGCGGTGATGAAATGGCCCAGGGGGTATTTATAGTTGTGGGCCGCCAGCTTGGGATAGCCGGAGGTGCCGGATGTGAAGAACATCAGCATGGGATCGCTGCCGCAGGGAGCGTCCTCTGCCCGGGGGAAGTGGGAACTGTAAACAGGATATTCGGCATCAAAGTCGTGCCAGCCTTCCTTTTTGCCTCCCACCATAATCTTGTAAGTCAGGTTGGGGCTCTTGGCAGCGGCGGCATCCACAGCGTCGGATACATCGCCATCGGCAGTGCATAGAATCGCCTTCACATTGCCGGCTGCAAAGCGGTAAGTAAAGTCTTTTTCCAGCAGCTGGTTGGTGGCGGGAATGGCCACGGCGCCCAGCTTGTGCAGACCCAGGACGGCGAACCAGAATTGATAATGCCGCTTCAGCACCAGCATGACCCGGTCGCCCCGCTGGATGCCCAGCTGCTTAAAATAGTTGGCGGCCCGGCCGGATTCCTTCTTGATGTCCTGGAAGGTAAAGCGGTGCTCGGTGCCGTCCCCGGCGACATGGAGCATGGCCAGCTTCTCAGGCTTATTCCTGCCCAATTCGTCCACCACATCAAAGGCAAAATTGAAATGCTCGGGATCCTTGAAGCTGATGGCGGTAATCTGGCCGTTTTCCAGGGTGCGGTCGATGAATTTCCGGTAAATACGGGGGGTCTTGTCCCGCTGCCGGGGCTTGGTATCCGGCGTGGCCTGAACGGCGGCCTGCTCGTTTTCACGGGCGGCGGAGTTGCTCAGGACGAAGGCGTAGAATTCACAGTCCTCGCCATTGACGGCAATCATGCCATGGGGCACGGAGGAATCATAGTAAATGGTATCGCCGGCGTGGAGAATTTCCGTATGACCGCCGATCTGAATCTTCATGTGGCCGCTGATGACGATGTCGCACTCCTGGCCCTCATGGGTGTTCAGCTCAATGTCCTCGTACTCCGCTCCAGGGCGGTACTTCATCTTCATGTACAGGGGAAGGGCAATGCGGTTGCGGAAGTCGGCAGCCAGGTTATAGCCCACCATGTGGTTGGCTTCCTCAATGCGCTGGCCTTCGCCCCGGCGGGTCAGGTCATAGTGGCGCAGCTTGGGGCTCCGGCCTTCCAACAGGTCGCCCATGTCCACATCGAAGCTCAGGGTGCAGCGGTACAGGAACGCAATGCTTAAATTCCGCTGACCTGCCTCGCAGGCCACATATTCTTCCACGGTGACACCGGTGCGTGCCGCCATTTCTTCTACGGTAAATCCGGAAATTTCACGAAGCTCCCGGATACGGCCAGCCACTTCCCGGATCTTAAAGTCCGTGCCTGTCATGGTTTTTTCCATAAAAACACCTCAATTATATAAAAAACTCGTCTCAAAGACAGATTCTTTGAGACGAGCTGTGAATCACATACCCGCGGTACCACTCAAATTGCACCCACCTCACGGTGGATACCCCTTATCAGGCTCCAACAAGCCCTAAGCACTGACGTAGCTGACACGGGAGAGTTCTACTTGCCCAAAAGCGTTCTTCTCTCCGGCTTGGGAGCGACAGACCCGGTTTTCACATCCATGGCTCGCACCAACCGCCACTTCTCTGGGGTGCTCCCACCTGGTCCCTCTCCGTCTATGCCTTTGCGGATTGAAAGAATCTTACCACTAATTTTTGAAATTGTCAATAGTCAAGGTGCTTGTCTCAGAGATATTTGTTGTCACCATGCAGACACGCAGCTTTATTCCAAGGGAGGGGCTTCCCCCTCCCTTAAAGCAGTACGCCTGATATATTTACAGCTTACTTCTGATAATCTTGCCGCTGATGGTCTTGGGCAGTTCCGTCCGGAATTCCACAATCCGGGGGTACTTGTAAGGCGCGGTGCGGTGCTTGACGTAATTCTGAATATCCTTCTTCAGCTGCTCGGTGCCTTCGGTGCCGGGAACCAGAACAATACAGGCTTTGACCACCTGACCTCTTACCTCATCCGGCGCAGCGCAGACGCCACACTCCAGAACATAGGGCAGCTCCATGATGGTGGATTCGATCTCAAAGGGTCCAATACGGTAGCCGGAGGACTTGATCACATCGTCGGCACGGCCCACATACCAGTAGTAGCCGTCCTCATCCCGCCAGGCCAGGTCGCCGGTGTGGTACATCCCATCGTGCCAGACCGCGTCGGTGGCTTCCTGGTTCCGGTAGTAGCCCATAAACACGCCGCAGGTGGCCTTGGGTTCTGTGCGGATGACGATTTCGCCGTTGATGCCGTCGGGGACAGGGTTGCCGTCTGCGTCCACCAGATCGATGCCGTAACCGGGCACAGGCTTGCCCATGGCGCCGGGCTTCAGCTGAGTGCCCACCAGGTTGGCAATGCCCAGGGTCATTTCCGTCTGGCCGAAGCCCTCGGCGATTCTGAGGCCCGTGGCCTGCTCGAACTTGTAGAACACCTCGGGGTTCAATGCCTCGCCGGCTGTGGTGGCATGGTGGATGGAGGATAAATCGTAACCGCTGAGGTCCTGCTTGATGAGCATACGGTACATAGTGGGAGGAGCGCAGAAGGTGGTGATGTTGTATTTTGCGAACATAGGCAGGATCTTGGTGGCGTCAAAGCGGTCAAAGTCATAGACAAAGACGGCGCCTTCGCAGAGCCACTGTCCATAGAGCTTGCCCCACAGGGCCTTGCCCCAGCCGGTTTCGGAAATGGTGAAGTGGAGGCCGTCCCGCTCACACAGGTGCCAATACTTGGCGGTGACATAGTGACCCAGGGCGTACTTGTAGCTGTGCATGGCCATCTTGGGATAGCCGGTGGTGCCGGAGGTGAAGAGCATCAGCATGGGATCGCTGCCGCAGGGGGCATCGGCGGTCCGCTCGAAGCGGCGGCTGAAGAGACCATACTCCCAGTCAAAGTCATGCCAGCCGTCCCGTCCACCGCCAACCAGAATCTTGGTCAGATTCATGTTGGCGGTCTTTTCGGCCAGTTCCACCTGGTGGGCGGTGTCCCCATCAGCGGTACAGATCACAGCGCTCACATCCGCGGCGGTGAAGCGGTAGACAAAGTCCTTTTCCACCAGCTGATTGGTGGCCGGGATGGCAATGGCACCCAGCTTGTGCAGACCCAGAATGGCGAACCAGAACTGGTAATGGCGCTTGAGCACCAGCATGACCCGGTCGCCCCGCCGGATGCCCAGGGACTTGAAATAGTTGGCGCTCTGGGAAGAGGCATCCTTCATATCCTTAAAGGTAAAGCGGCGCTCGGTCATATCGTTTGCAATATGGACCATGGCCAGCTTGTCGGGAGCCCGACGGGCAATGGCATCCACCGTATCGAAAGCGAAGTTATATTCGTCCGCACCATCGAACGTCACGCCCTTCAAGGCGCCGTTTTCGTCCTCTTCCGCATGGATGAACTTTTCGCAGAGCACCTTGTTGTGGGGATTGTTCGTGCGGCTCTGACCGATGAACAGGGGCTGGTCAGTGGTGTCGCTGACCATGATCATGGCCAGGAACACGCAGTCCTGTCCGTCGATGGCAATCATGCCGTGGGGCGTGGAGGATTTATAGAAGATGCTGTCGCCTTCCCTCAAGGTCTCTTCCCGGTCGCCCACCTTTACTCGCATGGCGCCCTTGATCACCAGGTCAAATTCCTGACCGGCGTGGGTGGTGGTGTGGATGGGCTGATTCTGCAGTTCAGCGGAATATTGATAAGTGACCCAGTAAGGGGTGGCCAGCTTCTTACGGAACATGGGAGCCATGTCCTGGATGGTGATGCCATCTTCACTGGCGGTGACCAGACCCTTGCCCCGGCGGGTGACGGTATAGCCGGACAGACGGGCGCTGTGGCCCTCCAGCAAAACCGTGATTTCCACGCCGAATACCTTGGCACACTTATGCAGGAAGGTAAAGGGCAGGTCCACGGTGCCGGACTCATAGCGCTTGTAATCTTCCTCGGAGACCTCGGTCTGCTCCGCCATCTTCTGCATGCTGAAGCCCAAAATTTCCCGCATATCCCGGATACGCATGGCGATATCCATCAATTGTGTTGTAGGGTTCTGATTGGTCATAATCTCATGTCCTTTCCAAATGAAAATAAAAAAATCGCCTCAAGAAATCTTCTTGAGACGAGTAAAGGCATACCCGCGGTACCACTCAAATTACGGCCATTTCGGCCGTCCCTTCAGGCTCCAACAAGCCCTATCCCTTAACGCGGGCAGACGTGAGAACCTCAAGCTTTCTTCGGCCCTCCGGCTCGGAAGTGATGGGTCTCGCGGACTGCCCTCTGTTGCCTTTCACCACCCGGCAACTCTCTGAAAGAGAAAAGTCCTGACCGTCTTCGTCACAGCCTTTTTTGTATTTCCGCTACTGTAACATGTCTTTCCAGAAAAGTCAAATGTTTTTCTCAAAAAGATTCAAAAATTTTTTGGCTCTGCGTACGGATGCAGACCAGAATCATTATGCAGATTTGTCAATGATGTGTTACACTATATCATTGGGCAGTTTAAAACCCAGGAAGAAGCCCAGGCGGCGCTGAAGTTTCTGGAAGAAAAATACGGCAGCAAAACGGGACTGTATGTTGCCAGCGGAAAAACAGAGGAAATTCCTGAAAAAATTTGTTTCGGATGAAACGAATCCGGGGGCGAAAACGTCTATAATAGATGAAAACACAGTGGTTCCATTACGCCGGGGAAAGGAAAATGAAAATGCTGCAAAAAATCTATGTTGGTATACTTCTGATTCTGCTGCTGACCTTCATTTGTCTCGGAACCTGCGGAGAGGAGGAGATTGCTGCCGTAACGGTTTTCCGAAACGTATTGAAATCCGAGCCGGCATTGGCTTCACAAAATAAAAAGAAAGGAAAGCAAATGAAAATTACTAAAAAAGGAAAGCGAATCCTTTTGATTCTGCTTGCAATGATTTGTCTGTGTATATTCATCTGCGTTAGCTGGCCAATATGCCAACCCACGGAGTCCCCTGATGCTACCACCCCAACTGAAACGGAACCAGAACCCTCAATTGAAACCGAGCCGGAACCCTCCCTGACCCTGGAAGCTCTGCTGGGAGAGAGCTATGTGCAATTCATAACAGATACGGTCACCATGCAGATGGAAAACCGAATGGTAAAAAAACCAGGAGTTCGGTATTATCCGGTGGTAGATCATGCGCCTCTGAGCAATTATGTGACAATCAACGAACAAACACAATTTGAACTGGATCAGAATGGTTATCTGATCATTCTCTTCCCAGCCGGAACCGTTGCAGACCCGGCCCATGGCGAGCAGCGGTTCCGTGTCCTCGAAATGATACCCTCCGGAGAACGAATTGAGATCCCGGATCCGGCCGTGGACTGGAAGCTGCTTTTGGTCAATCCCTGGAATCCCCTGCCGGATGATTTCAGTGTGAATCTGACCCAGATCGGCGATGGGCAGGAAATTGATTCCCGGGTTTACCCGGATTTGCAGAAAATGATGGACGATGCCCGGGCAGAGGGACTTTCACCTCTGATTTGTTCCTCTTACCGAACCACCGAGATGCAAGAGTCTCTCTATTCCAATAAGATCCGCCGATTGCGGGAACAGGGATATTCCCGGGAGAGAGCGGAAACCGAAGCCGGCAGATGGGTGGCGGTGCCCGGTACCAGCGAACATCAGCTGGGGCTTGCGGTTGATATCGTTGCAGAGAGCTATCGGATGTTGGATGAACGGCAGGAAAAAACAGCGGAGCAGAAATGGTTGATGGAGAACGCATACCGCTACGGATTCATACTACGATACCCTGCTGACAAATGCCATCTCACCGGCATTGGCTATGAGCCGTGGCATTATCGGTATGTGGGTAAGGAAGCTGCAAAGAAGATGTACGAAACCGGCATGTGTCTGGAGGAATATCTTGATAAAAATGCATTATCATTATCAAGATATCGTATTAATAGTACGAAATAGGCTTCAAACGATAACCCAAGTCAGTCAACGTATATTCTACATGAGGCGGTATCTCTGCATAGATCTTGCATCTTACAAGACCGCTTTCATCCATATCCCAGAGCTGGGCGGTAAGTACCTTCTGGGAAACGTGTCCGATGGACTTTTTCAATTTCCCAACCGTCGCATTTCTATCTGCTACATGGGTGGAAGTGCGGCGGTTTTTCTGCTTGTCCCGGAGGGTTTTTTGACTTCTCCCTGAATCGGAGTGATTTTCACGATTTCTGACATAACTCAGGTAGAAGGGTATTCTGCTTTCTTCTTGAGCAAAATACCACAGAATTTCGAAAAACTCACTGTTGACAAATCCATCAGTTTATGTTTTAATGACACTTGTATATCAGTGAAAGACTTTGAAGGAAAACTTGCTTCTTTTGGATGTCTACAGAGAGCCGGCGGATGGTGTGAGCCGGTACGAAGAAAGAAAGCGATCTGGTTCCTGAGTCGGCTGTGTGAACGGCACACGCTTAGTAATGCAGCCCGGTTGCCCCCGTTATCGGGATAGGACTTGCTGGAGTCTGAAGGGATCTCCCCATGGGAGGTAATCAGGGTGGTACCGCGAATGTTTAGATTCGTCCCTGAGGCAAATGCGCCTCGGGGACTTTTTTATTCTCCGGGCAACAAAAAAGGAGTTATGCACTATGAATGAAATTCGAATCAGCGATGTGACCATGAAGCAGACAGGGCCTGACCTTTCCCTGTCCTTTAAGGAAAAAATCGAGCTGAGCAAGCTGCTGGACAAACTGGGGGTTTCCGTTATTGAGCTCGAACCGATCCAGCAAAGCAAGATCGATGCCCTGCGGATCAAGTCTGTGGCTGCCGCAGTCAAAAACAGCATCATTGCTGTACCGGTGGCGTTGAACGCCGAGAGCGTCCAGCTGACCTGGAACGCTCTGAAGGAAGCAAAGAAGGCAAGACTGCAGGTCTGTGCTCCCGTCAGCCCGGTACAGATGGAATACCTGTTCCACAAGAAGCCGGAGGCCATGCTGACCGCCATCAAGGAAACCATTGCGCAGTGTTGCAAGGTCTGCACCGATGTGGAATTCGTGGCCGATGATGCCACCCGCAGCGATCCTGCCTTCCTCTATGAGGCCACCGCTGCCGCCATTGCGTCCGGCGCGAAAACCGTCACCGTCTGCGACACCGCCGGCGCCATGCTGCCCAATGAATTCACCGCCTTCCTCCGGGAGCTGTATGCCAATGTTCCCTCTTTAAAGGATGTGTGCCTGGGTATCTCCTGCAGCGACAGCCTGTCCATGGCCGACGCCTGCGCCATTGCCGGTGTCCGTTACGGCGCCAGAGAAATCAAAGCCGCTTCCTACCGTCTGAATGTGGTGAGTCTTCCCAATGTGGCAAGAGCCCTGTCCGCCAAGGGTGATGTTTATGGCGTTACCTGCCGGGTTCACACCACCATTATGAAGCGGATCACCAGCCAGATCGCCTGGATGTGCCAGACCGGCCGCAGCAAGAATTCTCCCTTCGACAACGGCGTTCAGGAGGACGACGGCAGCCTGTATCTGACCGCCCATGATGACCTGACCGCCGTCATGAAAATGGCCTCCCGGCTGGGCTACGACCTGTCCGAGGAGGATGGCGTCAAGGTCTATGAAGCCTTCCAGGCCATCGCCGGCAAAAAAGAAAAGGTGGGTGCCAAGGAACTGGATGCCATCGTGGCAACCGTCGCCATGCAGGTGCCCCCTACCTATCAGCTGGAGAGCTATGTGGTCACCTCCGGCAACACCATTTCCGCCACCGCCCACCTGAAGCTCCATAAGAACGGAAAGGCACTGGAGGGTGTCTGCATTGGTGACGGCCCCATCGACGCCGCTTTCCTGGCAATCGAGCAGATCACAGGCCAGCACTATGAGCTGGACGATTTCCAGATTCAGGCCGTCACCGAGGGCCGGGAGGCCATGGGTCAGACCGTGGTAAAGCTGCGCTCCGGCAGCAAGGTTCACTCCGGCCGGGGCACCTCCACGGATATCATCGGGGCCAGCATCCGCGCCTACATCAATGCCCTGAACAAAATCGTTTATGAGGAGGAAACCGTATGAAACTCTCCTTTTCCACCCGCGGCTGGGGCGACCTGAGCTGGGACGAGCTGCTGACCGCTGCCCTGGACATGAAGTTCATGGGCATTGAAGTATACAACCTGTTTAAATTCCCTGACCTGACAGACCGGGGCGGTCCCTTCCACAAGCACAAGATCGCCGCCACAGTCCGGCATCTGAAAGACCTGAAGCTGTCCATTCCCTGTCTGGATACCTCCATGGATCTGTCGGAAAACACAGAAAATGCCGACACCGTGGCCGACATGATGGCCATGGCCCACGACCTGCAGGTTCCCTATGTTGTGGCCTGGGCATCCAGAGCCAACGAGGATCAGATTCATTCCAACCTGGAGCGGCTGCTGCCCCTGGCAGAGGATCTGAATGTCTGCCTGCTGCTGAAAACCAGCGGCATCTACGCCGACACCGCCCGGCTTCGCTGCCTCCTGGAAAGCTACGCCAGCGACTATCTGGCCGCCCTGTGGGATATGCACCATCCCTACCGGGACTTCGGTGAAAGCGCCGATACCACCATCAAGAATCTGGGTACCTACGTCAGGCACGTCCACCTCCGGGACTCCGACGACCAGCATACCTATAACCTCATCGGCGAGGGCAACCTGCCTGTGGAGGAAATGGTCCGCGCCCTCAGCTCCATCAACTATGACGGCTTCGTTTCCCTGGAATGGAAGCCGGAATGGATGGAAGACCTGCAGGACCGGGAAATCATCTTCCCTCATTTCGTCAACTACATGAGCCGGTTCGGCAACACCCGGACCAGGAAAAAGAGCCTGTACTACAACCACGACGGTTCCGGCCAGTATGTGTGGAAAAAGGATGACCTGATTGATCTGACCTTCCCCCAGGTGCTGGATCGGATGGTAGAGGAATTCCCGGATCAATATGCCTTCAAGTACACCACCCTGGACTACACCCGCACCTACGAAGAATTCCGGGAGGATGTGGACAATTTTGCCCGGGCCCTGGTATCCCTGGGTGTCCGCCCCGGCATGAAGGTAGCCATCTGGGCCACCAATGTCCCCGCCTGGTACATCACCTTCTGGGCCACCACCAAAATCGGCGCGGTGCTGGTCACCGTGAACACCGCCTACAAAATCCACGAAGCGGAATATCTGCTGCGGCAGTCTGACACCCACACCCTGGTGATGATTGAATCCGCTCTGGATTCCAATTACCGGAAGATCATGAATGAGATCTGCCCGGAAATCGCCAAAGCCAAGGCAGGCTCTCCCCTGCACTGCAAGCGGCTGCCCTTCCTGCGCAACGTCATCACCGTGGACTTCCGGCAGCCCGGCTGCCTGACCTTCGACGAGGCCATGGCCCGGTCCAGCATGGTTCCCGTGGAAGAAGTTTACCGCTACGCTGCCGCCATCCATCCCGACGATGTGTGCAACATGCAGTACACCTCCGGCACCACCGGATTCCCCAAGGGCGTCATGCTGACCCACTACAACGTGGTGAACAACGGCAAGTGTATCGGCGACCGGATGGGACTGAGTACCGCCGACCGGATGATGATCCAGGTGCCCATGTTCCATTGCTTCGGCATGGTGCTCTCCATGACCTCCTCCATGACCCACGGCGCAACGTTGTGCCCCCTGCCCTATTTCTCCGCAAAATCCTCCCTTGCCTGCATCAATCAGGAGCGGATCACCTGCTTCAACGGCGTGCCAACCATGTTCATCGCCATGTTCAATCACCCGGATTACCGGAAAACCGATTTTTCCTATATGCGCACCGGTATCATGGCCGGCGCGGGCTGTCCTCCCGAGCTGATGCGCCGGGCTGCCCAGCCGGATGAAATGAATATGCGGGGCATCGTCAGTGTCTATGGTCAGACCGAATCCTCTCCCGGCAGCACCATGTCCGCCTGGACCGATCCGCTGGACCTGAGAACCAACACTGTGGGCTATGACTTCCCTCATGTGGAGTGTAAGATCATTGACCCGGAAACCGGCGAGGAAGTCCCCTGCGGCACCAACGGTGAATTCTGCTCCCGGGGCTACAACACCATGAAGGGCTACTACAAAATGCCGGAAGCCACCCGCGGCACCGTGGATGCCGAAGGCTGGCTCCATTCCGGGGACCTGGCTTGCAAGGATCCTGACGGCACCTACCGGATCACCGGCCGACTGAAGGACATGATCATCCGCGGCGGCGAGAACATCTACCCCAAGGAGATCGAGGAATTCATCTACACCCACCCGGCCGTCCAGGATGTCCAAGTCATCGGTGTACCGGACAAGCGGTACGGCGAAGAGATCATGGCCTGCATCATCCTCAAAGAGCCCGGCACTGTCACCGTGGAAGAAATGACGGCCTATATCCGCGCCAGTATGGCCCGCCATAAGGTTCCCAAGTATATTGAATTTGTGGACAGCTTCCCCATGAATGCCGCCGGCAAGATCCTGAAATACAAAATGCGCCAGGATGCCGCCCAGCGGTTGGGACTCACCGGCGACGGCGCCGACACCGCCGGTCCCGGCAAATAAAGCTCACAAGCGCAGAAAAGCCCGCCATACGGCGGACTTTTCTTGTTTCAGGGACTTCTCTGTTTCGAACCGGGCGAGCCCAAAGGATGTGGGATGGCCACAGCACCGAAGGCTCGTATTGCCCGCAGGGGCTCCCCTGCAAAAGCAAAAACCGCCCCGGACCGGGCGGTTTTTACTAAAAGGATGGAGGTGTGACATAGTAATTAAACACCGAGTTCAAATCCCAGACGAAGCTGGCAAAATCATCTGAGATTTGTGTTAAAACAAAGATACCATATCCCGGCGCAAAAGTGAAATACATATTTCAGATGAATCATGCACAATTATCAGCTTTTTTGATGCTCTCTTTTCCCAGCAAAAATGCACGCACTTTTTCATTGTCATGATCTTACCTCTTATTCCTCATTTGGATATCCTCCGAACCTATGGCAGCGGATTTTCTTTTTTCGTCAATGCCATCGAGAGGATCTATGCTAAATTAAAATGGCGTTCACATGTTTATTCGAAAATATAATAAACGCATTCCCTCCGCTTGCCACATGGCTTCAGATGGGATATGATGAGGTAAAATAACCAAGGAGCAACCTATGAAACACATCATTTTGGACTGTGACTGCACGGTGGGCCTGCCGGGAAAGCCCATGGACGATGCCAATCTGGCCGCCTGCCGGGCGGAAATGTATAACAGCTGGCAAAACATATCTATGGAGGGTGCCCAATGAAAAACGCGGTGATCCTCTTTACCCGGGTGCCCCGGCCCGGAGCCACCAAAACCCGGCTGCTGCCGGTGCTGAATCCGGAGCAATGCGCCGGGCTTCACTGGGCTTTTCTGAAGGACCTTGGGGACCTTTACCGGCAGCTGGATGCCGATCTGTTTGTGGCTTACACCCCGGACCCGGACTGGGAAAAGCTGAAGGAAATTCTGCCCCGTGCCTCCTATCTCCCCCAGAAAGGCAAAGATCTGGGGGAAAAGATGTACCGCTCCATCAAAAAAGTTCTGAGCCTCGGTTATGAATCCGTGGTTCTCACCGGCTCCGACCTGCCCATGATGACCCTTTCCCATCTGGAAAGCGGCTTTGCCGCCCTGGAAAAGCATGACATCGCCATCGGCCCCACTTCTGACGGCGGCTATTACCTCATCGGTATGAAGGCACCCAGCCGGGATGTATTCCGGGTAGAGGGTTACGGCGGCGCCAATGTGTTTGAAAATACGTTGGCCGCTGCCAAAGATGCCGGTCTGACGGTGGGTTTGGCGCTGGGCTGTGACGATGTGGACACCCCGGAGGATCTGTGGTACCTGAGCAAGGCAGTAGACCCCAACAGCCACACGGGCCAATATCTGGAACAGCTGAAACAGGAAAAAATCGGGTTATGATCCAGTCAGACCCCTCTGTTCCTATTTAAGAAGCAGCGACTTTCTGTCCCCGCTGGGAATTCCGGAAGATACCAAACTTCTGTTCTCTCCCCTTGGCCAGGGAGAATATAGCTTAAACTACACCTTTCGCCATCCTGTCACGGGACAAAAGCGGTTCTATCTGCGGCATCTGTAACGCAGGGGTGTGGACTTTCACAAAATTGCCCGAAAATACAAAGACATCCGGTAAAATGGCCGCCTGCTGACGCAGACGGCCAACGCTTATTTCAATGTGTTTTTGAGCCGGTTTCCCCACCCACGGGAGTGGGATCTTCCGAACAGCAGTTACAGCAGTTGGGTGGTACTCCTGCCTTATCCCCGGAAAGCCCCCAGGCATCCTTCGCCGCTGCTGACAATGATTTTGTCCATGGGAAACGCTTCCAGCCGGGCAAGCCGCATCTTTCTGCTTCTTCATTATAGATATCCACTCGTTCAGATCTGCTGTTATTGTCCTGCATTTCAGTGTGGAACGTCAAATAGAGATCATTATATAAATAGCATTTGATTTATATTGATAATTAATATATGATCTGCTTTTTGTTGACAAAGTTCCCGAAGGGGGATAGGATGGATTTGGACTGTGGAAATCAGTCCCAATAACAAAATACTTTGGAGGAAATAAAATGAAGAGAATCCATTCCCTGCTTCTGGTGATCGTCATGGTGCTGGGCCTGTTCGCCGGCTGCGGTAACACCCAGGCTCCCGCCGCGGAGCAGACTGCCGATGTGGCCATGCAGTACATCACCCCTGAAGATGCCAAGGGTCTGCTGGAGGATGACGCCTACGTCTTCTTCGACATCCGCAAGGCTGCTGACAGTTCCGTCATCACCGTTCCCGGCGCTCTGGCCTACGACATGGATGCCGCCAAGGAAGGCGATGCCGAGGCTGGTAAGGCTACCATGACCGAAGCCACCAAGGGCCTGGACAAGAAAATCATCCTGGTCTGCTACTCCGGCAGACGTTATGCCCAGGCTGCTACCAATGCCCTGTCTGCCATCGGCTATGACATGAGCAAGGTCTACACCCTGGAAGGCGGTTTCACTGCCTGGTCCGAAAAGTTCCCTGAACTGGCCGTTGCACCCGGCGCTGCCGCTGTGACTCCCATTGAGATTGATCCTCAGATCCACTTCTGCGGTTCTTCCTCCCTGGCTCCCATTATCGCTTCCATCGGTGCTTCCTATCAGGAAGCCTACGGCACCTGGGACAAGGTGAATCCCGCTTTCCCCGCTGAGGAAATCGACATTGCCGTTACCTCCGGCGGTTCCGGCGACGGTCCTTCCAGCGTTCTGGACGGCACTGCTGACTTCGGCATGCTGGCCCGCAGCGTTAAAGACAGCGAAAAGGACGCCCTGGGCGCCGGCTACACCGAGTACATGGTGGCTTCCGATGCCCTGACCATTTCCGTCAACAAGGACAACCCCGTGGCCGCCCTGATGGACGACATGGACACCGACACCATCCGCAAGATCTTCTCCGGCGAAATCACTTACTGGGATGAGCTGGATCCCTCTCTGGAGCACAAGGAAATCGTTGTCATCATCCGTGACCTGTCTGGCGGCGCTGCTGAGGTTTTTGAGAAGAACGTGATGCAGGGCACCCCCATCTCCGAAAATGCCATCCAGTCCCCCTCCATGGGCGCTCTGGCTGCCAAGATTGTAGAAAACAAGTATGCCATCGGCTATGCCGGCTACGGTGTCTACAACCAGAACATCGACAGCCTGTACGCTTTTAAGGTAAACGGCGTGGAGCCCACCGAAGAGAACATCCTCAACGGCAGCTACACCATTCAGCGCCCTGTCCTGTTTGTCATCAATCGGGAACTGGATGCCGCTGAAGCCGCTTTCGTGGACTACATTTTCTCCGACACCGGCCGCTCTATTGTCGTAGAGAACGGTTACATCCCCGTTTTTTAATTCTCGGCTTTCCCAAGGCTGCCATGATCCCATGGCAGCCTTTCTCTTTCTTCCGCCTTCGCTGTATGGGAACGCCTTGACGGAAGTGCTGATCTTTGCTATCCTATTTTCATCCAGACAAAAAGAAGGGATATTCATGCGCAAACTTTCCGACCGGGCATTTAGCCTTGTGATGGGGCTCCTGGCCCTGACAGCCGTGCTGATCCTGGCCTTTCTGATCTACTTCATCTTCCGGGAGAGTCTGCCGGCCATCCGGGAGGTTGGCCTGGGCAATCTGCTGCTGGGAGACCAGTGGCGTCCCATTATTTACCAGGATGCCCCCAGCTTTGGCCTGCGGAACATGATCCTGTCCACCCTGTATGTGTCGGTGCTGGCGGTGGCCTTTGCTCTGGTGATGGGCGTCGGCTGCGCCTTGTTTCTGGCCTGCCGGGTCTCAGACAACCAGCGGATGCTGATCATGCCCTATATTGATCTTCTGGCCAGTATCCCCTCGGTGGTCTATGGCTTTATTGGCCTTTACATCGTAGTGAAATTCTTTGAAAAGCTGGGCCGGGCGGCAGGCGAATCCATCCTGGCCGGCGGTATTGTGCTGTCCGTTATGATCCTGCCCTATATGATCTCCTCCTGCTGCGACACCATGGTAAAGCTGCACCGCCGATACAGTCCGGCTTCCGCCAGCCTGGGCGTTTCCCGGTGGTATATGGCATCCCAGCTGATCTTGCCCGCCGCCGGGCAGAGCATCCTCATCAGCATGGCTCTAGCCACCGGCCGGGCCATGGGAGAGACCATGGCTGTCATGATGGTCATGGGCAATGCCATGGCCAAACCCACCCTGCTTGGAAAGGGCGAGACCATCTCCGCCCTGATTGCTTTGGAAATGGGTATCGCGGAAGTGGGAAGTCTCCATTACAGCGCCCTGTACACCGCCGGTTTTGTGCTGATGGTGATCCTGTTTGTCATTAACATCGTCTTTGAGCTTCTGAAGCGTCATCTGAGCAAGGAGGGCATCGCATGAAAATAAAAACCTTCCTGGTCAAAGCCTGGGCTGTTACCACCGTCACGCTGACGCTGGGCATTATCTGCTTTCTGTTTGCCTATATTTTCATCAAGGGCGCCGGAGCCGTTACCTGGGAATTCCTGACGGAAGTGCCCAAGGGTCTCATCATCGGCACCGAAGGCGGCATCCTGCCTGCCATCGTAGGCAGTGCCTGCTATACCGGAATCGCCTGCCTGTTTGCGTCTATCCTGGGCATTTCCGCCGCCATTTATCAGGTATACTACTGCCGCAGTGCCTGGCTGTCCGGCGGTCTTTCTCTCGTCATGCAGTGTATGGCCGGTGTGCCTTCCATTGTCATGGGCCTGTTCGGTTACAGCCTGCTGGTACTGACCCTTGGCTGGGGCAAATGCATCCTGGCCGGCGGTATCACCCAGGGCATCATGATCCTGCCCTTCATTCAGGTCCGGGCGGAAAAAGCCCTGCGGGAAATGGATCCTTCCCTGGTAAAGGCCTCTTATGCCCTGGGTATCTCCCGGGCCTGCACCATCCGTCGGGTTGTCATTCCCCAATGCCTGCCCCAGCTGGTTTCCGGCGTGATTCTGGGGGGCTGCTATGCCATGGGTGCTGCTGCCCCCCTGATTTTTACCGGTGCTGTCATCATGTCCAAGGTTCCCAAAGACATCATGAAGCCCGCCATGGCCCTGCCCTATCATCTGTATATGCTGCTGACCCAGGGCACCTCATCTGAAAATGCCTACGGCACCGCCTGCGTTATGATGGTGGTCGTGCTGCTGGCTAATACACTGGCTGTTTTGTTTACATGGAGGAAAAAGAAATGACCGATTCCATCATCACACTCCACGATTTTGGCGTGGCATATGAAAAGAAAACCGTGCTGGAAGGGGTCAACGCTTCCATCCGGCAAGGGCGAATCACCGCCATCATCGGCCCTTCCGGCTGTGGAAAGTCCACCCTTCTGAAGGCCATGAACCGGATGCTGGAGCTGGAAAGCGGTGCCTGTGTCCGGGGCAGCATCCACTTAAACGGCCAGGACATTCAGGCCATGGCTGCCGACGAGCTGCGCCGCCAGGTAGGTATGGTGTTTCAGACCCCCACCCCCTTTCCCATGTCCATCTATAAGAACATGACCTATGCCCCCCTGTATTATGGAATCTCCGGCAAGCAGAAGCTGGATCAAGTGGTCCGGGAAAATCTGGAAGTCACGGGACTGTGGGAGGAAGTCAAAGACGAACTGCATAAAAGCGCTCTGAAGCTTTCCGGTGGCCAGCAGCAGCGGCTGTGTATCGCCCGCGCCCTGACCGCCCAACCGGAAATTCTGCTTCTGGACGAACCCTGCTCTGCTCTGGATGTGAAAAGCACCCAAGTCATCGAAGATCTGCTTCTGAAGCTGAAGGAGCGCTACACCATTGTCATCGTCACCCACAATCTATTCCAGGCCCGGCGGATCGCGGATGACTGCATCTTTATGCTGAACGGAAAACTCTGGGAGCAGAACACCACAGAGCAGCTGTTCACCAATCCCCAAAAACAGGAGACCCGGGATTACCTCCAGGGTGTCTACGCATAAAGGAGAATATCCATGCTGACCATTCAAATACCCGGTCGGGAAGAATTTACCTTCAGCCACCTGGTTTTAGATTACAACGGCACCATTGCCGAGGACGGAGAGATCATTGACGCCATCCGTCCCCGGCTGGAAGCCCTTGCCAAAGAACTGCACATCTGTGTCATCACCGCTGACACCCATGGCACCGCTGCCAAAAAATGTGAGGGGCTTCCCCTTCAGGTGCTGACTTTCCCCACCACGGAAGTGGGAAAGATCAAGGCCCGGGAGGTTATGAACCGCACCGGCGGCGTGGTAACCATTGGCAACGGCTTCAACGACATTGCCATGTCCGATGCGGCAGACCTTTCCATCTGTGTCATCGGCAAAGAAGGCTGCTGCGGCGCCCTGCTGGCCCATGCCGATGTGGTTGTGCTGTCCATTGAGGATGCCCTGGATTTGCTTCTGAAGCCCGGACGGCTCCGTGCCACCTTAAGAACCTGATGAATCTGAATTCTTGATAAACCGGTGCATCGCCGGCTCTTTGCCATGCAAAGGGCCGGTGTTTTCTTGTCCCCCGATCACATATTCTCCCGTCAGAACACATAGGATGGACTGTATCTCCTCCGGAAAGGTCGTAGCGTATGAACATGTTGGAGTGCATCACCGCCCTGAACCGCCATGTGATCTGGGGTATGCCCATGGTCCTTCTGATGCTGGGCACCGGACTGTTTCTGACCCTGATCACCAGAGCCGTCCTGTTTACCCGGTTTCCCATTGTGATGCGCTGCACCTTAAAAACCCTGTTCCGCAGCAAGGAAGAATTTTCCGCCCGGGAGGGTGCCATCACGCCTTTTCAGGCCGTTTGCACCGCCCTGGCTGCCACCGTGGGCACCGGCAACATTATGGGTGTGGCGCTGTCCATTGCGGCAGGCGGTCCCGGCAGTGTATTCTGGCTGTGGATCTCCGCGCTGGTCGGCATGGTCATCAAATACGGCGAGGTGACCTTGTCTGTTGCCTACCGGGAGGTGAATCACCGGGGAAACCTTGTGGGCGGTCCCATGTATTACATCGCCAGGGGATTGGGCGCCAGGTGGCAGGCCCTGCTGTTTGCCGCTTTTGGGGCTCTGGCCGCCTTCGGGATTGGTGCCTCCGTCCAGGCCAATGCCTTGTCTGTCAGCCTGACAGCGGTCTTTGATCTTTCTCCCAAAGTCATCGGGCTTGTGGTCACGCTGCTGGGCGGTCTGGTTCTGCTGGGTGGAATCCGTCGCATTGCCGCTGTTTCAGAGCTTCTGGTGCCTTTTATGGCCCTGTTTTACATCGGCGGTGCGCTGGTTGTCCTCTGCATCAACATCCGTCAGGTTCCCAGAGCCTTTGCCATGATCTTCCGGGATGCCTTCACCGGCACTGCTGCCATCGGCGGTTTTCTGGGTTCCACCGCCATGCAGGCCTGCCGTATCGGTATCTCCCGGGGCGTCTTTACCCACGAGGCCGGCATGGGTTCTGCCCCTATTGCCCACGCTTCTGCCGGCACAGACCACCCTGCCCGGCAGGGACTGTGGGGTGCTTTTGAGGTCTTTTTTGATTCCATTGTCATGTGTACCATCACAGCCCTTGTCATCCTGACCTCCGGCCTGTGGCAGGCAGTCCCCAGGATAGAGGATGGGAATCTCTGTGCCGCCGCCTTTGAACTGGCTTTCCCCGGCGGCAGGTATCTTGTCACCATGGGACTGGTTCTCTTCTCCTTTGCCACCATCATCGCCTGGTATTATTATGGGGAAACCTGTCTTGAATATCTATTGCCTGACAGTGGTATTGTGCGCCGGGTTTACCAGGGGGTCTATGTGGCTGCGATTTATCTGGGCTGTACCGCCACTCTGGACATGGTCTGGGCCTTTGCGGATCTATGCAATGGGTTGATGGCGCTGCCCAACCTGGTGGCGTTGATTGCCTTGGCCCCTGTCATCCGGAATTTCAGCATGGATTTTTTCTCCGATCCCCATCGTATCCGTGCCAAGGATACGGATTACAGCCATCTGATGCGATAAACAAAAGACGCACCTTACGGTGCGTCTTTCCATTTTTTGCACAATGCGTACAGAGGCCTCACCAGAAGGGATGCCAACACAAAATTGGAAACGCCGTGGACCAGATCGAAGGGAATTCCCGCAATCCAATAGCTGAATCCTGCCGCCCATCCCCCCACAAAAAAATAGGGAATGGAGCACAGCGCCCCAAAGCTGAGCCCCTGGAGCGCCGCAAAGATCCCCCAAAACAGGGGACTATCCACCTTCCGGAATGGAACGGCGCAAACAACCATCAGGGGCCAGACATAAAAATAGTTGATCACCCAGATCCCGGCGCCATAAATCAGCATCTCCAGAAACGCAAAGGAAAACACGGCGTACAGCGCTTTCCATCCGAAAATCCGGGTGGTAAGGATAACCAGCACCCCCACCAGATGGACATTGGGAATGACAGCCAGCGCCACTTGGGACGCAACCATCATGGCTGCCAGCAGCGCAAGCAGTGCCAGATCCCTCGGCTTCAGCTTACCAGCCGGTGTTGAGGGTAAACTCATACTGCTCTCCATCCGCAATGGGGCACATGTCCACGCCATATTCCACCATTTCACCGCCGCGCGTGTAGCCCCACCACTGCTGTAGGGTATCGTCTGCGGTTTCCCCGTCTACGGTCAGGACGTACAATCCATACTGAGTTTCTTCGCCCTGAATCAGGCCTTCGGCCAACAGGGCCGGTCCCAGGAATTGCTCTTCTGTTTCCACCGTAAAGCAGCGGACCGATGCGTCTGCATGGGTCACTTGGATGGTCAGGGTCTTGGCGCCGGGCGTGCCTTTCGGTCCAAACAGGAACCAGCAGGTCAGCGCCACAGCCAAAGCTATGACCAGGGCAATGGCCCCAATGATGGTTAATTTTTTGTTTTTTTCCATAAAAACACCCCTTTCTCTGTGCAACTGAATACGGCATGCAAAGAAAAGGGTTCCAAAATGGTATGGAACATCTGCGCCCGCTGTGGACCGCAGCGACCGCAAAAACGTGTTTCTCCCCACCCAGATATTCTGACTTGGCTTCACTGTCTTATGCCGCCTTCCCGGTTGCCCAGTGGCATATTGGCATAAACTCGACCTTACAGCGGCGGCACCGTGGAGGATTTTCACCTCACTTCCCTGCTGTGGGCACATGGCAGTATTCAGTTGTTTTAATCAAACTAAATATATCATGCCACGTTTTTTCTGTCAATCGTCCGCAGTATGATCCTTGCATCTGTTCGTTTTTCCCAGTCATTCCCTTCCCTTCCGCAAACCACCACTCATACCTATTCTCACTTTGGTCAAACTAGGACTACGGAAAGAAACAGATACTCTCCATCCGGAAAGTATTCTGCTTTCCGGAAACGATAAAAGGAGAGAATTCAAATGAGCAACAAGAACAGCAATCAGATCAACATTCCCGAAGCTCGGGAGGCCATGGACAAGTTCAAGATGCAGGCTGCCAATGAGGAAGGTGTCCCGGAGACATATTAAACCAGCCGTATGTATAGAACATCGAAATAACCAAAATCTGATCGAACGGCAACGAACCTATTACCAAGCTATACATACAACCAAAGAATCCTTTGAAAAAGTAAGCGTCAATTCTAGGCCCATAAAGGAACACACCGGTCTACCACAAATGGCAG
>JBJDYI010000166.1:0-33028 GCA_051867165.1 Faecousia sp. | reverse complement strand
TGGGCCAGGTCAGCCACAATGGGAGCCGCACCGGTGCCGGTGCCGCCGCCCATACCGGCGGTGATAAAGACCATGTCGATGCCTTCCAGGGCCTTGGCGATGGCAGCCCGGCTCTCCTCAGCGGACTTGCGGCCGATCTCGGGCTTGGAGCCTGCGCCCATACCACCGGTCAGCTTCTCGCCGATCTGGATTTTATTCTTGCAGACGGATTTATTCAGATCCTGCTTATCGGTGTTGATGGCCACGAAATCCACGCCGCCCACACCGGCTTCGATCATACGGTTGATAACATTGTTGCCGGCGCCGCCGACACCGATCACTTTGATTTTCACAACGCGATCCTGCATAGTTTCAGACATATTGCTCTTCCTCCTATGTATCTGTTCACGGCCCCGGGAGTCCCGATTCCGCCCTGGTTTTCTTTTCATGCTCTTCTATTCTATCCTTAAATTTGAAATTGGTCAATAGATAATGTGGGAATTCGTCAAATAATTTACAGGTTTCTCACATTTTACCCGAAGGGCGTATAGACAACCTGGTCTTGCCTGTGGGTAAAACTGATGTCCAAAATACCGGACTGGTAATCGCTCATCTGCAAAATGGCGTCATTCATGCAGGCAATTTTATACTCCATCCGGGTGGTATCGCCCAGCAGAACCTCATACCGGCTGCCATACCACAGCGTCACATCATCCAGGGCGGAAACATCCACACTGGCGGCCTGACCCACGATATCATTGGCTTCCAGGGCCTTCAGAATCTGCAGGGCCGAGGAAAGGCGCTGGGCGCCGGTCACCGACAGGGGCACCGGTTCTCCGGATGCCAATGTCTCCTGGGGCACCTCATCTGCGGCCACGGCCGCATTGCCCACCTGAGGATCCTCCAGCAGCACGCCCAAAAGCTGGGTATAATTTCCGTTCTGGCCCGCATCCAGCTGCTCCACCACCCGGCCCTCGGAGTTGATGAGCCACCAGTCGCCCTGCGTGGATTCCACCGCATAGGCCACGTCCATTTCTTCTATGTAAATAATAACCGTATCCGGTAATTTTATACCAATCCGGATATCATCCACATAGGAAAGCTCTGCCTGAATTTTAGCTGCGGCTTTGGCCCTGCTGAAGGTCAGCAGGTTGTCACCTTCCGAGATGCCGGAAGCCTGCTGCACCGAATATTCACTGTATGTGTCCGCACCGGCAACCGTAATGGTTTTTACCTTGAAAAACACGGACATACCCAGCACCAGCGCGGCCACCACCGCCGTCACCGTCAGCAATTGGATCAGCAGACGGTCCCTGTTGAAGACCTGGGGTTCTGTGTAGATGACAGCCGGGGTATCATAACGCCGGATCTGCTTCTGCTTTCTTTCCGCTCTGGCCGCCCGTTCTGCCCGCCGTTTTTCGGATTTTGCCGCCGGATCATCGGCAGTCTTTTCGTCGCTCCGGACACCGGAGATGAAATTCTGCAGCGCATTTTTCTTCTGGGCGGTTTGCTGCCGCTGGGGCCGCTGGCTGCGCTGCTGCCGGCGCAGGGCAGCCACTTCCTCCGCCGTTGGCTGAGGGGCGCTTTTCCGGGGACCGGTGCCTCGGGGCACAGAAACGGGAATATCCTCCGGCCTGGAAGACCGGCGTGCCGGCGCAGCTGCCCGTTCGGTGCCGCGCTTTGCCGGACCCGCAGGCTGCTCCCGGCGCTGCCGGGGTCTGTCTGATTCCGGGGCAGCGGCACTGCGCTGCCGGGGTCTGGCCGCTTCCGGAGCTGCGGCACTGCGCGGGGCGTTTTTGTCGGTTTTCTTTTCCGCTGTTTTCTTTTTCCGGGGATCTGCCTGGGCGGCAGGACGCTGGCGGCGCTGATCCTGAGGTGCTCTGCGCCGGCGGTCTGTTTCCCGGTTCTTCTCTTTTGCATCCATAGTTGGGTTCTCCTTGTTGGGGAAGTTAAGCGTTTGCCAGTTCCTCCGCGATATCACAGATTCTCTGGGCACTGTCCAGCCGCACCATTTCCTGCAGCTTGCGGCTCATGTCTTTCCGGCGGTTTTCATCGGCCAGAAGGGACTGAACCAGATCATAGATTTTTTCAGGCGTACAGTCGGCTTCCAGCATCACCACGGCGCCGCCGGCATTTTCCAGCACCCGGGCGTTTTTCTCCTGGTGGTTGTTGGTAACGTTGGGAGACGGAATCAGGATGCAGGGGGTGCCGGAGGCGGCAATCTCATTGCAGGTGGCGCTGCCTGCCCGGCCAATGATCAGATCCGCAGCGGCCAGCACCGTGGGCATATTGTAGATGTACTCCCGGATATCGATGGACGGAATGTTTTCCCAGTCCACGCCGTTGTCTTTGACCCGCTTGGGCATCCATTCCCTGCCAAAATTGCCGGTGGCATGAATGTGGTGGAAGGGGAAACCGTCCTTCTGCTCCAATGCCATCATATCCGCCATGGTTTCATTCATGACCTTGGCGCCCAGGCTGCCGAAGGCGGAAACCACCACGCTTCCCCCAAGGCCCAGCTCCCGCCGGGCTTCTTCTTTGGTGGTGTAGATGAATTCCTGCCGGACCGGCATACCAACCACTTCCACCTTCCCGGGATTTTTGTAGTACCGGACGCTTTCTTCAAAGGCCACCAGAACCCGTTTTGCCTTGTTCGCGGCCAATTTTGTGGTGACGCCCGGGACGGCATTGGCCTCGTGGACGCAGGTAGGGATGCCCATAGACTGGGCCGCATACAAAGCCGGGAAGCTGGCATATCCACCGGTTCCGATGACCACATCCGGCTTAAAGTCTCTGTAAATCTTCTTACAGGAAGCCACCGCGTCCAGCACACATTTGACGGCATAAACGTTCTTTTTGATGCCGGCCGGATTCAGCTTCCGGCTCAGGCCGGAACCGGGCAGGCAGATCAACTCGAACCCCGCCTTGGGTACCAGGTTTTCCTCCATATGGCCCTTGGCTCCGATAAAGAGAATGTTGCAGTCAGGGTGGCGTTCCTTCATCATATTGGCAACTGCGATGGCCGGATTGATGTGTCCGGCGGTTCCTCCGCAGGTAAAAATCAAATTCATAACGGGTCCTCCTGTTTTATTTATCTCGCTGTCGGGAGATGCTGAGCAGGATGCCCATCTCTCCCAAATTCACCGCCAGTGCTGTACCGCCGTAGGAAAAAAACGGCAGGGCAATGCCGGTGGAGGGAAGCAAATTGGTCACCACCCCCAGGTTGAGGATGGTCTGTATGGCGATGAGGGTGGTAATCCCCGCCGCCAGCACCGTGGAAAACCGGTCCGAGGCCCGCAGTGCAATCCAATAGCCCCGGAGAATCAGCAGGGCAAACAGGCCCATGATCCCCAGGACGCCCACAAAACCCAGTTCCTCGCAGCAGATGGCGAAGATGTAGTCATTGTACTGAAAGGGCAGGTAGAGATACTTCTGTCTGGATTTGCCCCAGCCCAGGCCGAAAAGGCCGCCGGAGCCGATGGCATAAAGGGATTGCAGGATCTGATAGCCGGTATCCCCGGGATCCTGCTCCGGGTGCAGCCAGGCGGTGACCCGGTCCCCGGCATAGCCCATGAGACTGATATAGACGATGACAAAAACAGCCGCGGCAGCCGCGCCGGCCAGCAGCCATTTCATCCGGGTGCCAGCCACAAACATCATCACCACCGCCACCATGCCCATGAGCATAATGGCGGAAAGATGCTTTTCCAGAGCCAGCGGCACCAGGATACCAAGAATGGCCAATCCGAAGCCCAGGACCCCATAACGGAAGGTTCTGGCATCGGGGCCAAAATGTTTGGTCAGCCGCGCCAGCATGACAATCTGGGCGAATTTCGCCACCTCAGAGGGCTGGAACTGGATGCCGGCAATGTTGATCCATCGCTTTGCGCCGTTGACCGACTGGCCCATGACCAGCACGGACAGCAGCAGCACGATGCTGCCCCCATAAAGGGGCCAGGCCAGGCGATACCAGATACCCGCCGGAATCCGGCTGAAGCAATACATCGCCAGGATTCCGATGGCGGCGCAGGCCGCCTGCTTACGCAGATACCGGCCGGAATCCGTGTAGCCGGTGTCATACTCGCTTTGGGGAAAGCTGGCCGACCAAAGCATGATCAGTCCAATGGTCAGCAGCAGCAGGGTCAGAAACAAAAAGGGAAAATCAACGTGTTCGACCACCCTTGCAGCAGGGCGGCGGTTCTCTTTGGCAGAGCGGAGATCCGCTGCCATAGATAACTCCTTTCATGGTCGCCCCTGTGTTCCATATCGCAGGTCTGTGCACGAAGCTTGGGGCGGGTGCGGGGCGGAAAGCGGCCCCTGGGATCAAAACGTGGTCAACAATAGGACAACAGTGGAAGTGTCATTATGCGAACAAGCCGGAAATACCAATCCAGGCAACAACGCACATCACAGCGGTCAGGCCGGCAAAGGTCAGGCAGATTTTCTCTTCCTTCCAGCCGCTCATCTCAAAGTGATGGTGGATGGGGGACATTTTAAACAGGCGCTTGCCGTGGGTCAGTTTGAAGTAAGTGACCTGTAAAATCACGGACAGCGTCTCAACGATGTACACGATACCCACCAGAATCAGAATCAGCGGCATCTCCAGGGCAAAGGCCAGGGCGCAGACCACACCGCCCAGGAACAGGCTGCCGGTATCCCCCATGAACACCTTGGCCGGGTGCCAGTTGTACACCAGATAAGCGGTCAGACCGCCCACCAGAGATGCCGGCAGGATGGCCAGATCATACTTGCCCAGGGCCAGGGCCGCTGCCGTGAAGAAAACCATGACGGGAATGGTAACGCTGCCGCAGAGGCCGTCCACACCGTCGGTCAGGTTCACCGCATTAACGCAGCCCACCATGACGAACATGGAAAAGAAGATATAGACCAGGGGGTGCAGGGTGAAGCTGAGGTCCACAAAGGGGATGTACAGTTCGGTGCTCATGCTGCCGGTACGGAACATGACATACAGGAAAATGGCGGAGACCGCTGCCTGCAATGCTGCCTTCTGGATGGAAGTCAGGCCAAGATTGCGCTTGTACTTGATTTTTGTAAAATCGTCCAGGAATCCCACGAAGCCAAAGCAAAGTGCCAGAATCAGTACGAAAAACACGGAATAATCTTCCATGAAGAGGGCATTGCCAACCAGAATCAGGGTAACTGCCAGAATGAACATCAATCCGCCCATCATCGGGGTGCCGGCTTTGCTGTTGTGCCAGGTGGGGCCAATCTCCCGGATGGACTGACCGGCCTTCAGTGCCCGCAGCACCGGCAGCAGGAACCATCCAATAACGCTGGTGAGGGCGCAGGCGCAGACAGCCATCAGTAAAACTCTTAACATGACAAAATCCTCCGATTGTTTATTTCTCTTCTTTCAGGAACTCCTCCAGGACCTGTTCCAGATGCATACCGTGACTTGCCTTGAACAGCAGTACATCTCCGGGCTTGACTGCCCATTTCAGTGCCTGTACCAGCTCGTCCCTGTCTTCAAAGGCCCGGCCCATGGTTTCCGGCATGCCGCCGGTGATGGTGCCGCTGACGACCCGCTTGGCATGGGGGCCAAAGGCGAATACCATGTCCGCCTTTTCTGCGGCGATCCGGCCGATCTTATAGTGCTCCGCCCAGGCGGCATCACCCAGTTCCAGCATATCTCCCAGAACCGCAATCCGGCGGCCGGGACGATTGCCCAGCACGCTGAGGGATGCTGCCATGGATTCCGGTCCTGCATTGTAGCAGTCTTTGATGATGGTAAGGCCATTTTTCTGGAAAATCTCCTGCCGTCCGGCCATCGGCCGGAATGCGGCCAGCGCCTTCTGAATCTTTTCTACGGGAACCGCCATTTTCAGGCCCACGGCAATGGCGGCCATGGCATCGGCCACAAAATGCTCGCCTTCCAAATTCATCGCCACTGGGAAAGACAGCTTGCCCGCTTCCACCCGGAAACGAAGAACATCGCCATCCTGCTGGGTGTCATGGGCCTGGACCGAGCAGCCGTCGGTGCGGCCAAAATAGGTGATCCGCTGTAACGGCTGCATGTCCAGGTGCCGCAGCATCACATCATCACCATTGAGCAGCAGCAGGCCTTTGGAATCCATGCCTTCCACAATCTCCAGCTTGGCCTTCCGGATGCCCACCTGGGAGCCCAGAAATTCCATGTGGGTGGTACCGATATTGACGATGACCGCAATGTCCGGGTTGGCAATCTCCGAAAGATAGGCAATCTCCCGGAAATGGTTCATGCCCATTTCCAAAACAGCCACCTGGGTTTCAGAAGGCATGGCCAGAATGGCCATGGGCATCCCAATGTCGTTATTATGATTGGCCGGGGTTTTGCTGGTGTTGTAAGCACTGGACAGCACCTGGGCGATCATTTCCTTGGTGGTGCTTTTGCCTACGGAGCCGGTGATGCCTACCACCTTCATGCCAATGCGGTGGCGCTCCTGATGGGCAATTTCGCCCAGAGCAATCCGGGGATCATCCACATAGATGGCAGGATAATCTCCTACCTTCCGGCTGCACAGCACGGCGGCTGCCCCTTTTTCCATGGCCGCAGGAATAAAGTCATGACCGTCCCGGGCGCCCTGGAGCACCACGAACAGCTGGCCCGGCTGCAGCACACGGGTATCGTTGCTTGCGCCGAGAAATTCCACATCGGCGTATTTTTCTTCCACAAAGCCGCCGCACCAGCGGGCAGCCTGACGAAGGGTCATCTTAGCCATTTACATTCCTCAATTCCACGTTTGATCCCCGTGGGGGACCAAACGTTGTTGAATTTTACACAGACAGGCAGGCTGCCACTTCCTCCCGTTCATCCAGATGGATCTTGGTTCCGCCGATATCCTGGTAGGTTTCGTGACCCTTTCCTGCAAGTACAATTATATCATCTTTTTTCGCAATGTCCATAGCATATCTTATGGCAGTTTTTCTGTCTTCTACCACAATATATGCGCCGTCGGAGGGTTTAACACCGGCCAGGATGTCTTCAATGATGGCCATGGGGGATTCGGCGCGGGGATTGTCAGAGGTAATCACCGCAAAATCCGCCAGTTTCACGCCGATATGGCCCATAATGGGCCGCTTGATGGGGTCCCGGTCGCCGCCGCAGCCAAAGACCGAGATAATTCTGCCTTTGCAAAAATCCCGGACGGAAGTCAGCACATTTTCCAGGCCATCGGGGGTGTGGGCATAGTCAATCAGGACGGTGTAGTCCCTGCCGGGGGTGGGCACCACCTCAATGCGGCCCTTCACGCCCTCCACTGTTTCCAGGGCTTTGGCCGCATCGACCAGGGAGATGCCCAGCTGCAGGGCAATGCCCAACACCGTCAGGGTGTTGTAAACCGTGAATCTGCCGGGAATCGGCACATGCACGGCTGCCTTTTCTCCGCCATACACCGCCTGATAACGGATGCCGTCAGATAAAAGTTCGATTCTCTCCGCCCGCAGGTCAGCGGCGCTGCGCTCCGCTATGGTAAGCACCGGGCAGGCTGCCGCAGCCAGAAACCGGGGTGCATAGCTGTCATCCACATTGATGACGGCTTTCTCACAGCGGCGGAACAGATCTGCCTTGGCATCGCAGTAGGCATCCATGGTCTTGTGAAAATCCAGATGATCCTCCGTCAGATTGGTAAAGGCTGCCACATCAAAGTGAACACCGCCAATCCGGTCCAGAGTCACCGCGTGGCTGGACACCTCCATCACCACATGGCTGCATCCGGCATCCCGCATCCGGGCAAAAAGGCCCTGAAGTTCGAAGCTTTCAGGGGTGGTCCGCTCTGTGGGGATCACTTCCCGGCCCACCATGTTGGCCATGGTGCCGATGAGCCCCACCTTTGCGCCCAGGGTCTTTTCCAGCACCTGCTTCAGCAGGAGGGTGGTGGAGGTTTTGCCGTTGGTTCCGGTGACGCCGATCATGGTCATGGATCTGGCCGGATGACCGTAGAAGTTGCAGCCGAGATACGCCAGAGCCATCCGGTCGCTGCTGACCAGAACGTAAGGCACATCAAGCGCCGGCTTTTTGGCTGTCACCACCGCCGCAGCGCCCTTTTCCATGGCCATGGGAATGAACCGGTTTCCGTCGGAGGCAAATCCGGAAATGGCCACAAAAAGGCTGTTTCGGGTGACTTTTCGGGAATCATAGTGGACAGAATCGATTTCCTGTTCCAGATCTGCGGTACATTCCAGCACCGGGATATCTTTTAAAAGGTCTCTTAATTTCATATATTCTCCTTCCGTGCAGCCCATGGCCTTTGGATCGGCATGCGGTCCGCTTTTATGAGCCGCTTTCCTTGGTTGGCTCTGGATTCTTTGACTGGTTTTCTGAAAGATATAGCAGCACCTGACTGTCTTTCGAGAGCGGTTTTCCTTCCTCCGGGATCTGATGGGTGATGGTCTCCCCTTCCCCGTAAAAAGACGCGGTTAGGCCCATCTTTTTCATCTGCTTTTGCGCCTCTTCCCGGGTCAGGCCGGTAAAATCCTCCATGAGGATGGTTCCTTCGGCAGCCTGGCGTTCCACTCCCAGATAGGGCAGAATGTCCGCCATCACCGCGCCCACGGTGGGCGCGGCCATAACACCGCCGGAAATGTAGATCCCCGTCTCCCGGGAGGGGGTGTCCAGGGCCACCAGGACCATGTATTCCGGGTCTTCCATGGGGGCGATTCCCACAAAGGACACGATCTTATCCTGGACCCGCTGACCGTTTTCATCGAAAACGTCAATTTTCTCACTGGTGCCGGTTTTGCCGCCAATGGAAAAACCGGCGACGGCCGCATTTTTCGCGGTACCCTCGGTCACCACGGAGCGGATCAGGGTCCGCATGGTGTCGGAGGTTTCTTTGGAGATGGTCTGCCGGATCACGGTGGGCTCCTGCTTCAGCACCGTATTTCCCGCCCCATCCAGAACCTCTGAGACAATGTAAGGTTCCAGCAGATTTCCACCGTTGACCACCGAGGCAATGCCCCGAACCAGCTGCAGCGGGGTGATCTTAAAGGTCTGGCCGAAGGAGCCGGAGGTCAGAGATGCTGTCCCCCATTTATCCGTATCCGTCACCAGAGATTTGTCAAAGAAAACCCCTTTGCTCTCCCCTGCCAGGTCGATGCCGGTTTTCTCCAGTATACCAAATTTCCCCACATATTCATAGAACTTTTCTCCACCCATTTTCAAAGCAATGTGGGCGAAGGCGATGTTGCAGGAATTTTGCAGGGCCTGGGGAGTCTGCTCCGCCCCATGACCGGTGGACCGCCAGCAGTGTAGCCGCTGGGACCGGCCCGGAATCTGTTCTGCCCCGCCGCAGTAAAAATGGGTGTTCAGATCAATGGCCCCACAGTCCAGAGCGGCCGCCATGGTCATCACCTTGAAGGTGGATCCGGGCTCATATCCGTCGGACAGGACGCGGTTGCGCCATTGCTTCAGCCGGGCGGTATCCAGGGCTTGGTAATATTCATTCTTTCCGGCGGCGAAGGCTTCGCTGCCTTCCGGTAACGCTTCATACGCCTGCTTCATCTCCTCCAGCTTCGCCAGGGTATCCGGGTCCGCAACTTCCAGATAATTGTTGGGATCATAGCTGCCCAGGGTTGCCATGGCCAGGATTTCCCCGGTCTTGCAGTTCATCACCAGGCCGAAAGCTCCGTTCTGGACATCGTAGCGGGCAATGGCTGCTTCCATCTGCTTTTCCAGGCAGGCCTGTACCGTGGCATCCAGGGTCAGGATCACGTCACAGCCGGGTTTGTCTGCCAGATAGTTTTCGTAGGAGAAGGGCATATCCATTTCGTTGCTGCCCTTGGTGGTGATCACCTTCCCGGTGATGCCTGTGAGGAATTTGTCATAGGCAGCTTCGACCCCTTCGCTGCCCGTCCCTTCGGCATTGGTAAAGCCAATGACCTGGGCTGCCAGAGATCCATAGGGATAGGTCCGGCGGGCCGAGGGTTCCAGATGGATTCCGGAAATTTGATTTTCATTGATGTAAGAGCGGATCTGGGCGGCGGTTTCCTCCTCCACCCGGGCGCCGATCTGTTTGTAGCGCAGCCGGGTATCGCTGCCCTGCTGCCGGATCCAGTCCGGATCCTGTTCCAATATCCGGCCCAGAAAGACGGAAATCGCATCAAGGTCCGCCCCGGACTGCTTCAGCTCATGGGGGTCCAGATAAACGGTTTCCACGCTGACATTGGTGGCTAATATATTCATGTTCCGGTCCAGAATATCTCCCCGGTCCGCCGCCACACGGGTGGTACGGCTTTGATTGCGACTGGCCAGTCCCGCATAGTAGTCATAGTCCCGGACCATCAGGCCATACAGCCGGATCGTCACCGGCAGGAATGCCAAAATTCCCAGAAGCACCATCATGGCCTGGATTCTGTGATGGTGGCCGGAATCCATCCGGTAGCGTTCATAACGCCGCCCCTTTTCCATCTGCCCGTCCCCTTCCAAATGAGATAGATGGCATGAATGGGCAGCAAGGAAATCCCCGCCGCCCATTAAACGCTGCTATCTTATTTGTATTGGAACAAAACACACTTTATGCAAAAAGGCCTTTCATAAACCAGACAAAATCATCCAGCCAGGTCCGTTCCGGTTCCACTTCCGGAACCGACACGTGCAGCTTCATCACAGTGGCTTCTTCCACCGGGATCAGGCCCATGGCCAGAGCCGCGCTGCGAACCTGTTCCAGCTCGTAGCTGGCACGATAGCTCGCTGCCAGGGTTCTGTTGGTGGCCTGCAGCTCATAGACATACTGCTGCGCGGTTTCCAGTTCCGTCCAGGCCGCTTCCAGCGACAGCGCGCCAGCCACCATGGTGACCAGCAGTACCGCCGCCATCAGGAGGCTGCCGATGGCCAGCAGATCCACCTGGACCTTCCGGATCCGTTTGTAGTGATGCTGGGGAAGCTCGGTTTTGGCCTTCTTCTGTTCTCGTTTCTGCTTCAGCTCCAGGGCTTTGGCTTCACTGCCGTGAACATAAAACTGACCGACATATTGAATTTCCGGTTTTTGTGCCATAAAACAACTTCCCTTCCGGGGTACTAGATTTTTTCACAGATCCGAAGTTTGGCGCTGCGTGCTCTGGGATTGCGCTCCAGTTCTTCTTCGCCGGAGACAATGGGTTTGCGGGTAATGAGCTTTACCTGGGGCTTTTTGCCGCAGACGCAAACCGGGAAATTGGGCGGGCAGGTACAGCCCTTGGCTGCCTCTGCCATTGCGTTTTTTACAATCCGGTCTTCCAGAGAATGGAAGGTAATCACCGCCATCCGTCCGCCGGGATTCAGGCAGGGCAGCGCATCGCGCATCACCTTTTCCACAGCGCCCAGCTCATCGTTGACAGCGATGCGGATGGCCTGAAAGCTGCGCTTGGCCGGATGCTGCTTTTCCCGGAGTGCCGCCGCCGGCATAGCGCTGCGGATGATGTCCACCAGTTCCAGGGTGGTACGGATCGGCTTTTCCTCCCGGCGGCTGCAAATCGCTGCCGCAATTTTCGGGGCATAGCGCTCCTCGCCGTATTCATACAGGATTCTTTTCAGTTCCTCATAGGACCAGTTGTTGACAACGGCGCCGGCGTCCTGGGCGTCCGCACTGTTCATGCGCATGTCCAGTGGTGCGTCCACCATGTAGGAAAAGCCTCGTTCCCCGTCATCCAGTTGGGGAGAGGAGACGCCCAGGTCCAGCAATATGCCATCCACGCCCTGGATATTCAAGTCATCCAGGACGGTTGCGATCTCAGAAAAATTGGAGTGTACCAGTGTGACCCGGTCTGCATAGGGTTCCAGCCGTTTTTTCGCTGCCGCCAGGGCAGTGGGATCCCGGTCAATACCGATCAGCCGGCCGGTGGTCAGTCTGGCGGCAATCTGGCTGGAGTGTCCGGCGCCGCCCAGGGTACCATCCACATAAATGCCGTCGGGTTTGATGTTCAGCCCATCAATGCATTCCTCCAGCAGCACAGAAACATGATGAAATTCTGTTAAACTCATAGTCCGATTGCCTCCAGAGATGCCAGTAGTTTTTCGGGGGTAAGATTTTCCGCCTCAAAGGCAGCAAATTCTTCCGCGTCCCAGATCTCCGCCTGGCCGGCCCGGCCCACGATCATGACCTCCCGGTCAATGCCCGCATACTGCAGCAGGAACGGGGTCAGCGCAAACCGGAACTGCTTGTCCGGACTGCACTCGGCGGCATTCATGAAAATCAGACTGGTTGCGCCGGAGCGCTGGGAAATGCTCAGGGCATTGTAGTTGTCGCTGAGCCGCTGCCATTCCGCAGCGGTATAGACCGTGAGGCACCGATGACCGCAGTTGACACCCAGGGTTACAAAAAAATCCTCTCCCAGCTCGCTTCTGAGCTTGGACGGAACGAAAAGACGGTTCTTCTCGTCCAGTTTGGCGCTGTATTTGCCGATCATCTGCTCACCTCCGTTCCCTTTTACTCCACTTTACTACCCTTTTGCTCCAATTACAGACAGTATACTACCGCGCAAGCCAAAAATCAATCTTTTTTATTCGACAAATTAACTGTTTCTTAAGAAATTCCCTGTTTTTTCTCATTTTTCGAACAGTTGTTCTATATTAATCAGGAGAGAATCCGGACCTGATCGTTCTCCAATTTCACCTTCAGGCGGGTGGGCCGGCGGGCTGACCGGAGTAAATACACCGCCAGAGGCCCCTCCACTTCGGTCTGCACCAGCCGCCGCAGATGCCGGGCGCCATCCTTTCCCTGGCACCGGCCTCCCAGCCAGGCTGCCAGTTCCTGGGGATACTGCAGTTGAATCCCCGCCGCCTCCGTTCGTAGCTGCAGCTGATGCAGATACTTCAAGGCAATGGTCTCCATGGCGCTGTCCTTCAGCGGATCGAAGCAGATAATGCTGTCCAGCCGCCCCAGAAATTCCGGTGTAAAAGCCTGCTGCACCGCGAGATTCAATTCTGTTTCCCGTCCACAGGCACAAAATCCAAGGCCCTCTCCCTTACAGTTGCTGCCCACATTGGAGGTCATCACCACGATGGCGTTTTTAAAACTGACCCGGCGTCCGGTGGAATCCGTCAGGCAGCCCTCTTCCATGATCTGCAGCAGCAGACCCAGCACATCCGGGTGGGCTTTCTCCAGTTCATCCAGCAGCACCAGGCAGTAGGGCCTGCGCCGCACTGCCTCTGTCAATTTCCCGCCGTCTTCATAGCCCACATAGCCGGGCGGGGCGCCAATCAGTCGGGACACCGACTGTTTTTCCATATATTCCGTCATGTCCAGCCGGATCATGGCCTCTTTGCTTCCATAGATCTCTTCCGACAGCGCCCGGCACAGTTCTGTTTTCCCCACGCCGGTGGGGCCGGCAAACAGGAGGCTGGCAATGGGGCGGGATCCGTCCCGGATACCGGAATACCCCCGGCGCACCGCTTCTGCCACCGCGTGAACCGCTTTGGGTTGTCCCACCACCTGAGCCGACAGCAGCCCCTCCAGTTCCAACAGACGCTCCCGCTGCCCGGCCGTCAGACGTCCCAGGGGAATACCGGTCCGGATGGAAACCGTCTGGGCGATGTCTGCTTCCGTGATGCTGCCGGAGCGTTTTCCCTCCCCGACTTTGGCGGTCAGCCGCTGCATCTTGTCCCGGAGCTCTGCCGCTTTTTCAAACCGGCGTTCCCGAACCGCCGCGTGCAGTTCCTGCTCCAGCTGTTTCCGGGCTTCGCTGCTGCGGGCCGGATATTGCTCCGCCAGACGGCACCGGGCTGCCGCTTCGTCCACCAGATCGATCGCCTTGTCCGGCAGATACAAATCCGGCAGATAACGCGTGGACAGCCGCACCGCCTCGGACAGAGCTGCATCCGTGATTTTCAGATGGTGGTGCCGTTCCAGCCCCGGCTTCAGAGCCTTTAAAATGGCAATGGCCGTCTGTGCGTCCGGCTCCTCCACCGCCACAGGACGAAATCTCCGCTCCAGAGCCGCATCCTTCTCGATATACCTGCGGTACTCCTCCCGGGTGGTGGCGCCCAACATCTGGATCTCTCCCCGACCCAGGGCAGGCTTGAAAATATTGGCCGCGTCAATAGCTCCTTCTGCCGCGCCGGCCCCCACCAGGGTGTGCATTTCATCCACAAAGAGGATCACATCACCCCCCCGCCGGATTTCCGCCAGCACGTCCCGCAGCCGTTCCTCAAACTCTCCCCGGTATTTGGTGCCCGCCACCAGATTGGCCATGTTCAGACTGATGAGCCGTTTTTCCTTCAGTTGGGGCGGCACATTTCCGGCTGCCATCCGCTGGGCCAGTCCTTCGGCAATGGCGGTTTTTCCCACGCCGGGCTCTCCGATGAGGGCCGGATTATTTTTGTGCTTCCGGCAAAGAATACTCACCACCATATCGATCTCCTGCTCCCGGCCGATGACCGGCTCCATGGTGGCTACCTTTTGGATCAGATCTTCGCTGAACTGTTCCAGTAATTTCGTAACGACCGCCTCCTTCTTGGTCTGCTGGGAAGACATGGCCTCCCACTGCAAATACTCTACCGTATGGGTAAACAGCATCTCCGGGCTGATCCCATTTATCTTCAGCAGTTCCGCCGCCCCGGACGTCTCCTGTCTGCCCATGGCCAGCAGAACATGCTCCGGCTGAACCAAACGGCATCCCCACCGTTTGGCCTCCCGGGCCGCCAGGGCAAGCATCCCTTTCGCATTGCCCGTCAGGCCCTGAGGAAGTGGCAGCCCTGGGGTTCCCATGCCGTAAAGCAGCTGAGCCATGGCGTCCAACAGTCCCGGATCCAGTCCCAGACTTCGCAAAAACTGTCCCGTCCCTCCGGGATGTTCCGCCATGGCTGCCAGAAAATGGGCCGATCCCACATAGCTGTGGCCGAATGTTCTGGCTTTCTTTCCGGCTTGTTGGATCAGTTCCGCCGTCACTGCATGATACCGCATGAAACCACTCCCTTTTTCGGAAGGATTTTCACCAGAGCATTGATGTTTTATTCCACACATTCAAAAAAAGGGATTGCGTTTTCCAAAATCCGTGCTAGAATAACAGTAACGTTATACATAACGTATTAATTTTACTTGGAGGTAATACTACCATGGCTTATGTTATTACGGATGCTTGTGTTTCCTGCGGTTCCTGTGCTGACCAGTGCCCCGTCAGCGCTATCGCTGAAGGCGACGGCAAGTACGAAATCAACGCTGACGTCTGCGTTTCCTGCGGCGCCTGTGCTGATCAGTGCCCCTGCAGCGCTATCGAGGAAGGCTAATAAGTCCAATCAAGATTGGCCTGCGCTTCGCCGCGCAGGCCAATTTTGTATGCATCGGAAGGAACACAAGCCCTTATGGAATACTTACCCAATGGAATCACCCTGGAAATCCCCCCCGGCGTCTTCCCGCTCAGCACCGATTCCGTGGTCCTGGCCCATTTCGCCCGGCTTCCCCGGAATGCAAAGGTATTGGATCTGGGCAGCGGCTGCGGCACCCTGGGACTGACGCTGTGCGCCTGTGATACCGGCTGCCAGGTCACCGGCATAGAGCGCGATCCCCTGGCGCACCAGGCTGCGCTGGCAAACATCTGCCGCAACGGTCTGGATGCCCGTATGGAAAGTATATGCATGGATCTGCGGGAACTTTCCAACATCATTCCCGCCGGCGGGTTTTCTGTCTGTGTTTCCAATCCGCCCTATTTTTCCGGCGGTCCCGTCAGCACTACCCTGCCCCAGGCCAGGCAGGAAAACACCTGCACCCTGGCCGATCTCATGGACGCTGCCGGTTGGGCGCTGCAATTTGGCGGCGACTTTTTTCTGGTCCACAAGCCGGAGCGGCTGGCCCAGATCATCACCCTGGCCGCCGCCCGGAAGCTGGAAGCAAAGCGGCTTCTGCTGCTGCGCCACCGGGAAGACGGGCCCATTGCCCTGATTCTGCTACAGCTGCGCAAGGGCGGAAAGCCGGGCCTGAAAATTGAAGAAGCCGCGTTATTTAACGCGAACGGTGACCCCACCGATTACTATAAGCAAGTCTATCATCTGACTTAGGAGGACACGCCATGGCAGGCATGTTATATCTGGTACCCACCCCCATCGGCAATTTGGGCGACATCTCCGCCCGCTGCCGGGATACCCTGGAAAAGGCGGATTTTATCGCCGCCGAGGACACCCGGGTCACGCTGAAATTGCTGAACCATTTGGGGATTAAAAAAAGCCTTGTCAGCTACTATGAGCACAACAAGGCCTTCAAAGGCGATAAAATTGTGGAGCGGATCCTATCCGGTGAAACCTGCGCCCTGGTGTCCGATGCCGGCAGTCCCGCCATTTCCGATCCCGGTGAGGATCTGGTGAAGCAGTGCGCTGCCGCAGGGATTCCTGTCTGCGCCATTCCCGGCCCCTGCGCCGCCATCACAGCCCTCAGCATTTCCGGTCAGGCCACAGGACGGTTCTGTTTTGAAGGTTTCCTGTCCACCAGCAAGAAGAGCCGCCGGGAACATCTGGAATCCCTGCAGGGAGAAACCCGCACCATGATTTTCTACGAAGCCCCCCACAAGCTTCTGACCACCCTGGAAGATCTGCGGGATGCCTTCGGCGCGGACCGGGGCATCAGTCTTTGCCGGGAGCTGACCAAGCTTCATGAGGAAGTGGTGCGCACCACCTTGGGGGAAGCCGTGACAAAATATACGGAAAATCCCCCCAAAGGTGAATTTGTGCTGATTGTGGCCGGTGCGGAACCTTCCGTCAAGGAGGTCCCCACACAAACCGATGCCGCCGCCCGGGTGGCCCAGCTGATAGCCGACGGTCTCAGCCGGAAGGATGCCGTGAAGCAGACCGCCAAGGAACTGGGCCTGCCCAAAAATGTGGTCTACGATGTGGCCCTGAACATTCCCGAATAAACTGTCTCCCCTGAACATAAGGTTCAGGGGAGTATTTATCCTTCCATCCTTCTTCGGACGCAGTCCCGGCAGACATTCTTTTTCTGGTAGGAAATCAACCTTCGGTCAGAGCCGCAGATACACCAGGCCTGCTCTTTTCGGAAAATGTTTCCTTTTGTTGAAATGATCCAGTGATTTATTTCCAAAAGGAACATATTGTACAGGCAAAGGGGGAATCAATATGGTCATGAGCTGGATCTGGACCGGGATGATTCTGGTCAGCCTGATTTTCGCGTGGATGACGGGAGCCGGTCACGCACTGTCCGGTGCTGTGATGCAGGGGGCCCAGGCCGGGATCACCCTGGCCATTTCCATGGCAGGCTCCATCTGCCTATGGACAGGCATCGGCACGCTGATGGAGCGCATCGGCATCACAGACCATCTTTCCGGGCTCCTTCGTCCCGTGCTGCACCGACTGTTCCCCGGCACCAAAACAGATCCGGCTCTGGCCCGGGATTTAAGCGCCAACATCTGCGCCAATTTGCTGGGGCTGGGCAATGCGGCCACCCCCATGGGGATCTCTGCCGCCAGGCGGATGGCACGGAACGGAACGGCTACCGATGAACTGTGCCGTCTGATTGTCCTGAATACCGCCTCCATTCAGTTGATCCCGGCCACAGTGGCTGCGGTACGGACAGGTCTTGGCTGCCCGGCTCCCTTTGACATTCTCCCGGCGGTGTGGGTCACCAGCTTCTGCAGTGCCGGAATCGGGGTGGGGGTTGCCTGGATTCTGGGGAAGGGATGGCCCCATGACTGATTATATCCTTCCCCTGCTCCTGTTTTTGATCTCTGCCCTGGCTTTGCGAAAGCAGGAAAATGCCTACGGCTTGATGCTGGAAGGGGCGGAAAAAGGGCTGAAGGTTCTGTATTCCATCGTTCCTGCCCTGATTTTTCTGCTGACCGCCGTGTCCATGCTCCGTGCCTCCGGGGCAGTGGAAATTCTGAGCCAGCTGCTGCGCCCGGTGTTTTCCTTTTTCGGGATCCCGCCGGAGACAGCCCTTTTGGTGCTGATCCGGCCCATCAGCGGCAGTGCTGCCCTGGCAGTAGGCGCAGACCTGATGGCCCAGTATGGGGTGGATTCCCCGGTGGGACGGACCGCCGCCGTGATGCTGGGTTCCACGGAAACCACATTTTACACCATCAGTGTCTATTTCTGCGCCGCCGGGGTCTCCAAAACACGCTATACCATTCCGGCTGCCCTGGTTGCGGATTTTACAGGATTTCTCATGGCCAGCTGGACAGTGCGGTGGTTTTTCTGATGTCAATCATGCTGCACGAAAAACCAGGTGTATCGGAAGATACACCTGTTTTGAGCTTGTCGAAAAACCCTTCGGGCTTTTCCGCCAATTGATTGCAGTCTGCCGCGCGCATAATTTGTTCGCCACAGACGAACAAATTCCACACTTGCAGCCTGATAAGTATTTTCCGCCACGCACCTGTCGCGGCGGAAAATGATCCGATCTTATTCGCTGCCTGCGGGCAGCGAACTCTGCGAGGCTTTTTTGACACGCTGAGATGTATCGGAAGATACACCTGTTTTCTTATTCTTTGGTTTCTGCGGTCGCGGCGGTGCTTCTTCTCCGGCGGCGACGGCGGGGACGGGCAATCTCCTCGGGATCTGCCTTTTCCGCCCGGCGGGCATAGGCCTCTGCCGCTTCAGAAGTGGCCTCATAGGTCAGACGGCTGACGCGGATCAGGCCATCCGCCTGTTGGGACAGTCGGATTCGGATCAGAAATTTTCCATCCTCCGGGCAAGTGGCCAGGTCCATATACCGGTGTCCCGGCTGGGCAAACCACCGGGTACCCAGCATCTGGCTGCCGCAGATGGGGCAAAGATTCTCTTCTCCGGACATGGCATTCAAAGCGGCCCGCTTGTCGGCAAAATCATGGTACACCTTCCGGGCAATGCAGCCAGGAAGCTCCGCTCCGTGGAAGCCATTTTCATGGCTTTTCAGGGCAGCGTCATATTCTGCCTGGCCCTTTTTCAGATCCAGGCGGGCGCAGATCAAGGCTGTATGGAAGGCATCTCCCAGAGCGTCATGGGCAGGCCGGGTGGCTTCGATTTCAAACATCTCCATGGCGGTTTTCAGGGCCTTTTGGGCGGTGGAGCCGTCTGTCTGGGCGTTGAAAATCATCTGGGCATTGTGCCAGCGTTCCGTCCAGTCCATGGGCAGCTGAAACAGCTGCAAATTCTCCCGCAGGATGCCGATGTCGTCAAATCCCCAGGTCAGGAATACAATGTCCTCGCCGCACCAGGCGCGGAAGGCCTCCATGGCCTCGGGGAAGGGCACGCCTTCCTCCCGGAGTCTGCTTTCCTTGATGCCGGTGAGTTTGCTGACCCGGCGGTTCAGATGCCGGTAAAATTTCGGCTTGATCAGGATCTGGAACTCATCCGCCACCTGCTGGTCTTCTGTCACCCGGACAGCGCCGATCTGAATGATCTCCCCCCGGATGGCAACAGGCAGCACCTTCTTGGAAGAGGGAGAGCCGGGCCAGGGCTGATTCCATTCCATATCCAAAACAATGTAATTCATGGTAAAAACCTCTGCATTATAATCCTATTTGATATCATATCACACAAAGGTGCAAGATACAAGAGATAAGATACCCAAATTGCATGTCCGTATCTGCATCCAAATAATGCCCGGCAATGCCGGTTCTGTTTTGGGAACGCCAAGGTCCGCCCAGGTGCATAGAAAAAACCCGCCTGATGGCGGGTTTTTTATTCTTGTATATCAGATCTGGTCCTTCACCAGGGACAGAGCATCCTCATCGGCAACCAGAATAAAATCGGGGTGCAGCTGCAGGATGGAGCCGGGAGCCTGGGGCTTGATGGGGCCGAAGAAGCAGTCCTTCACAGCCTGGGCCTTGCCCACGCCGTTGCAGACCAGCAGGACCCGCTTGGCCTTCATGATGGATCCGATACCCATGGTGTAGGCATGGGTGGGAACATCTTCCCGCTTGGCGAAGAAGCGCTGGTTGGCATCGATGGTGGAATCAGTCAGTTTCACCTTGTTGGTTCCGTTGACGAACTCATCACAGGGCTCGTTGAAACCGATGTGGCCATTGGGGCCCAGGCCCAGCAGCTGCAGATCTGCGCCGCCGAAAGCATCGATGACAGCATCATACCGGGCACACTCAGCGGCAGCATCGGGGTTCATACCGTTGGGGATGTTGCAGTTTGCCTGGTCGATGTTCACATGGTCAAACAGGTTGGTCCGCATGAAGTAGGCATAGCTCTGGTCATGATCCTTGGTCAGACCCACATACTCATCCAGGTTCACGGTCTTGACCTGGGAAAAGTCCAGATCGCCGGATTCATACTTTGCGATCAGCTCCTTGTAGGTGCCGATGGGGCTGGAACCGGTGGCCAGACCCAGAACGCAGTCGGGCTTCAGCTGCACCTGTGCAGCGATGATGTTGGCAGCCTTACGGCTGACGTCAGCATAGTCCTTGGCGCGAATCAGTCTCATGATAATTAATCCCCTTTCGGTATAAGTAAAAGTTTTTTGTTTTGCCATAATCAATTGTACCACCTTTCTACAAATCTGTACAGTCATTTTTGCAGAGAAAAATTATACATTTCTCTTCTCTTTTTCTGGCCCTGTTTTTAATTTCATTTTTGGCACTGTATTTATAGCCAGTTGTGCGTATAATGACAGAAAAAAAGGAGGCTGTTATATGAAACATTCATCCACAATATCCACCAAAAAATTGGTATTCACTGCCCTGATGGCGGCTCTGACCGTGGTTGGCTCCGCGCTGCGGATTACCATCCCCGTGGACATCGCCGGCACCACATCCTTCCATCTGGGCAACATCATGTGCGCCCTGGGCGGCATTTTGCTGGGACCCTGGTATGGAGCTCTGTCTGCCGGTCTTGGCTCTGCCATCTATGACATGATGAATCCTTTGTACATTTCTGAAGCCTGGATCACCTTTTTGACCAAGGCAGCTTACGGTCTGGCCGCCGGTGGTGTCATCGCCCTCAGCAAGAAGCCCTTGACCTATGGCCGGGCCACTGTCGCAACCATCGCCGGTGCTGTCACCTATGCCGTCCTGTACCTGGCCAAAACCTGCTTTTACAGCGGCATGCTGCTGAAGGGCCTGTCCCTGGAGGCCGCTGCCCTGACGGTGGTCACCAAACTGCCTGCCACAATTTTCAATGCAGTGGTAGCCATTCTCTTCGCGCCCTTGCTGGCCCTGTCCATCCGCAAGGCACTGGAGAAAAACAAGCTGTCTATTGACTGACCTGGGAATGCAACGATCTCTGCCGCCCTTTTGGGCGGCAGTTTTTCTTTACATTTTGACCGGACATGCTATAATGGTACCGAAAGCAGGAGGATCATGCCATGTCACTTGCCGGACTGAAATTCAGATTATCCGCATCCCACAGCGATAAAAAACGGGATGCCGCCAAGCCCATGTATGACTTCCTCTGCGCAAAGGGATTGGAGGCCGAATACCACTGCTACGGCACGGAAGAAGCGTCCCATGTGGGCCATGTATTCCATGTAAACATCGCTCTGCCGGAAGCACAGCAGTGTAACCGCGATGCTGTCGCTTTCTTCAAAAAGCATCTATAATACTATTCCCAAATAAAACTATAAAGTTTTATTTGAGAGACACCGCCTTGAGGCGTTGTCATTTTTGCGATTTTTAGAAAAGAAAATCGCAAAAATCCGTCTCATCATGATCTTCATATTAAAAACTTCAATTTTTTCAAATTAAAGTTTTTAATTGAATATCAGTATAAATCAACCCGGCCGGCACCATCGCTCCGGCCAGGCTGCAGTCTATCAAAAAGCCTCGCAGCGCCGCATCTGCGGCAAATACAGGAAACAAGATTTGTCAAATTAAGTGCAACACAGTATGAAAAAGACCTGCCTTGCGGCAGGTCTTTTTTGATAGCGAACCTGAGATTACACACCGGAATAAGCAGAGAAACCGCAGTCGATGGGCAGGATGACGCCGGTGACAGCGGATGCAGCCTTGTCGTCGGTCAGGAAGAACATGCCGCCCAGCAGCTCTTCGGACTCTGCGTAACGGCCCATGGGGGTGCCGCTCAGAATCTTGCCGGAACGCTTGGTCGGGGTTCCATCGGGGTTAAAGAGCAGGGCACGGTTCTGGTTGGACACCAGGAAGCCGGGGGCAATGGCGTTGCAGCGGATGCCGGTGCCGGCAAAGTGGGTGGCCAGCCACTGAGTAAAGTTGGAAATAGCGGCCTTTGCGCCGGAGTAAGCAGGGATCTTGGTCAGGGGGATATAGGCATTCATGGAGGAGATGTTCAGAATGTTGCCGCTCTTACGCTCCACCATGTCCTGGGCAAAGACCTGGGTGGGCAGCAGCGTGCCCTGGAAGTTCAGCTTGAAGACAAAGTCAACGCCGGACGGATCCAGATCGAAGAAGGTCTTGCAGCCTTCCCATGCTTCATGCTGGTACTCATTGTCCGTGGTGGCCCGGGGATTGTTGCCGCCGGCGCCGTTGATCAGAATGTCGCAGGGACCCAGATCGGCCAGAACCTGCTTGTGAACCTCTTCCAGAATTTCACGGTCCAGAACGTTTGCCTTATAGCCCTTGCAGACATAGCCTTCAGCGGTCAGATCCGCAGCCAGCTTCAAAACAGCTTCTTCGTTCAGATCCAGGGCAGCCACCTTTGCGCCGGCAGTGGCATAAGCACGGGCCATATCGCCGCACAGAACGCCGCCGGCACCGGTGACGACGACGACCTTACCGGTAAAATCATGGTTCAGGGGCAGATTGTTCATGGGAATTACCTCCAGTTTTTTAATACGGGGCCAAACACGGCCCCTTTAATGATTTTTAAATCTTATGCGTTGGCAACAGTAACCTTACCGTCCAGCTTATCCAGCATATCCCAGATGCCCAGCATGTACATGATGCCCAGGGCCCGGTCATACAGGCCATAGCCGGGACGGACATTGCCGGGGCCTTCATTCCACAGGTGACGGCCATGGTCAGGACGGATATAGCCCTCATAGCCGCAGTCGTGGTAAGCCTTGATGATGTCCAGGATGCCGGTCTCACCGTCGCAGTCCCGATGGCTTGCCTCGGAGAAGTCGCCATTATCAAAGTGCTTGACATTGCGAATGTGGGCAAAGGCAATGCGGTCGCAATGCTTGCGGATGATGGAAGCCACGTCGTTGTTGGGGTCGGCATTCAGGGAGCCGGAGCAGAGGGTCAGGCAGTTGTTGGGATGATCCACCATGGAAAGGAACCGGTCAATGTTCTCGGCATTGATCAGCAGACGGGGCAGGCCGAAGATATCCCATGGGGGATCGTCCATGTGGATGGCCATCTTGATACCGCACTCCTCACAGGTGGGCATAATAGCTTCGAGGAAGTACTTCAGGTTGGCCCAGAGCTTTTCATGGTCCACATCGGCATAGTCCTTGAACAGCTGATCCAGCTTGGCCATACGTTCGGGTTCCCAGCCGGGGAAGGACATGTTATACTTCTCGGTGAAGTCCAGAATATATTGGGCCATGGCATTATAGTCATCCTGGATCATGCCCTTTTCATAGAACAGGGCAGTAGAGCCATCCCCCACTTCATGGAACAGGTTGGAACGGGTCCAGTCAAAGATAGGCATGAAGTTGTAGCAGATGACCTTGACGCCAAACTTGGAAAGGTTGCGGATGCACTGCTTGTAGTTCTCAATCAGACCGTCCCGGGTGTCCTTACCGATCTTGATGTCATCGTGAACATTGACGGATTCCACAACGTCGCCATTAAAGCCGTAGGCATGCAGCTGATCCATGACCTCCGCGATTTCCTGCTCTTCCCAGATTTCACCGGGCATCTTGTTGTGCAGGGCCCAAACAATGCTGGTGACGCCAGGGATCTGCTTGATATCGGACAGCTTGATCTTGTCATTGCCTTCGCCGTACCAACGGAAACCCATGTGCATAGGCATAGTAAATTCCTCCATTTTTTGTGAATTGTATCTGCTCCGGATATCGGCGAGATACTTTTGGCTAAAATGATTATAACACAAAAACAAAGAGTCTGACAATTAGGTGTTATTAAAAATTTAAACAAAAATGACTCGATAATTTTATGAAAGAAAACCAGTTCTTCCCGTAAAATATCGTATTTTAGTATAAATTAGCCACTTCCTATTGAGATTTCCGCAATCAGCTGTTATAATGGTGCAAAATATTTTATTGGGAGATCCTTATGAAAAAAATTCTCTCTGCCCTTCTGGCGGTGGCGCTGGTGATTCTGGTGTCCCTGTTCGGCACCCCTGGTGCCCAGGAAGCCCCGGAAATCGCAGCCACGCAGCCCAACCAGCAAGTCGAAATCCTGCAGGAATCCGACGGCATCGCTGAAAAAGCATCCCAGTCGGAAACCGAAGCCCAACCCCAGGCACCCCCCATTGACGAAAATGGCAGCTACACCTCCAAGGAGGACGTGGCTCTGTATCTCCGCACCTACGGGTGTCTCCCCGGCAACTTCATAACCAAGAAGGAAGCCCGTGCCCTGGGCTGGGAAGGCGGCAGTTTGGAAGACTTTGCCCCCGGCATGTGCATTGGCGGCGACCGCTTCGGCAACTACGAAGGTCTGCTGCCGGAGGACCGGAATTACACGGAATGTGACATTGACACCCTGGGCAAGTCCAGCCGGGGTGCCAAACGGATTGTGTTCTCGGACGACGGCCTGATCTATTACACGGATGACCACTACGAAAGCTTTGAGCTACTGTATGGGGAGCCCTGATATGGACATGATCACCATTGACTGCGGCAGCTTCACCTGCCTCGGTGACCTGCATCGCGCATTTGCGCAGTGCCTGTCCTTCCCCGCCTGCTATGGCCACAACCTGGACGCCCTCCATGACTGTCTGACGGACATTTCCCGGGAAACCAGGCTCCGGCTCCTCCATTGGGAGGCTGCAGAAGCCGCCCTGGGGCCCGGCACAAAGCGGGTCATCCTGCACGCTGCTCTGGAGAATCCGAACCTGGCCGTGATTTTTGACTGACAGGTTATCATCCCGTGAATATCAATGTCATCCATGATGAATAAAAGAACATTCAGCCCAGTTTGTCCCAAAGACGAACTGGGCTGAAATCTTCTAAAATTGCAGATAAATCCAGTAAATCATGCCGTACACCACGCTGGCGGCCAAACCATAAACGATGACAGGGCCGGCAATGGTGAACATCTTGGCCGCAGTTCCCAAAATGGCGCCCTCGGTTTTGAACTCCACCGCAGGAGCCGCGACGGCATTGGAAAAGCCGGTAATTGGCACCAGCGTTCCCGCCCCGCCATATTTCGCGATGTCGTCATATAAACTGAGTCCTGTCAGCAGCGCCGACAACGCAACCAGGGTCATGGATGCCGCTGTACCGGCGGTCTTCTCATCCAGTCCCCAATCTCCGTACCGGTTTGCCAGAAACTGTCCCAGAACACAGATCACCCCGCCGATCCAGAAGGCGTTGAAGCAGTCTTTGACCAGCGGAGATTTCGGCATCATCTCCGTGACCAATTCCCCATATTCCTTTTCTGTCATATACATCCCTCCGGATACAGGATGCCCACTTTTTCGTTTTTCTATCAATGCTTGACATCTGTCTTTGACAGGAGTATAACAAGGATGATCGACATTTTTAGAGGTGTATTTCCATGCAGCGTCAATCCCTGACAGAAGGTTCTATCTGGAAAGCCATGCTTCTGTTTGCCCTGCCGATTCTGCTGGGCAATTTGTTTCAGCAATTTTACAACACCTTTGACTCCTGGGTGGTGGGCCGGTTTCTGGGCGAATCGGCTCTGGCCGCCGTCAGTTCTTCCAGCCATCTCATCTTTCTGCTGGTAGGCTTTTTCAATGGTATGTCCATGGGCGCCGGTGTGGTCATCGCCCGGTATTTTGGCGCCAAAAATCAGGAAGCCCTGGATTGCGCCATTCACACCACCGTTGCTCTGGGCCTGTCTGCCGGTGTTCTGCTGACCGTTTTGGGTGTCGCCTTTACCCCCACCATCTTGATCTGGATGGACACCCCGGCGGATGTGCTGTCAGAATCCGTCTGCTATTTCCGCTGGTATTTCTGCGGTGCCATTTTTGTGGTCATGTATAACATTTCCGTGGGTATTCTGCACGCCCTGGGAGACAGCCGCCGCCCTCTGATCTATCTGATGGTTTCCACCAGTGTCAACGTGGTGCTGGATTTGCTGTTTGTCGGTTTTTGGAGGTGGGGCGTTGGTTCAGCCGCTGTGGCCACCACCATTTCCCAGGGACTCAGCGCCGGGCTGTGCTGCCTGCGGCTGCTGCGAATCCCGGAGCAGTACCGGTTGATCCCCCGCCGGATCCGGTTTGATCCTTCCAGTCTGAAAGCGATTATTCAGGTGGGTCTGCCTTCCGGTATTCAGAATTCCATGATCTCTATTGCCAATGTGGTGGTTCAAACCTGCATCAACGGTTTTGGCGTCGCTGCCATGGCCGGATGCGGAAGCTACTCCAAGCTGGAGGGGTTTGCTTTTCTGCCGGTGACCTGTTTTTCCCAGGCTCTGGCCACCTTCGTCAGCCAGAATCTGGGAGCCGGACAATATGACCGGGTGAAAAAAGGCATCCGGTTTGGTGTTGTTTGCTGTTTGATCATGGCTGAGCTGATTGGCATCGGCTCCTGGGTCTTTGCGCCCCAGCTGATCCGTATTTTCAACAGCGATCCCGCCGTGGTGGATTATGGTGTCCGACACATGCGCTGCATCTGTCTGTTTTATTTCCTCATGGCCTTCTCTCACTGCATGGCCGGAACCTTCCGGGGATTCAGCAAAGCCATCGTTCCTATGATGACCATGCTGCTCTGCTGGTGCGTCATCCGCATCGCCTATATCTCCCTGGCACTGCCCTGGTGGAATCAGTTGGAAACCGTTTCCCGGGCCTACCCCATCACCTGGGCTCTGAGCAGCATTGTGTTCCTGGTCTGCTACAAACGAATAAAACTTCCCACGAAAAAAGCTGCCTGATCAGGGCGGCTTTTTTCAGGAATCGTCTACGGGTCCCTGATGGGTTTGTGCAATGGTGATCCACCGTCTTTTGCGGTCGCCAGGAATACGGGATGGTCCCAGCGTCAAAGGCTCGAATGGCCCGCGTTGCCCGGTAAAAAAATGATTTACCGTTCCTCTCCGATGTACTGAAATCTCGGGCCATGGTAGTCTCCCCGATCCACCCACTGCGTCCACATGACAGCAGGCCGGACCCACAGGCCGCCCTCCCCATAGAGGGCCCGGTAGACCACCATGGGTTCCAGAGTCTCTGAGTGCCGTGCCATGCCAATCAGTTCATATTCCATTCCTTTAAAATGACGATATCTTCCTTTTTTCAGTTCCATACTTACCTCCTTATAAAAAAGATGCGCTGGGAATCCAGCGCATCTTAGTCTGTCAAAAAGGCTCGCAGAGTTCACCTACGTTAGCAGCGAATAGATTCCTAATCATTTTCCGCCGCGACATGTGCGTGGTGGAAAATACATCTCAGGCTGCAAGTGTGGAATTTGTTCGCCAATGGCGAACAAATTATGCGCGCAGCAGACTGTAAAAAAACTGGCGGAAAAGCCCGAAGGGTTTTTTCGACAAGCTTAGATGCGCTGGAAATCCAGCGCATCTATGTGTTTGTTTAGCCCACCGGCACATTGCCCCGGGTTGCCAAATCCAGAACCGTGTTGGGATCAAACAGGTTGTTGGATGTGAACATGGAGGACTTGCCCACCATATTTTCACCGGTAACCATCAGACGGGTCTGCCGGACATAGGTGTTGTTGATCTCGGTATAGGGGGTCTCGCCGCTCTTGATCAAATATCGGAAGCCAGCTGCGTGGAGCACATCGAACTTACCGCCAGTGTAGTCGCCGATATCAGTGCCTCTGGCAAAGACGATGGTGTCCACCTCGCCGATGACCGGCGCAATCTGGGACTTCCACTTCTGAATGTCCTGATTGACCATGTCGGCGCTGATCTTGGAATAGTCCTTGTTATCAAAGGAGTAGCAGGCCAGACGGTAGCCCTTTTCTCTCAGGGCATCGACCACCTTGGTGGCACCAACCACCTGCTCATTGTAGTAATCCTGGCCCTTGTTGGCAATGGTCTCGGACTGGATACGGTAGCCGAAGATACCCTCATAGCCGCAGACAGCCAGGGTGGCCCGGGCGCCGCGATAGCAGAAATCGGGGTGTTCAGCGATAAAGTCCTCCAGAATGGGGACCAGATCGTAGTTACCCACCTGAGTCACATTGTTTGCATCCACATACTCTGCTTTGATGTCCCCATTGTCATCCACCACCAGGCGGCTGGCAAAGCCTGCACCGCCGGAATCAGGGATGCCGTCTTTGTTGCCGTCAATCATATAGCTGAGATAGTTGACCAGGGTTTCGGTGATCATAACCGGCTTCTTGCCCTCGGGCAGCCAAATGGACATCTCATTATAAATTTCAGAGGTGCCATCCATGGAGCTGGCGGCCACAAAACTGTCAAAGTCCACCAGAACATAGTTATTCAGATACAGCTGGTTCAGGATCTTCTCAAACTCGGCAGTGGACACGAAATTGCGGTTGTACTGGCCGCCATTTTCCTGATCGGCAATGGCGCGGCCCATGTCCGCGATCAGCACATGGAAGGACAGATTCGGGATCAGAGTGGGGTCCTGATACTCCACCAGGGAGCTCTTGGCATTGACATATTCTGCCCGCTTGGCGGTCATTTCCTGGCTCATTTCACCACCGTAGGAATCCAGCATCTGAATGGCGCCATCGTAATCGTATTCCTTGGCCAGCAGCTCTGCCTGTGCCATCAGGCTTTCACCCTCGCTGGCCAGCTGTTCGGCTGCCAGGGATTCCTGCAGTGCCTTCTTCTCTTCTTCCTCTCGTTTCAGCTTGGCGCTGTCAATGACATTGGACAATGCGCCAATGACAAAGGACAGAATCAGCACCAGAGACAAGCCCAGAATCACAGGGGGTAAATAATACTCTTTGAAGATCTGCTGCTTGGAGGGTCTTCTGCGGCGACGGCCATCGCCAGCCTCCATCCGGGCGTTGATTTCCTGCTGATTGGGAATATAGAGACGGATCAGATTGGTCAGAATGGGGGGGACAGTCAGCTTCACAGATGTTCTTTCCTTCCTGGTTCGCTCCCTGCGGCGATGGGATTCAGATCCTGCCGCTTCTTCACCGGGTTCTTCTTCCTGCTCCAGCTCCGCTTCCTCATAGGGAGGCTCCTGTGCAGGTTCCTCATACCCATGCGTCTCATAAGCCGATCCCTCATAGCCCGATTCCTCGTAGGCGGGCTCCTCATACTGAGGCTGGGTGGGCAGAGCACCGGTATCCACACCAAAGAAATTGGCCCGGCGGGTAAATGCCAGATCCGCATCCTCCGGTTCCTGCTCTCCTTCTTCAAAATCCACATCTTCCAGATCCATGTCGTCCAGATCCAGTTCAGGCTCCTCCGGAAGCGCAAATGCTTCCTCCCGGTCCTGGGGCGCGGAGACATCCTGTTCCGCCGCATCCTCTCCCAAATCCAGGCTGTCCAGATCAAAGTCTTCAAATTCGCTTTCAGATTCCTGCTCCAGGTCAATGCCCAAGGCTTCCTCATCAAACTGGCTCAGATCCAGGTCTTCGTCGGTATATTCAGAGTCTAAAACGGCTTTCGGGTCAAAGCCATATTCTTTTTCAAAATCGAAATCGATATCGAAATCATTCTTCGCCATAGCAAATCCCTGCCTTTACGGTATAGTCAAAAGTATTTTAGCATTATTCGCTAAAAAATGCAAGCTGATTCAAAAGAATTCACAAAAATACAAAAAAACCTGAAAAGCTCCTCTGATTTACATAAAACCTTCTCTTGGCAGACGGAAAATCCGCCGAATTCTCTGTTCGGCGGATCTTTCTTAAGAAAATATTTATAGATATTCGATGACAATTTCACCGAAGCTGACACTGCAGTTCAGGTACAGCACCGCTGTCGCCTCCGGGTTCGGCGTGCCATGCTCCTGCACCGCACCAAAGGCTGTCCGGTTCTCCGCCGTCACCCGCACATTTTTCGGGACATACAGACTCAGGCTGCCAAAGGCGCATTTCAGCTGCAAACCGCAGTCTTCCGCAATCTCACCACATTCCCGGAGATCCACACGGAGTTCTCCAAAGTTCACCTCCGCTGTACCGCCTTCCAGTTTGGGCAGCTGAATGACCCGCTGGGCTTCTCCAAACGAGGTGGCGCAGTCAAAGTAGTTCCCATCCAGATTGCAGTGATTCTCCCCCATCCGGCTTGTGTGCCTGTGTCCCACGCCGAAACCCCTGCCCCGCAGACTGTTCAGCAGCAGTTCCAGGGCAAAGAGCATCAGAAGAATCGGCAGCACCAGGCTTTCATTGAGCATCACCCTGGGTCGAGCCAGCATCACATAGGTAAAATAGCCTCCAAAGAGGGCGCAGCCCAGCCGAAAAAAAGAAAATCTGTGCAGCAGTCCATAGATACCAAATACCAGCGCGCCCGTGGGAAGCATCATGATCCAAATGGACGGCTCCATGTGGAACATGATCTCACAGATGATCCAGAGGCCGCCATTCAGCAGCAGCCATATCGCGATGGCCACACCCACTTTGTTGCCCCGCCATTGTGCTGTGCTTTCCTGTGATTCCGGCGCTGGCTCCACCGGCGGTATGGGTTCCGGTTTTCGCTCCACACCCAGCAGTTCATCCGTGGTGATTTCAAAAATTTTCACCAGCTTCGGAAGCATGGTAATATCCGGGCAGGACTGATCGTTTTCCCATTTGCTCACTGCCTGGGCCGTGACCCCCAATTGCTCCGCAAGACCGTCCTGGGTCAGCCCCAGCCGCTTGCGGTGGGCAGCAATACGCTTGCCCAAAGTCTCTTCTGTCATATTGGATTCCTCCATTTCTTCTATATCGGATCCGTGGCTCTATCATGCCATAAATCGGCAAAAAAAGCTATCAAGTATTCGTTAATTTCTCTCATTTTTTCTTTCAACCGCCAGTTGAATTGGACGCAACCGCCGGTTGTATCCGTTTTTCTTGCAAAGATTCTCCGCTTATGCTATGATAAATGAAAAGCAGCAGGCGCCATGGGGCTTCACCCACGCCAAAGGATATTCTCCCGGACCGGCTGCTATGACGCCTGCACACTGACTTGCCTCCATCCTGCCAATGAGATTCCGGTGCCGTTGCCGGGGCCGTCCATCGACGCCGTCAACGGTACCCATAACGATTAGGAGAAACGTATATGGAAAAAATCACCAGCTTTACCATCGACCATATCAAGCTGCAGCCGGGCCTGTATGTATCCCGCACCGACAAAATCGGCGCGGAAACCATCACGACGTTTGACCTGCGGCTGACCAAGCCCAACGACGAGCCTGTTATGAACACCGCCGAGATGCACACCATGGAGCATCTGGCAGCCACCTATCTGCGAAATGAGCCCACCTGGAAGGAGCGGGTCATCTACTTTGGCCCCATGGGCTGCCGCACCGGCTTCTATCTTCTGCTGGCAGGCTGTTTGACATCCCGGGATGTTCTGCCGTTGGTCACGGACTGTTTCCGCTTCATCCGGGATTTCCGGGGAGATATTCCTGGCGCCTCTGCCAAGGACTGCGGAAATTATCTGGACATGAACCTGCCCATGGCCAATTACTGGGGCGCAAAGTATGCTGCCCTGCTGGAAAACATAGACGACACCCGGCTGATCTATCCGGAGTAAGGAGATGAATATGACAAAACTCGGCATCATCGGCGCCATGCAGCAGGAAGTGGAAACCCTGCTGGCTCTGACGGAAAACAAAAAGGAACTGCACAAGGCAGGCTCTGTCTTTTACGAAGGGGTACTGGAGGGGCTCCAAGTGGTCATCGTCCAGTGCGGTGTGGGCAAGGTCAACGCCGCCATGTGCGCCCAGGTCCTCTGTGACCTGTTTGAAGTAACCCACCTGGTGAACACCGGCATCGCCGGTTCCCTCTGTGCCGACCTGGATATCGGGGATCTGCTGGTCAGCAGCGACGCCATGTACCACGATGTGGACGCCGTCCACTTCGGCTATCCCTTCGGTCAGGTTCCCGGCATGGATACCGTCACCTTCCCCGCGGACAAGACCATGATGGACTATGCCTTCGTTGCCGCGGAAGCGGTGAATCCCGGACACACCAAAATCGGCCGTGTAGCCAGCGGAGACCAGTTTGTGGCCGAAAAGTCCCTGAAGGAAACAATTATTTCAAGGACCCAGGGGCTGTGCACCGAAATGGAGGGCGCCGCCATCGCCCAGACAGCCTACCGCAATGGTGTGCCCTTCGTGATCCTCCGGGCCATCTCCGACAAGGCCGATGACAGCGCCCAGATGGACTACCCCACCTTCGAGCGCATTGCCGCCCACCGCTGCGCCGAGGTCACCCAGCGCCTGGCCCGGCAGCTAAGGAACGCCAAATAAAAAACCGTCAAAAACAGCGTGTATCGTTTTGATACACGCTGTTTTTAATGGATATCAATCACCGTACCGTCTTGCGGAACGATATACAATAACACATCTTTATGAAGAATCCGGACTGCCGTTATTTGAGTCCGTTTCCTCTCAGTTCGATGATCTGATCCCGCAGGACGGCGGCGTACTCGTACTCCATCATCCGGGCGGCTTCCTTCATCTGCTTTTCCAGACGGGCAATTTCCTTTTCCTTCTCCACCTTGGTCATCTTCACGCCGGTGCGGCCCTTCCGCTCGGCAGTGGGCGAGGAAATTTCAATCAGGTCCCGGACAGATTTGATCACCGTCTGGGGCACAATGCCGTGGGCCTTGTTATAGGCATCCTGAATCTCCCGGCGGCGTTCGGTTTCGTCCAGAGCCGCCCGCATGGAAGGCGTCACATTGTCCGCGTACATGATGACCCGGCCATCCGCATTTCGGGCAGCACGACCGATGGTCTGGATCAGGCTGGTCTCACTGCGCAGGAATCCTTCCTTGTCCGCATCCAGAATGGCCACCAAGCTGACTTCCGGCAGGTCCAGACCTTCTCTGAGCAGATTGATGCCCACCAGCACGTCGAATTTTGCCATCCGCAGGTCCCGGATGATCTCCATTCGTTCCATGGCGCCGATGTCAGAGTGCATATAGCGGACCTTGATGCCCGCTTTGGTCAGGTACACCGTCAGATCCTCCGCCATTTTCTTGGTCAGGGTGGTCACCAGCACCC
>JBJDYI010000165.1:0-2127 GCA_051867165.1 Faecousia sp. | reverse complement strand
CCTTCCTCTCTTGTCAAGCCCTAAATCGTTGTAGTTTAAGGCTTTTCTAAAATAGATACCTCTAAAAACAGAGCCAATTGGTGGTGAACATCTTCCGTATCGCGTACAGAATAGCTGTTTTGGGTATGGCAAGCCAAGCGTCCCGCTTGTAAAGGCCGTTTTCCCTCTGTCAGCTATGATGGTGAACCTTCCGTGTCTCTGGGGATCGATGTCCCAACTTCCTTCGTCCCACCTGTTCATACACCGAGTGCCAGCGAAGCTCCTTCGCGGGGTCTATGCCCCATGGAATAAATCCCTACTGGCTACAGCTCTTGTTTGTAGATTTGAATCTCACCGACTCACCGTTGGTTTCGGATGGCGCTGAATCGTTCAGCGGACGTTAAGCCAGCCTTGCCATTGGTGGTCTGTTCCTTGGCGGAGGGGCTAACCTCCACGGTGTGTGGACTCCTTCCAGAGCCCTGCCCAATCCCCATATTGCTGCCTGGAAACTCGGCAGAGCCCTGGATGGAATGGTTTGCTGTGCTTAGGCGGCAGCTTCCTGCTGTGTCGGGTATACAATATCGCGCATCATCTTCTCAGGGTCAAAATGGATGCCTTTCTTGAGAATCGTGAATATGATCCTTAGCAGCTTGCACGCGATCACGGTCAGGGACTGCATCTTCTTCAGCGGGTTTACCGCCCGGGTCGTGTAGTACTCGTGGATTTTCCGGAATGCTTCGTTATGCGATACCACCGACATGGCTCCCTGAAACAGCCAATACCTCAGCCGCTTACGTCCTCTGTGACTGATTTTTGTCTGCCCCTTGTGCTTGCCGGAGCTGCACGCCACAAGCCCCAGCCCACTGAGCTTCTGGATCTCCTTGGCCGCGTCGAAGCGGTCCACATCTCCCATCTCCGCCAGTATGCCGGAGACAATCGTATCTCCCAATCCTTTGATCTCCAGAACATTTTCAGCGCGGGGAATCTCCCGGCATTTCTGGGCCATCTGTGCCTCAATTTCTTCTATCTCGGTTGTCAACTCCATGATCTTGCCGACAAAACTGACGATAGCGATCTTCCTTGCTTCGGCTCCCTGCGTCAGCCCTGCGCTCACGCTGGCCAGACGAACAATTTCCTTTGCCCTACTGTATCCGCGGCCTTTCAGCTTCTTAACGTGCCAGATCTCACGGATACCATCCTCGCCGAGTGCGACCAATTCGCTGGGGAGCGGAGTGCTTGCCAATACGCTCAGTGTGAATACGCCGTCTATCTTCCCAAACGCCTGCATATATTCGGGAAATACAATTTTCATCTCACGATGCAGCCGGTTCATATTCCGCACACGGTCTTCCATGAGCTGATCTCTCAGCGTGCAGAGGACGCGCAGTTCCGCATATACGTCTTCCGGAAGATACGGCACACCGTAGTTGCCGTTCTTCACCAGATCCGCAATCAGCTTTGGATCCTTGGCATCGTTCTTGGCCTGGCTATTATCCTCCAGTTCCTTCGTCTGCTTCACCGCATACGGATTGACCTGTACAACGCTTATCCCGTTCGCGATCATCCACGCAGCCAGCGAAAACCAGTAGTGTCCAGTCGGCTCAAGGCCCAGGACGATCTGTTTCTTTTCGTGCTGCGCTGCGAGGTGCAGCGCCCAGTCTTTCGCACTTTGGAAGCCCTCAGCGTTGTTCTCAAAGGAGAACGCGCCCTTGCTCAGTTCACGTCCCTTCGTATCGATTGCTCGCACATAATGCGTTTCGCTGCCGATGTCGCATCCCACAATGAGCATATCATCACGGATGAAGGTAAGCTTCTCATTCCGCGAGAACCTGCCTGTGGTCTCCAGTTCTCGCCAGGTGAAGGACTGAAGGCCCTTGGAAATCTCCTCAACCTTTTGCTTCAAAGCCGCTTCCTGCTCCGGGCACAGAGCCAATGCATCGTTCTTCTTACGGTTATTGCCGCGCCTGCCAATCCTTCCTCCACGATTTCCTACTTGATTTTTCGGGGTGTTTGAGTTACTATTCATGTCAGATACCTCTCTTGGATTTGAATTTTACTAACGGTCCGGTCAGTAAGGATTCAAATCTACTTGAGGTATCTTTTTTTGTCAACTACCTGCTCCTATTTGAAGTATACAGGAAGCTCCTT
>JBJDYI010000164.1:0-2138 GCA_051867165.1 Faecousia sp. | reverse complement strand
TCCTGTCCAGAGACATGAAACTCTATCCGGTCACCACTGTCCACTTGAAAGGTCACATAATAGCTGGTAGAGGTGTGGTGATGATGGAACCCATCGGCATCATTCTGGTGATGCCGGGTCACATCCGTGCGCTTGGTCACGATGGTCGCAGGAACGGTCAGTCTGGGTGAATGGTTATTCTTGTTCCATTCTCCGATGCCCTTTATGAGAATCACAACAAATGTTCCAATCACCAGCAGGAACACGATGGTAAACATAATACCGAACAAACCAAATCCGCCGAATCCGCCCATGCCGCCAAACCCGGGGCCGTAATAGTAGTTCATAGTCTCTCTCCCTCCATTTTAGAAGCAGGGCCTCACATCACTGTGAGGCCCATTGTGATGTTTACAAATTACTGGTCGTCATCAGTCTGAGTTTGGGGAACAACTACAACAGTGGGATTTTTCTCTGATGCCAGCTTTCCGCCCAGTGCTCCCATCAGCAAGCTCTTCAGGTCAATGCCCATACCCTCAGAAATGCCTTCCGTGATCTGGGTGGTAGAATTGACGATATCAGATACCAGTTTCGTGGAATTGCCATCACCGTACATGGTGATCTTATCAACCTTGCTCAGAGGCTCGGCGACATTCCGGGCAATTTCGGGCAGCGCAGCCATGATCATTTCGACCACTGCGGCCTCGCCGTACTTCTTCATGGCCTCGGCCTTCTTATCGATGCCTTCCGCTTCTGCCAGGGCCTTTGCCCGGATGGCTTCCGCTTCCGCACGACCGACAGCGGCAATACCTTCTGCCTCCTGCTCTTTGGCGAAACGTTCTGCCTCTGCCATCTTCATGGCTGCGGCAGCCTCCTGCTCCTGCTCAAAGCGCTTGGCTTCAGCATCCTTCTGGCGCTTGAAGAGCTGTGCCTGGGCTTCCTGCTCCTGACGGTAGCGTTCCGCATCGGCCTTAGCGCGGATCTCAGCGTCCAAAGACTGTTTCCTGACTTCAACCTCACGGGCTTTCAATTCGGCTTCCCGTTCGGCCTTTGCAATGTTAGCGTTGGCAGAGGTGACCTCAATGGTCTTTCTCTGCTCCTGCTCCTGAATCTTATAGGCTGCATCCGCCTCAGCCTTCTTAACATCAGACTGCTGCTTCAGCTCAGCCTGACGGATGGCAAGGGAGGTCTGCTTTTCAGCAATCTCCATCTCAGACTGGACCTTGGCATCGTTTGCTTCCTTGGCTGCCTGGGCCTGGGAAATCGCAATGTCACGGTCTGCCTGCGCCTTGGCAATGGCAGCGCCCTTCTTGATCTGAGAGATGTTGTCAATACCCAGGTCTTCAATGACGTTGTTCTGGTCAGAGAAGGACTGGACATTGAAGGAGATCATCTCCAGACCCATCTTTTGCAGGTCAGGAATGGCATTCTCCTGAACGCGTTCGCCAAACGCCTTGCGGTCGGTGACCATCTCCTCCAGACGCATCTGGCCAACGATCTCACGCATATTGCCTTCCAGGGTATCCTGGACACGGCGGATGATCATGTCCTCACTTTCGTTCAGGAAGAACTTGGAAGCCAGGGTCATCATTTCTTCGCTCTGACCGATACGGATCTTCACTGTTGCATCGACCTTGACATTGATGTATTCCGCATTGGGAACAAAATCGGTGGTCTTGACGTCAACGGAGAACATCTTCAAGGAGAGCTTATCCAGTCTTTCCAGGAACGGAATCCGAATACCGGCCTTACCAATTAATATTCTGGGCTTCCGGAAACCGGAAATGATGTACGCTGTATCGGGAGGAGACTTCACATAGCCAACCGCAATCAATGCCACAATAGCAGCCAACACGACACCCAAACCAATTAAGAAATCCATTTTCTATTCTCCTTTCGGCTTTCTGATTCTTACAGCTTATTTTCGGACTCTGTCAGGCATTTCCTATGAGATGTACTGTTCACCGCGACAATACCCAGCGCATCCGCTTGCTCCGGAAACTTGCTCAGTTTCTCCATGATCCGGATTGCCAAGATTCTTTCCCTTACACTCAAATAAAACCACTCCTTCCTAGAATTCAGGAACCTTCCGTTCCTTGTATAGCAATATTCTATCGAGGAGCTACAACAAAATACAGGATTGATTCCGCAAATTAGATGGC
>JBJDYI010000163.1:0-2140 GCA_051867165.1 Faecousia sp. | reverse complement strand
CGGTGCTGATTACTTACTCGGTTCAGAACGGTATCATTCTGCTGGTGATTGCGTTTCTGGTCAGCCCATTCGGACTTCCCATGCTGGCCGTCCGGCTGCTGGGTTTCTTGCAGGACGCCAATTACACACTGCGGGATTTCATAAAAGCATAACGACATTGGGCCAGCTCGTAAGGGCTGGCCTTTCTCATGCCATCAGGGAAGGAGGTTTTACTGTGGCAACCACACGCCTGATCCCCATGCACAAAATCAAAAATCAATCCATTGCATACACGGTCCATGAGCGGATTGATTATGCCATCAATCCGAACAAGACCCTGGGCGGAGAGCTGGTAACAGCCTTTGGATGCGATCCGACCACCGCCGCCAATGAAATGCTGCTGACCAAGCGGGCCTATGCAGACTTTACCGGAAAAGAAATTTTACAGTCAGATGTGCTGCTGTATCAGATCCGGCAGTCCTTCAAGCCCGGCGAAGTGACGCCGGAGCAGGCCCAGCAGATCGGCTACGAGTTAGCCATGAGCTGGACAAAAGGCAAACATCAATTCGTTGTGGCAACGCACATCGACCACGCGCATATCCATACGCATATCATCTTCAATTCCACTCGGATGGATGGGCAGCACAAGTACCGGAACTTCCTTGGTTCCAGCTTCGCCCTGCGCCGGGCAAGTGATCGGCTATGTCTGGAAAACGGCCTCTCTGTGATTGAAAATCCGAAGTCCGGCAATACGCATTACGGCAAGTGGCTGGGCGAACAAAAGAAACTGTCTTTCCAAGATAAGCTCCGGCTGGCGATTGACGCGGCTCTTGCTGAAAAGCCGAAGGACTATGATGCGTTCCTGAAGCTGATGCGGGAGGCCGGTTATGAATATAAGCCCGGAAAGCAGCCTGCTTTTCGAGGCCCGGGTCAGAAGAAATTTACCCGGCTTCGCTCTCTGAAAGACGGTTACTCCGAAGGAGATATTCTCTCAATCATTGTTGGGGAAAAGGAGCTTTCCCCGGCCCGGAAGAACGCAAAGAAAATCCAGTCCCAGCGCGTCAATCTGCTGGTGGACATCCAGGCCAAACTGGCCGAGGGCAAAGGTGCCGGATATGCGCGGTGGGCGCAGAGCTTCAACCTGAAGCAGATGGCGCAAACGCTGAATTTCCTGACTGAGCGAAAGTTGTTGGACTACGGAACGCTATGTAAAAAAACAGATGAAGTCACCGCCCGATACCATGAGCTGTCCGATCAGATCAAGGCCATGGAGACGCGCATGGCAGAGATCACCGAACTCCGTAAGCACATCATCAACTATGCCAAGACCCGTGAGGTATATGTGGCCTATCGGAAAGCCGGATACTCCAAAAAGTTTCTGGCCGAACATGAGGCAGATATTTTACTCCACAAGGCTGCAAAAAAAGCTTTTGACGATATGGGGATCAAAAAGCTGCCCACCGTAAAAAGTCTCCAGGCCGAATATGCTGATCTGTTGACTGAGAAGAAAAAACTCTACTCTGAATACTCCGGCACCCGCCAGGAAATGCGCGATTTGCAGATGGCAAAGGCCAATGTTGCCCGGCTGCTTGGGTATGATGAAAAGGAGCCGGAGAAAGAAAAAGAGGCTCAGCGCAAAGAACAACGCTGACCTTCTTTCCTATGGTTGCCCGGAGAAAAGCATCTAGTTTTTTGTCCGGCAACCCATCGGGCTTCTGCCCGGAAAAGCGTTCCAACGGAACGCGCAGCCAGCTCCGCCAAGGAGCTGTTTTGGGGGATTGGGGGCATCCCCAACAAGCAATTTTGCAGAGCAAAAATGCAGAGTGTGTACCACTCTGCATTGCTTGCCAGTTTTGTTTTAATGTAAATGACATTCTTGAAATGCTCCAAACGCATATCTTGCTGCTAGCTATATTGAAAATCGCAAAAAAGCATGTATAATGATAAGTACTATGATATGAGGTGCGAGACATGGAGCTAAGAGTCCTAAATTATTTCCTGATGGTTGCCAGAGAAGAAAACATCACAAAGGCTGCACAGCTCTTGCATGTGACGCAGCCTACTCTATCCCGCCAGCTCATGCAGTTGGAGGAGGAATTAGGTGTACAGTTATTTCATCGAGGAAAACACAATGTCACTCTGACCGAGGACGGAATGCTGT
>JBJDYI010000162.1:0-2167 GCA_051867165.1 Faecousia sp. | reverse complement strand
AAAAACACCGGATTTCGATAAGAAATCCGGTGTTTTTCTAACTTTTCTTGGGATTTTCTGACCTCTCAAATTGGCTTGGGGTTCACTTTGGGGTTCACGCCCAAAACCCGATTTTTGAAGGTGCCAAAATCCGAACTTTTTTGAGAATTTTCCTTCGACTTTGCGGGTTAGAATACTCGCTTGCGGAATATTCGGATTTTTTGACTTTGGAACATCATGCTCTCTTTTTCTTGGGCTTGGCGCTTCTGCCCGCAAATACACCGGCTCTGACATCTGCAGCCTTTGCTTTTGCAATGGCAATCTGATGGGCGTAGATGGAAGCGGTGGTCGAGGCATTGGCATGACCGAGTTCGTTTGCGGTGGTGACCAGATCCACACCATTGGCAATCATGGTGGAAGCTGCGGTATGACGAAATGCGTGTGGATGAATGTGCGGGAGGTTATGTTTCTTACTGAATTTGCCCAGCCAATCGGTGATGCTGTCTGGGTGCAGACGGCTTCCGTCATCCTGTGTGAAGATGTAGCCACTGTCCACCCACCGGTCTCCCTGGGCAAGCTTCATGCGGAGCTGTTCCGTTTTCCATTTGCGGAGCAGTTCCAAACTTTGGGGCGCAAGGCGAATGGCCCGCATACTGCCGGTCTTGGTTTCGCCTTCATACACACCTTTTGACTTCGTAGCCAGCAGTGCGTGGTCGATGACCACCAGCCCTGTGTCGTAGTCAACATTCTCCGGCTTTAAGCCAAGGATCTCTCCCCGGCGGCATCCGGTATCAATGAGAAGGTATGTAATGGTTTTCCACTTGAGCGGCGCACTTTCCAGCGCCGCCAGAATCTCGTCCATTTCGTCGGGTTGGTAATAGTCCGGCTTTGGCTTTTTGGGCTTCGGCGGAGTAGCCCGTGCTGCGGGGTTGTAGGTGATGAGCATTTCTTTTTCCGCCTGCGCCAGTATGGTGGAAATCAGGCGATGGTGTTCCAGAATCGTCTTGTCTGACAAGGGCGTTCGGTTCTCCTCAACCTTGAACAGCTCATCAAAATCACATTCCAGGGCGGAGGCGATTGCCTCTGCCTTGTCGATGCGGATGGGATCTCCTCTGGTAACATTGGTAATGGTACTGGCGGCGACACCAGCCATCTTTGCCAGCTTTGCTTTCGATATTTCCAACTCATGCAGCGTTGTCTTAAGCGCCCGTGTGGCGATTGCCCGATCTGTGTCGGAGCGGACGCCATTCTCTTTCAAGTCGGAGTAAAGTGTGTTCAGGTGCTGGGGGCGGATTTTAGTCAGTTCAAGACTACCGATGGCCTGGTTGATTCTCACCAGAAGGTCAATGTACCGGTCAATGGTGGAGGCACGCACACCGGTTTTCTCTTTCAAATCCAGCACATATTGGGCATACTGTGAAAAGGTCTGATGCTGGTCGATGAGGAAGCCGTTATTGATCTGCTCCTCATATTTGTACGCTGCGGCAGTGGCTTCCTTTTCCATCTGCTTCTCGCTCATGCCCGGTTTCGGGGGTGTCCAGAGAAAGCGGTGGCGAATCTGTTTGCCGTAATCGTCATATCCGGTGGAAACAACGATTCGGTAGCTGGTGACGGAGCCGCTTCCATTTCGGCGTGCTTCAATATATGGCATAAACAAATCTCCTTTCAATGTAATGTGCTGATATGATAATCAAAAACCGCAAAAGCGGCAAAGGTGCGAATTTTCCGAACGTACACTTGACAGAAACATGGTTGCTTAAAGGGGGCTATCATTGCTGTCAACGCAATTTACCCATTTGAGAAGATTCTGCCAGGAGATCAGGTAGGTTCTTCCAACGATCCGGCAAGGGAGCTGTCCGGAGCGAATCGCCCTGCGCAGTGTGTATTCGCTGATATCCATGCCGCTTTCTCTTGCGCGGGCAACGGCATCCCGGATCTTGAGAACATCTGTGTATTTTGTTTTTTCCATATTGATTGCTCCTTCCGATTATGGCTTTTTCCTAAGCATTTCGTAATCATATCCCATGCGGCGATTGCAAAGACCGCAGAGCTTTCGTTCTGGCTGTAGCTGCTGAGACTTGCGTAAATAGAAAACACCTGTGCCAATCAACTTTCCGGCACAGGCGTGGCAAAGGCAGAGGGGAATCCTTTGGGAGATGGCGGTAAGGCCAACGCTGACTCTGATTGC
>JBJDYI010000161.1:0-33782 GCA_051867165.1 Faecousia sp. | reverse complement strand
TACTGCCACTCGATCATGTTGTAGCCGTTGAAGATGTTGATACCAACGGTCAGAGGCTTGATGGTATCGGTGGAGATCAGACACAGGGCCACGGTGAATTCATTCCAGGCATTGATGAAGATGAAGATCAGAGTGGTGACGATGCCGGGAGCTGCCACGGGCAGCAGGATCTTGAACATGGCCTGAACACGGTTGCAGCCGTCGATGGTGGCGGCCTGTTCCATCTCTGCGGAGATGCTCATAAAGGTACCCCGGAGCAGCCAGATGGTAAAGGCCTGGTTGAAGGCGGCGTTGATGAAGACCAAGCCCAGCAGAGAGTTGGTCAGACCGAGGATCTGCATGACCTTGTAGATACCGATCAGCAGCACCACGGGGGCAAACATCTGGGAGACGATGATGAACCCCAGGAATGCAGTCTGACCCTTGAACTTCATACGGGCCAGGGCGTAGGCAGCGGGGATGCCACAGACCATGGCAATGGCGGTGGAGCCGGAGGCAATGATGATGGAGTTGAGCATGTACTTGCCCATGGGTGCCCGGGACCAGATGTCAATGAAGTTGGACCACATGACTTCAATGGGGAAGACAGTGCCATTAATGGAGAAAATTTCCTGGCGGCTCTTCAGGGCGGTGCAGAACATCACAAAGTAAGGATACAGAATAACAATGCAGATGCTGGCAACCACAAAATACAGAAGGCTGCGGCGAAGAGCTCTGGTCCAGTTAGCGTGGTTCATTTCCATAATTATTCGTCTCCTTTCTTCAGGGTGGAAACCATGTAGACACTGGCGCAGGCCAGCAGGATCAGGAAGCCGATAACAGAAACAGCGGCGGCTTCACCCTGCTTGCCGTTGTAGAAGGCCAGCTTATAGAGGTAAGTAACCAGGGTGTCGGTACGGCTGGCGGGGTCGCCCTTGGTGATAGTCCAGACGATGGGGAAGGAGTTGAAAACGTAGATGATGTTCAGAACGGTAGCCACGGTCAGGCTGGGCTTGACCAGAGGCAGGGTAATGTTGAACAGCTGCTGGAAGTAGCCGGCACCGTCCACGGTTGCGGCCTCATAGTAGGAAGAGTCGATGCTTTGCAGGCCAGACAGGGCGGTAAAGCAGACGAAGGGAATGGTGACGAAAATGCCGCAGGCGATTTCCCAGGCGAAGTATGCCTCGGGGGTAGGGGTCCAGTTGATGTTGCTGTTGATCACACCCAGAGTCTTCAGTAGGGTGTTCAGAGCGCCGTAGTCCACATCAATAATGAACTTCCAGACGCTTGCCTGGATGACCAGAGTGGTGGCCCAGGGGAAAACCACGATGGCGCGGGCGATTTTGCGTCCTTTGAATTCATTGTTCAGCAGCAGGGCGAGAATGAAACCCAGCACGGTGGACAGAACAACCACGACCACGGTCCAGACGATGGTATTCTTCAAAACCATGACAAACTTGGCGCTGCCCAGGACCTTGGAGAAGTTGGCAAAACCAATGAAGCCCTTTACCAGACCGGCCTTGGTGACCTGGCTGAACGCCATGCGGAACACAAATCCGATGGGGATGATGATGAAAATGGTCATCAGAATAATGCTGGGCGCAATCCACAGATAGGGCTCAGACTTATTCAGAAGGGTACGAGAATTGTTTTTCTTCACGAGAGTACCTCCTTATACATTCTTTTGACTGCATTTGCAGCCAATTTCAAAATGCGGCGCTTGCAGCACTTTGAAACTGGCTGCAACCAAAATGGGCCGGGCCATTCAGACCCGGCCCATCTCTTATGCCTTGACTAGATCAGATATGTAGTTGGATTAGCCGGCGATCTCAGCCTGCAGAGCATCCAGCAGCTCCTGAGCGTTGCCGCCCAGCAGAACCTGCTGCTGAACATCGATAACACCCAGCTTCACATCCATCCACTCTGCCTTGGCAGCGGGATAGAACTTAGCGGAACCGATGACATCGATCCAGGCAGCCATGCCGGGATCAGCAGCAGCGCACAGCTCGTTGCCGGTGGAGGTAGCGGGCAGGAAGTCTTCCATCAGAACCCACTCAGCGTAGGGCTCGTCATCGTAGAATGCGTCAACGACGGCGGTGATGGCAGCCAGCTCAGCATCGGTGTAGCCGTTGTCGAAGCACATGATACGGTCCATAACGCCGACAGAAGCGCCAGCCTTGTCACCGTTGGTGGGCAGAGAAGCAACACCGTAGTTGACGTCGCCGTTGGCTTCGCAGTACTTGGAGATCTGGTTGGGTCCGATCATCATGGCGACCTTACCGGCAGCGAACATTTCCTGCAGGTCGTAACGGGTCTCGGTGGTGGGGTCGGTGTTGGTCAGGCCGGACTTGACCATGTCAACGATGAACTCAACAGCTTCCACGTTCTCAGCGGAGTTCAGAGTCCAGTTGCCCTCAGCGTCGGTGAAGCCGCCGCCGTTGTTCCATGCGTAGTAAGCGAAGCATGCCTGGCCTTCGTCGGTAGTCATGTCAACGCCCCAGGGGTACAGATCGGGATCGTAAGCCTTGATGGCTTCGCAAGCGGCCTTCAGCTCAGTCCAGGTGGTGGGAACTTCAACGCCGGCAGCTTCCAGGATGTCAGCATTGTAGTACAGAGCACGGGCGGATGCCAGATCGGGCACAGCCCAGACCACATCGTCCACAATGGACTCAGCCAGGAAAGAGGGGAAGAACTTGGCGTAGGTCTCTTCGGAAACCCACTCCTCAGCGGGCAGCAGCAGGCCGTCAGCCTGATAATCGGCGAAACCGTCGATGTTCAGCAGGTCGGGAGCGGCGCCGTTGGCGATCTGAGTGTTGACAACGGTGTAGATGTCGTTCCAGGAAACAACGTCCACGACCAGGTTGATGTCTTCGTGGGCAGCGTTGAACTTGGTGACGAAGTCAGCCCACCATGCGGCGGTCTCGTTGCCGTACTGGGCAGCGATCATCTTAACTTCGACCTTTCCCTCGGCGGGAGCGGCGGGTGCTTCAGCAGCGGGAGCATCGGCCTTGGGTGCTTCGGGGGCAGCGGGGGCAGCGGAGCCGCCGCAGGCGACCAGACCCAGAGCCATAGCCAGAACCAGCAGCATAGCAATGATCTTCTTCATGATTTTTTCCTCCTAAAATTACTGTGCGGGTTTGCATTTTCAAATGAAACTCACATCACTAATAAGTATACATTTTTTTGAAAAAAAGTCAATGAACAATCAGCTGAAAAATGCCTGTTGTTCGTCCAAATTAACAAAACTGGAGAATTCGACAAAGAGAATAAATTCGTTTTGTACAATTTTAACAGGGAAATGAGACATCGTTTTTTATGAAAAACCATTGAAACGGGGGGAAGTCTATGGTATACTTAGAAAGGAATATGACTGAAAATTTGGCATTTTGCATTTTTACACTGCAAGTTTGCTAAAGAATGTGATTTGCGTTTTCAGCAAAAATGGTAAAAAATTTTCAGGAGGAACTGATACCATGAGTCACTTCTATTATCCCGAGAAAGATGGCATCCTCACAGAAGTGCTGAATGCCTATGATTTCCCCGCCACCCTGCTGGGAGCGACCCGATATGGCCAGGGCCATATCAATGATACCTTCTGCGTGGTCTGCCAGCCCCAGGAAGGTGACGCCATCCGCTTTATTCTCCAGGGCCTGTCCCTGGCGGCTTTCCCCCATCCGGATGAGCTGATGGAAAATTTCATCGGCATCACCTCTTACCTCCGGGAGAAAATCGTCGAAAATGGCGGAGATCCTCTGCGGGAGACGCTGAGTCTGGTCAAGACCAGAGACGGCAAGGATTATTACACCGATTCCAACGGCAAGGTCTGGCGCCTGACTCCCTTTATTGAAAATACCGATTGCTTCCAGTCTGCAACACCGGAACTGTTTGAGGCTTCTGCCCGGGCCTTTGGCCGGTTCCAGTATATGCTCCAGGGCTATCCCGCCCAGACCCTCCATGAAGCAATTGTGAACTTTCATAACACGGAGGACCGTTTCGCCAAGTTTGAAGCAGCTCTGGCGGCTGACAAGCACAACCGTGCCCGGGATATCGCGGCGGAAATCCAGTTCGTTCTGGACCGGAAGGCTGACTGCTCCGTGGCGTTGCAGGCCCTCCGGGACGGTAAGCTGCCCCTGCGGGTCACCCACAACGATACCAAGCTGAACAACATTCTGATCGATCGGGATACCCACGAGGGCATCTGCGTCATCGATCTGGATACCACCATGCCCGGTCTTTCCATCAATGATTTCGGTGATTCCATCCGCTTCGGCGCCAACCATTCCAAGGAAGACGAAAAGGACCTGACCAAGGTCAACTTTGACATTGAATTGTATGAGGCCTATACCCGCGGCTTCCTGGAAGGGGCCCGGGGCAGCCTGACGGAAGGCGAACTGGAATATCTGCCCTGGGGTGCCCGCCTGATGACCCTGGAGTGCGGCATCCGGTTCCTGACGGACTATCTGGACGGCGACCACTATTTCCGCATCCACTATCCGGAGCAGAATCTGGACCGCTGCCGGACCCAGTTCAAGCTGGTGAAGGATATGGAGCAGCAGTTTGACGCCATGGCTGCTGTGATCCGCAAGTACGCAAAATAATCTGTCTCATGATTATAAAGGAGGTCAATTCTATGAATATTCTGGTTACCGGCGGCGCCGGCTATATCGGCTCCCACACCTGTGTGGAACTGCTGGAAAGCGGCTACAATGTTGTGGTGGTGGACAATCTGTGCAACTCCAATCCCAAGAGCCTGGATCGTGTCCGTGCCCTGACCGGCAAGGAAGTCAAGTTCTACGAAGGGGATGTTCGGGATGAGGCCCTGCTACGGAAGATTTTTGCAGAAAATGAGATTTCTGCCGTGATCCACTTCGCCGGTCTGAAGGCAGTAGGCGAATCCGTGGCCCAGCCCTGGCGCTATTATGACAACAACCTGAATTCCACCCTGGTGCTGACCAAGGTCATGGAGGATGTGGGCTGCAAGAAGATTATCTTCTCTTCCTCTGCCACTGTCTATTCCGGTGACAATGAAATGCCCCTGCGGGAGACCAGCCGCACCGGCAACTGCACCAATCCCTATGGCTGGACCAAGTACATGACCGAGCAGATCCTTTCCGGCATGGCCCACGCTGACAAGGAATGGTCCATCGTGCTGCTGCGGTACTTCAACCCCATCGGCGCCCACAAAAGCGGCGAAATCGGTGAAGATCCCAGAGGCATCCCCAATAACCTGATGCCCTATATTTCCCAGACGGCCATTGGCCGCCGGGAATTCCTCAGCGTCTACGGCAATGACTATGACACCCATGATGGCACCGGTGTCCGGGACTACATCCATGTGGTAGACCTGGCCAAGGGCCATGTGGCGGCCGTCAAGTATGCCGTTGAGAATCTGGGCTGCGATGTGTTCAATCTGGGCACAGGCACCGGTTACAGCGTGCTGGACATGGTGAAGGCATTTGAAGAGGCCAACGGCGTGGCTGTGCCTTATAAGATTGTAGACCGCCGTCCCGGTGACCTGGCCACCTGCTACGCGGATCCGTCCAAGTCCGCTGAAAAGCTGGGCTGGAAGGCGGAAAAGACCCTGGTCGATATGTGCCGGGATACCTGGCGCTGGCAGTCCAAGAACCCCATGGGCTTCGGTGAATAAAGGAAGGAAGAACGGGAACGGTCATAAGACCGTTCCCGTTTCTGTTACAGCACAGGGGAGAACGGATGGCGCGGAACGTTCTGTGAATGGTCCGGGTGCTGTTTCCGACGGAGTGCGTATGACGATGGAATTCCTGGCTGTTTGCGGCTTTTCCTGGCAATTTGGGAACTCTACTCACGGTAGAGTCCTCTACTTTTCCTGTTCCGGGGCTGGTTCCCTTGACGAAAACCTTCAAAACAGCTACAATATCATTACATAAAATGCCTTGATGACTAAGAAACAGCAAAAAAAGGAGCTATTATGCATTACATTATCGTTTCCGACTCTTCTTCCAATGTATTCCACATCGAGGGTACAGAATATGCCTCCGTGCCCATGAAGATTATTGCAGGGGCCCGGGAGTATGTGGATGCCCCCGGGCTGGATCTGCAGGGCATGGTCAGTGATCTGCAGCAGTTTAAGGGCAAGTCCGGCTCCTCCTGCGCCAATGTTCACGACTGGCTGGATGCTTTTGGCGATGCGCAGATGGTATTCTGTGTCACCATTACCAGGCAGCTGTCCGGCAGCTACAATTCTGCGCAGCAGGCATTGAATCTGTATCTGGAAGAACATCCCGAAAGAAAGGGCTATGTCTTTGATTCCATGACCGCCGGCCCGGAGCAGGCCATGCTGGTGGATAAGATTGCCCAGCTGGTGGCCCAGGGCCATGATTTTGATACCGTCGTGGAAAAGACGCTGGATTACCATGACCATACCCATACCCTGTTCCGGCTTCAGTCCCTGACCAATCTGGCCCGGAACGGCAGAGTGAATCCCGCCGTTGCCAAAATTGCCGGCGTGCTGGGCATCCGCATGCTGGGAGAAGCCCAGGGAGGCAAGATTGCCGCTGTCCACAAGCCCCGGGGAGATAAGAAGGCCGTTCCCCTGATGGCGGAGATGATCAAGGAGCGGGGCTTCTACGATGGCGCTGTCCTTCGAATCGCCCATTGTTTCAATGAGGAGGCGGCCTGCTGGCTGCGGGACCTGCTTCTGGCAGAGTTCCCCAATGCCCGGATCCGCATGGAGCATACGGCTGCACTGTGCAGCTTCTACGCAGAAGAGGGTGGCCTGATCGTTGGCTTTGAGGGCGGATTCAATCCGGTCAACAACACGAAAATGGAAGACTGATCATTACTCACGGATAAAGGCAAGATGCTGCGGCATCTTGCCTTTTTTGCACCTTCTGCGGACGTAACGCATAAATATACGAATAAAACAGTGAAAGATGAGATGGTTCGGACTGGGATGTCATTTTGCACAGCTTCCAGTTGAAAACGGGCATCCCGAAAGATAGCAAGAGGAGGTTTTGATAAAAACATATTTTGATTCTGCAAAAAACATTTTGCAGAAAATGAGGAGGCGGGAATGGAATAAAAGAAATGAAAAAATGGATATTTATCTGTTATTTACATGGTAAATATGATTTAATGACAAGAGAAATGTGCGGTTATGGTCATTTCGGGAAACTGGATGGAAAAAGAGATGGTAAAATTAACCAAACAAAGAGGCATATTCCGTCGAAAACGGTGCGAACTATATAAAGATGCATAGAAACACCTCTGATGTGGAAATGCACAGTTGACAAATGTCCGCGACGGGGGTATAATCCTTGTATTATTTCTCACCAAAAAGTGAATATTATACATACGGAGGCGTTTTTATGAATAAGGATAACATCAAGAAAGTTGTTCTGGCATATTCCGGCGGTCTGGATACATCCATCATCATTCCCTGGCTGAAGGAAAACTACAATAACTGTGAAGTCATCGCCGTTTCCGGCAACGTGGGCCAGGCCGACGAACTGGAGGGCCTGGAAGAGAAGGCGCTGAAGACCGGCGCTTCCAAGCTGTATGTGCTGGACCTGACCGACGAATATGTGGATGATTACATCATGCCTTGCCTCAAGGCCGGCGCCATCTACGAGGAGTACCTGCTGGGCACCAGCCACGCCCGTCCCTGCATCGCCAAGGGGCTGGTGGACATTGCCCTGAAGGAAGGCGCCGATGCCATTTGCCACGGCTGTACCGGCAAGGGCAACGACCAGGTTCGGTTTGAGCTGACCATTAAGCATTTTGCCCCCAATATGCCCATCATTGCCCCCTGGCGGGAGTGGAGCATCAAGAGCCGGGAAGAGGAGATTGAATATGCCGAAGCCCACAATATCCCTTTGAAAATCACCCGGGAAACCAATTACAGCAAGGATAAGAACCTGTGGCACCTGAGCCATGAGGGTCTGGATCTGGAAGACACCGGCAACGAGCCCCAGTACGAGAAGCCCGGTTTCCTGGAAATGGGTGTTTCCCCCATTAAGGCCCCCGATGTGCCCACCTATATCACCCTGGACTTTGAGCAGGGCGTGCCCGTGGCGCTGGACGGCGAGAAGATGTCGGCCAAGAACATCATCCTGAAGCTGAATGAAATTGGCGGCGCCAACGGCATTGGCTTGCTGGATATCGTGGAAAACCGGTTGGTTGGCATGAAGTGCCGCGGCGTTTACGAGACTCCCGGCGGTGCCATCCTGTACAAGGCACACAGCGTGCTGGAAAGCATCTGCCTGGATAAAATGACCCTCCATGAAAAGCAGAGACTGGCCATTACCTATGCCGAACTGGTCTACAACGGCCAGTGGTTCACTCCCCTGCGGGAAGCCCTGGCTGCCTTTGTGGACAAGACCCAGGAAACCGTAACCGGCAAGGTCCGGCTGAAGCTGTACAAGGGCAACATGATCAATGCAGGCGTTTGGAGCCCCTACTCCCTGTACTCGGAAGAAATCGCCACCTTCGGCGAGAGCGACTATAACCAGGCCGACGCCGCCGGCTTCATCAACCTCTATGGCCTGCCCATCAAGGTCAAGGCGATGGTGGACGGCAAGTAAAAATACAACATGCGTTCCATCCCCGCAGCAATGCGGGGATAGGACGTTGAAAGGATCATAACTATGGCAAAGATGTGGGCCGGACGGACCTCCGGCATGACGGACAGCATCGCGGATGATTTCAATTCCTCAATCCGGTTTGACTGCAAGATGTACCGCCAGGACATCACCGGCTCCATGGCCCATGCCGCCATGCTGGGCGCCAAGGGCATCATCACAAAGCAGGAAGCGGACACCCTGATCGACGGTTTGCAGGGCATTTTGAATGATCTGGATTCCGGTGCTCTGGAATTTGACTTCTCCTGTGAGGATATTCACATGTTCGTGGAGCAGGTGCTGACCCAGCGTCTGGGGGATGTGGGCAAAAAGCTTCATACCGCCCGGTCCCGGAACGATCAGGTGGCGCTGGACCTGCGGATGTATCTGAGAAACGAAGTGGACGAAATTTCCGCGCTGGTTCGTGACGTGCTGGAAGCCATTGTGCAGCAGGCGGAAAAGAACAAGTCCGTCATCATGCCCGGCTACACCCATCTGCAGCGGGCGCAGCCCATTCTCTTTTCCCATCATCTGATGGCCTATGCCATGATGCTGCTGCGGGATCTGGACCGGCTTGCGGACTGCCGGAAGCGGATGAATCTATCCCCCATCGGCTGCTGCGCTCTGGCGGGCACCACTTATGATACCGACCGCCGGTTTGAAGCAGCCCGGCTGGGCTTCGACGGCATCGTCATGAACTCCATCGACGGTGTTTCCGACCGGGATTTCTGCCTGGAGCTCATGAGCGCCATCGCCACGCTGATGATGCATCTGAGCCGTTTTTCCGAGGAGATCATCCTCTGGGCCAGCTGGGAGTTCAAGTTCATTGAGCTGTCCGACGCTTATACCACCGGCTCCTCCATCATGCCCCAGAAGAAGAATCCAGACATGGCAGAACTGGTTCGGGGCAAGACCGGCCGTGTGTACGGTGATCTGATGGCACTGCTCACCACCCTGAAAGGCCTGCCTCTGGCCTACAACAAGGATATGCAGGAGGACAAGGAAGCAGTGTTTGACGCCGTGGAGACCGTAAAGATGTGCCTGAAAGTCTTTGCCCCCATGCTGGCCACCATGACAACCAGACCCGACAATATGAAAAAAGCGGCCCAGGGCGGCTTTATCAACGCCACCGACCTGGCCGACTACCTGGTGAAGAAGGGGCTGCCCTTCCGCAGCGCCTATAAAATTTCCGGCCAGATTGTGGCCAAGTGCATTGCAGAGGGGCAGGTTTTGGAAACCCTGCCGCTGGAAGAATACAAAGCCTTCAGCGACCTGTTTGAATCGGACCTCTATCAGCAGATCGACCTGCTGACCTGTGTGGAAAAACGGATTTCCGAAGGCGGCACTTCGGTGGCCTCTGTGGAGGCGCAGATTGCGTTCGTAAAGGAGCATCTGGCATGACAAAGGTATTTATTGACGGCAGCGCCGGTACCACCGGCCTGCGGATTTATGAACGGCTGGGCAGCAGAAAGGACATCGAACTGCTGACACTGCCGGAAGCATTACGGAAAAATCCAGATGCTCGCCGCCGGATGCTGAATTCGGCGGACATCGCCTTTCTGTGCCTGCCAGACAAGGCGGCCATGGAAGCGGTTTCCCTCCTTGAAAATGATCAGACAGCGGTGATTGACACCTCTACCGCCCACCGCACTGCCCCCGGCTGGGCCTATGGCTTTGCGGAATTGTCGGAGCAGCACCGACAGGCCATCCACAGCGGCAAACGAATTGCCAACCCCGGATGCCACGCCAGCGGTTTTATTGCATCGGTCTATCCGCTGGTGACCCATGGGATTCTCCCGGCGGATTACCCTCTGACGGCCTACTCCCTGACGGGATACTCCGGCGGCGGCAAGAGCCTGATTGCGGAGTACGAAGATGCCAAACGGGATATCCGCCATGAAAGCCACCGGATTTATGGCACCACCCTGACCCACAAGCACTTGCCGGAGATGCAGAAAATCTGCGGTCTGACCCGGAAGCCTGTGTTTTCTCCCATTCTGGGTGACTTTTATGCGGGTATGGCCACCTCCATCCTGCTGCCGGGCTTCGATGCTAACGTGGTGTGGCAGTGCCTGAAGGATCATTATGCCGGGCAGAAGCTGGTAAGTGTGTCCGCGCTGGGAGGAGAGGAACCTATGATCTATGCCAGCACCCTGGCAGGGAAGGACACCATGCGCATCCAGGTCAGCGGCCATACCGAACAGACCATGGTTACCGCCATCTTTGATAACCTGGGCAAGGGCGCTTCCGGCGCCGCCATTCAGAATATGAACATCCTGCTGGGGATCGACGAGACCACCGGCCTGAACATATAAGGAGAAGCCTATGAAAGTAGTAGCAGGCGGCGTCTGCGCCGCAAAAGGATTCACCGCAAACGGAATTCACTGCGGCATCCGGAAAAACCACAGTAAAAAAGACCTGTCCCTGATTTTCAGTGCCGTTCCCGCCAGCGCGGCAGCGGTTTATACCACCAATCTCGTCAAGGGCGCGCCCCTGATTGTTACCAAAAATCATTTGCAGAACGGCATTGCCCAGGCGGTGATCTGCAACAGCGGCAACGCCAATACCTGTAATGCCAATGGCATCGAGATTGCCGAACAGATGAGCGTCTTGACGGCCGCCCAGCTGGGCATTGCGCCCGACGACATCATCGTGGCTTCCACGGGTGTCATCGGCCAGCCGCTGTCCGTTGATCCCATTGCAAATGGGTTACCGGCTCTGGTGGCGGGTCTTTCCGAAAACGGCGGACAGGACGCCGCTGTGGGCATTATGACCACCGATACCGTCATGAAGGAAGTGGCGGTGGAATTTGAGCTGGATGGCAAAATCTGCCACATGGGCGGCATTGCCAAGGGCAGCGGCATGATCCATCCCAATATGGCCACCATGCTGGTCTTTATCACCACTGACTGTGCCATCGCGCCGGATATGCTGCAAAAAGCCCTGTCCGGGGACATTGCCAGTACCTTCAACATGGTTTCCGTGGACGGAGACACCTCCACCAATGACATGGTGACGGTTCTGGCCAACGGCATGGCGGGCAATGCCGCCATCACCGCTGAGGGCGAGGATTTTGAAATCTTCATGAAAGCCCTGAATTCCGTCACCGTGCACCTGTGCCGGAAGATCGCCGGAGACGGCGAGGGCGCCACCAAACTTCTGGAATGCAAGGTGACCGGAGGCAAGACCCTGACCATTGCCAGGATGGTTGCCAAGAGCGTCATCTGCTCCAGCCTGCTGAAGGCTGCCATGTTCGGCGCCGATGCCAACTGGGGCCGGGTGCTTTGTGCCATCGGTTACAGCGGCGCGGATGTGGATGTCAGCAAGGTGGACGTGTCCTTCCGCAGTGGGGCCGGGCAGGTGGATGTGTGCAAAAACGGCGCCGGTATTCCTTTCTGTGAGGAGAAAGCCAAGGAAGTGCTGCTGCAAAAGGAAATTGAAATTCTGGTGGGCCTCAATGATGGCGATTTTGATGCCACCGCCTGGGGCTGTGACCTGACCTATGACTATGTGAAGATTAACGGAGATTACAGAACCTGATTGGGAGGATACCCATGCATAACGATTTTTCCAACATGGAACGGGCCCAGGTGCTGACCGAAGCCCTGCCCTACATCAAGCATTACAACGGCGAAATCGTGGTCATCAAGTACGGCGGAAATGCCATGATCAACGAGGAACTGAAGCAGCAGGTCATGGAGGACATCTGCCTGCTGTGGCTCATCGGCGTCAAGGTGGTGCTGGTCCATGGGGGCGGCCCGGAGATCAGCCAGACCATGAAGCGTCTGGGCAAGGAAGCAGTGTTCCTGAACGGCCTTCGGGTCACGGACAAAGAGACGGTGGATATTGTCCAGATGGTACTGGCGGGCAAGGTCAATAAGAGCCTGGTGAATCTGCTGCAGATCAAGGGCGGCCACGCAGTGGGCCTTTCCGGCATCGACGGCGGCATCATTGAGGCGAAGATGAAGGATGAACGCCTGGGCTTTGTGGGTGAGATCACCAGGATTCGGACCCAGCCCATCACAGACCTGCTGGAAAAGAACTACATTCCGGTCATTTCCACCGTGGCCAGCGACCGCCAGGGCAATACCTACAACATCAACGGCGATACCGCCGCTGCCTACATTGCCGGTGCCCTTCATGCCAAGCGGCTGATCATGATGACGGACATTGACGGCATCCTGAGAGACAAGGACGATCCCAACACCCTGATCCGGAAGCTTACGGTCAGCGAGGCCAGAGGCCTTTACAAGGAAGGAATTATTTCCGGCGGCATGATTCCCAAGGTGGACTGCTGCATCGAAGCCATTGACAAGGGCGTCAAGACCGTGGTCATCAATGACGGCCGGGTGCCCCACTCCATCCTCATGGAACTGCTCACCGACGAAGGTGCCGGTACCATGGTAACAGGTGATTGATATGAGCATTATGAATGTGGACCAGACCTTTGTGGCCGGAACCTACAAGCGGTTCCCGGTGGAGATTGTCTCCGGAAAAGGCTCCAAGGTCCAGGACGTCAACGGAAAAACCTACATCGACATGGGCTCCGGCATTGGAGTCACCGCCTTCGGCATTGCGGACGAAACTTGGCAGGCTGCCGTCACCGAACAGCTGGGAAAGGTGCAGCACATGTCCAATCTTTATTACACCGAACCTTGCGCCCGGCTTGCCCAGCTTCTTTGCGAAAAGACCGGGATGAAGAAGGTGTTCTTCGCCAATTCCGGCGCGGAGGCCAACGAGGGCGCCATCAAGGTTGCGAGAAAGTATGCCGCCGAAAAAAAGGGTGCTGATTACTATACCATCATTACCCTGAACAACAGCTTCCATGGCCGGACCCTTACCACTCTGGCGGCCACGGGCCAGGAGCATTTCCACAAGCTGTTTCAGCCTCTGACGCCCGGCTTCGTGTCCACCCCCGCCAATGATTTTGATGCGCTGAAAGAACTGGCCATTGCCACCAAGGCGGCAGGCATTATGATGGAATGTATCCAGGGTGAAGGCGGTGTGCTGCCCCTGAAGGCCGATTTTATCAAGGCGGTGGCAGAATTTGCGGCCCGGGAGGACATTGTCCTCATCATCGACGAAGTACAAACCGGTAATGGTCGTACCGGTTCGCTCTATGCTTATCAGCAGTTTGGCATTATGCCCGATGTGGTTTCCACCGCCAAGGGCCTCGGCGGTGGACTGCCCATCGGTGCGGTCCTCATGGGACAGAAGGTTCAGAATGTGCTGGGATACGGTGACCACGGCTCTACCTATGGCGGCAATCCCGTCTGCTGCGCCGGCGCCCTCAGCGTTGTGGAGCGTTTGGATGACGATTTCCTGAGCCGGGTGCGCCGCCTCAGCGACTATGTGTTCGAGTCCTTCCGTGGCGCCGCAGGTGTGGAAAGCGTTACCGGCCTGGGGCTGATGGTGGGCATCAAGACCAAAGCGCCCGCTGCGCAGGTGGTGGCAGAGTGCATGAGCCGCGGTGTGCTGTGCCTGACGGCCAAGGACAAGGTCCGATTGCTGCCTGCCCTGAATATTCCAATGGAAGATCTGATCTGTGCCGTGGACACCATCAAGGCGGTCTGCGCAGAACTGGGAGGATAATGTATGAATCTGAAAGGAAAAAGCTTTCTGAAGCTGCTGGATTTTACTCCGGAAGAGATCGGCGGGCTGCTGGATCTGGCTGCTGACTTCAAAGCCAAGAAAAAGGCAGGGATTCCCCACAAGCTCCATGAGGGTAAGAACATTGCCCTGCTGTTCGCCAAGGATTCCACCCGGACCCGCTGTGCCTTTGAAGTGGCGGGCCATGACCTGGGAATGAATGTGACCTATCTGGGCCCCAGCGGCTCTCAGATGGGCAAGAAGGAATCCATTGCCGATACCGCCCGGGTGCTGGGAAGAATGTATGACGGCATCGAGTATCGTGGCTTCGGCCAGGAACTGGTGGAGGAGCTGGCAAAGTATGCAGGTGTTCCCGTCTGGAACGGCCTGACCAACGAATTCCATCCCACCCAGATTCTGGCGGATTTCCTGACGATCCGGGAGCACTTTGGAGAACTGAAGGGCAAGAAGCTGGTGTACATGGGAGATGCCAGATACAACATGGGCGACTCTCTCATGGTGGGCTGTGCCAAGATGGGCATGCACTTTGTGGCCTGCGCCCCGGAAGCCTATTTCCCCAATCAGGAGCTCATCGCCCAGTGCCAGAAAATCGCCAGGGAAACCGGCGCGGTTCTGGAATTCCTGACAGATCCCATGGAAGCAACCAAGGATGCCCATGTGATCTACACCGATGTGTGGGTCTCCATGGGGGAACCTGACGAAGTCTGGTGCGGCCGCATCAAGGACCTGACTCCCTACCGGGTGACCATGGACCTGATGGAAAACGCAGGCCCCCAGTGCAGGTTCATGCACTGCCTGCCCGCCTTCCACGATCTGAACACTTCCATCGGCAAGGAAATCCATGACAAGTTCGGCATCGACTGCATGGAAGTCACGGACGAGGTTTTTGAAAGCGATCGCAGCATCGTCTTTGACGAAGCCGAGAACCGGATGCACACCATCAAGGCCGTCATGGCAGCGACACTTTAATAATACAATAGCAGCCCTGTCCATTGGGACAGGGCTGCTTAGTCTGTCAAAAATAGCCTCGCAGAGTTCGCCTGCGTTAGCAGCGAATAGAATCCTAATCATTTTCTGCCGCGACACACCCCAGGGTGGTTTCTCTTGCCCTTTCAGGGCAATTCACCTTCTGTGCGTGGTGGAAAATACATCTCAGGCTGCAAGTGTGAAATTTGTTTGCCTATGGCGAACAAATTATGCGCGCAGCAGACTGTAAAAAAACTGGCGGAAAAGCCCGAAGGGGTTTTTCGACAAGTTCAACAGCCCTGTCCATTGGGACAGGGCTGCTTGCGCCTATCAAAGAATTATTCAATGACGGTGATCCAGCCTTTGGGGGCCTCAATGCGGCCCATCTGGATGCCAGTGAGGGTGTCATACAGCTTTTGGATCTTGGGACCAAAGCCGGCATAATTGTATTCGGTGCCGTGGTCCACGATCTTGCCCACAGGGGAGATGACGGCTGCGGTACCGCAGAGGCCACATTCCTCGAAGTCGGCGATCTCGGAGAGCTTCACTTCCCGCTCTTCCACTTCCATACCCAGATAATCCTTGGCGACCTGCAGCAGGGAGCGGCGGGTAATGGAGGGCAGAATGGTGCCCGACTTGGGGGTCACCAGGGTATTGCCCTTGATGAAGATCACGTTGGCGCCGCCGGTTTCTTCGATGCAGGTCCGGGTGGCGGAATCCAGATAGATGTTCTCGTCATAGCCCTGCTCGTGGGCGTCCACAATGGCATAGAGGCTCATGGCGTAGTTCAGACCGGCTTTGACATGGCCGGTACCTCTGGGGGCTGCCCGGTCAAAATCGGAAATGCGGACGGTCAGGGGCCGGATACCGCCCTTGAAGTAGGGGCCTACGGGGGTGGCAAAGACGCGGAACTGGTACTCGCTGGCAGGCTTGACACCGATCACCGGGTTGCTGCCGAACATGTAAGGCCGGAGATACAGGGAAGCGCCGCTGCCGAAGGGGGGCACCCAGGCGGCGTTGGCACGAACGGTTTCCACAATGGCTTCCAGGAACTTCTCCTCGGGAAATACGGGCATTTTCAGTCTCCGGCAGGAATCGGCCATCCGGGCGGCGTTCAGATCAGGACGGAAGCAGACGATCTTTCCGTCCTGGGTGGTGTAGGCTTTCATTCCCTCGAAACAGGTCTGGGCATACTGCAGAACACCGGCGCACTCGTTCATGGTGATGTTGGCGTCCGTGGTCAGACCGCCTTCTTCCCAGGCACCGTCCTTGTAATTTGCAACATAGCGGTAATCGGTCTGGACGTATCCAAAGCTCAGATTACCCCAGTCAATGTTCTTCTTTTCCATAGATGATCTTCCTCTCTGAAGTTAATTCGTATTTTGCTATTTTAGCACTGTCAATGACCAAGGTCAATAGCTGAAATAGGAAAATGTTCGCCGGTGAAAAGCAAATGTTTTTGTGAAAAACACGAAAACAGCATCTTGCATCCTCAGTAACCTGTGATATAATGAAAGAAAAGCGAAAAACGGAGGGATTTCTATGCAGTACGAAGGCCAGATCTGCCGTCCGCCCATGGAGCGGGCTTCTTATATGCTGCCGGTGGCAGTGGGCTGCTCCTACAATGCTTGTACCTTCTGCACCCTGTTCAAACATCTGCGCTACCGGGAGCTTCCCAGGGAACAGATCGAGCAGGAAATGATCCGCGTCCATCATGCCGGCGGCGATCCCAAAACCATTTTCCTGGGAGATGGCAATGCCTTTGGTCTGGACACAGAACATCTTCTGTGGATTTTGGAACGAATCCGTCACTATTTCCCCGGGTGTACTGCCGTCAATATGGATGCCACCGTTACCAACATCAGCGGGAAATCGGATGAAGAACTGAAGAGCCTTTACGATGCCGGTGTCCGGAACCTGTATCTGGGCATTGAGTCCGGCCTGGATGATGTGCTGGCTTTCATGAAAAAAGACCATAATCTGCAGCAGGCTTACGAGCAGATCGCCCGGATTCAGGCAGTGGGTATGGTTTACAATGCTCATTTTATGACGGGCCTGGCAGGAAAGGGCCGGGGGCTGGAAAATGCGGAAGCCACGGCGGAATTTTTCAACCGCACCAAGCCCCACAAGGTGATCAATTTCAGTATTTTCCACCACCAGCGGGCGCCGCTGTTCCGGGACATTGAAGCGGGCCGCTATGAGCCTGCCGATGAGCAGGAAAACCTCCGGGAAGAACGCCGGTTCATGGAGCTGATTGAAGTGCCGGACATGGTCTACGATGCGTTCCATGATGTGCTGGAGCTTCGTTTCCGGGGCACCTTTCCCAGGGATAGAGAGAAGATGCTGGCCCAGGTGGACAAGGCCATTGCTTACTGGGAGCAGCAGCCGTCCCAGCTGAAGTTTTTTCGATGACCTCTGGGATTATGTGGCCTGGACAGAAACCTACCACGGCCTGAATCCTTTCTGAGTTCTGAAAATGTCTGCTTTTACAGGTAAAATAGAGATTTTGAGGGCCTCTGTGTTTGAAAACATGGGTCCTCAGAAATTTTTCGAAAAAAGTAAAAAATGTGCTTGACAAATCCGAATCCCGTGGTATAATACTCGTGTTCTGTTTGAGCCGCCGGTATAGCTCAATTGGCAGAGCAACTGATTTGTAATCAGTAGGTTGGGGGTTCAAGTCCGTCTATCGGCTCCAAACGGTTCAGGACTCATGACTTGAACAAGCTCTGAACGGAACAACAATCAAATAGGGGGGAGTTCCCGAGTGGCCAAAGGGGACAGACTGTAAATCTGCTGCGTTTCGCTTCGATGGTTCGAATCCGTCCTCCCCCACCACAAAAGTCCAACACGATTTCGTGTTGGACTTTTGTATTGTAAGCGGATTCGAAAGGCGGCTTTTGGCGGCAGTCTGGTGGACTTGCAGCAACCGCCGTGGCTTGCCCGCAGGCAAGCGAATCCGTCCACCCCTACCAGAAAAGTCTAACACCTATTGGTATTGACTTTTTTGACTTGGAAATCCCTTTGAAAGGGCTGGCTGTGTCCGGTAAAAGCCATGGGGAAAGAACGCCGGGGCGTGGTTATCATCTCCCGGTGCACCAGGAAGATATTCCCGGTTGTGACTTGTAATTTCTTGGTGATTATGCTATGATACATCATATTAACATATTGTTAATATGATTGGATGCAAGCGGGGAATGTAAAATGGCAACAACTGACAGACAGAGAATTACACTGGGGACATTTGACTTTATAAAAGGCTTTGCAATGGTTTGCATTGTATTGGGCCACACGATTAATCTGTATCATACAGAACAGTCGGTGGTGCTATCTGTTGTACCGAAGGTTCTGAGACTGTTCGGGCCCGGTTTGATACCCGCTTTTTTTATCATCAGCGGATATGGGTTTAAGGAAAAAAGTCCAAAGACCATGCTGCGAACGACATTTACCAGTTTGATTATTCCGTATTTGTGGGTCGCGGCGGCATTTGCGGTATTTTGCCCTGTGATTCATTTCATGGCAACCCGATCTTTGGATGCCTCTGTGAGAAGAGGCCTGGGATTTGCGGTTTCAATGCTGCTGGGCAACACAAAGGACAGAACGCTGTTTAACCTCTATTTGCCCTGGTGGATGCCTACCTGGTATCTGCTTACGAGTTTTGTTTCGATTAACGTATTGAATTTCATTGTAAAGATAAAAAAACCTGTCCATCAGTATTTTGCGGTTCTGGCCAGTATCGTCCTCGGCTATGGTTTTTTTGTGCTGGATTTACACTTATTCTGCATTGCGCAAGGCTTGATGGCTGTGGGCTTTTTCTATTTGGGCTACACCATCAAAAAACAGAAATACCTTGCGCGTTGGATCAAAAACATCCCGGTCTATGCCTTCTTGCTGGTTGCTACCATCTTGCAGGTGATTTGGGGGCAGTTTGATTTGTGTTCCGGCACGTTTCGGAATGTGGTTTTGGATTATATTGGCAGTAGCTGCGCCGGTGTTTTGCTCATGCTTGTGGGCATACAGTTGGGACGCCTGGAATGGTGGATCTTACAATGGGTCAAACAGATTGGCATCTATTCTTACTGGATCATTTGTATTCACAGCTTTGAAGCAAATGCGCTGCCCTGGTCACAATGGGCAGAACGGATGCTCAATCACCAGCTGCTTGCCTTTGTGATTGAACTTGCACTGAAGACAGGGTTCATTACAGTGATTTGCATGCTGCTAAAAGAAATTTCAAAGTATAAATATCGCAGAAGGATGATGAGAAATGGAAAATAAGAACGAGGTCAATAAATTAATTTCGGTGTTCGCGGAAGCAGGGAATTCTGCTGTCGCTTTTTCCACATATGATGGCGAGCGGCTTCGTGATATTACATATTCACAGTTTTGTGAGGATATTCTGAAAGTGGCTGGCTGCATTCAACAAAGAAAGATAACCGGTCAGCATATTGCCATTGTAGCACAGGACAGTTACGAATATATTGCGGTTTTTCTGGGCATTGCAGCCAGCGGCAACACGGTGGTACTGCTGAATCCCAATCTGCCGCAGGAGGAACTGAACTGGCAATATCAGTGGACAGATGTTTCCTGGATTTGCGGTGCGGATGCGGCAGAACTGGTGGAGAAAACGAACGCGCCCAAGGAGATGCTCCTGACCTATGGGGAACTCTTTGGCGCTGCACCTGCGAACATCGAATCGCTGCCCGGCCTGAATGATGACGATACCCTTCTGATGATGTTTACCAGCGGTACCACCGGAAAAAGCAAGGCCATAGAAATTTCTGTGTACAATGTTTTCACCCATACAGAGGATGCCGTGCTGGGTACCTGTGATGGCACAAGCCGCATTTTGGCTGTGGTACCATTGTATCATGTGATGGGACTGATTGAGTGTTTCGTCAAATTATATCAGAAACAGACTGTATGTATCGGGCGCGGTGCCAGGTACATGATTCAGGATATGTCAATGCTGAATCCTGACCGTGTGTCGATGGTTCCATCTATCCTGGAAAGCCTTTATAAAATGCTGAAGTGTACAGATGATCCGAAGGTCCGGCAGAAGTATATCGGTAATAATTTGAAGCACATCACTGTGGGTGGCGCCAGCGTGAATTTAAATATATGCCGCGCGATGATGGAGATGGGGTTTCATGTTCAAACGGGCTATGGCATGACGGAGTCCTGCGGCTCAGGAACCTGGTGCATCTGGGATGCGGAGACTCTGGGATCCATTGGAAAGCTCTATGGAAGAACGGAATGTCGCATCCAGGATGGAGAATTGCTGCTGAGAAGTCCCAGCGTGATGAAGGGATATTACAAGGATCCGGAGGCCACGGCAGAGGTAATCCGGGATGGCTGGATTTACACCGGCGATATGGGCTATTGTGATGAAAACGGCAACTATTATCTGACGGGCAGAAAGAAAAATGTCATCATTCTTTCCAATGGTGAAAATGTCAACCCGGAAGAGATCGAGGCGAAATTCGGCGCATGCAGTGATATTCTGGAATGCTTGGTTTACAGTGACGGAAAGGGAATCTGCGCGGATGTCTATGCCCAGGACGAAGCGGCAGCGGCTGCCTACATAAAAGCATATAATGAAAAAATGCCCTTCTATCGGCAGGTGTATAAAACTAATTTTACAACAGAGCCCCTGGAAAAAACCGGAAGTGGCAAGATTAAAAGAAAGGGAAACTAAGAATGAAGAACAATGACATTTTAGAAAGAGTCATCAACTTTTTTTCTACCATGACCGAAGCAGAGGAAATCACCGCAGACAGTGACCTGATTGACGATCTGGAAGTCAGCTCCATGGACATTCTGTTTCTGGTTTCCAGCATGGAAGCGGAGTTTGGCATTAAGATTCCGGAAAAGGAACTGCGCAAAGTATCGGTTGTGGGCGATGTGGCAGACCTTATTGAGCGCCTCGTAAAGTAAGTAAAGTGAGAAACGACTGCGGATGGATATCTGCAGTCGTTTTTTTGTTGCTTTCATGGCCCAGACTTGATACAATGCCCCATAGAAAGGTGGTATCGGCATGAAGAACAAAGAAACAGCATATTTTGCAGGAGGGTGCTTCTGGTGCATCACCCCCAGCTTTCGGGAATTGCCCGGTGTGACGGATGTGGTCAGCGGCTATTCCGGTGGGGAAGAGGTGGATCCCAGCTACCTGGATGTGAAACACCAGAAAACCGGCCACCGGGAGACCATCCGCATCGACTACGACCCGGAACAGGTCTGCTTTGACCGCCTGATGGATATTTTTCTGGGCAGCGTGGATCCCTACGACCCGGATGGCCAGTTCATCGACCGTGGATTTTCCTATACGCTGGCTATCTATTATTGCTCCGAGGCTCAGCAGAAGGCTGCACTGGCCCATATTCGGGAATTGGAAGAACAGGCGGGGCAACCGGTATACATCCGTGTAGAGCCGTTCCGGAGTTTCTACCGGGCGGAGGAGGAGCACCAGAATTACGACCGGAAACACCCCAAAGAATTCCAGCAGGAACTGATTGACTCCGGAAGAATCAAGGCAGAAACGTAGCCCTGTTCCCGGGAGTGGCCGGATGGTCATTCCCGGGGATTTTTTATATGGATTTGCATCACCACAGCAAAAAGCTCCCCGGTTTGACCGGGGAGCCTTGACGGTTTGATTACAGTTCGATGTCCATCTTGCTGATGACGCTGGCACAGCGGGGGCACAGGCCCTCGGCGTTGGCAGCCAGGCTGTGCATCCAGCAGCGGGGGCACTTTTCGCCCTTTGCTTCCGACACACCGATGGTCAGGCCGGGGAAGTTGGTGCCCTGAGCCACTTCCGCACCTTCCTCGGGAACAGTCCAGTCCACAGCGGAAACGATGCAGATTTCAGCCAGGTTCACGTTCTCGCAGGAAGCCTTCAGAGCGGCATCCTCGGTCTGAAGGGTCACATGGGCTTCCAGTGCCTTGCCGATGCGGCCGTCCTTCCGTGCCTTCTCCAGAACGCCGTTGACGTCCTGGCGCAGCTTCATGACGGTGGCCCACTTTTCCATGGAGGCGGCATCCAATGCGTAAGCTTCGAAGTTCTCAGGCATTTGGTTCAGCAGCACGTTCCGGCCATCGTCACCCTCCCGGTGGGGCATCTCCTGCCAGATTTCATCGCAGGTGAAGGCCAGGATGGGAGCAAACAGCTTTGCCATGGCATCCAGGATCAGGAACAGGGCAGTTTGGGCGGAGCGGCGGCGGTTTCCTTCTGCCTCTTCGCAGTAGAGACGGTCCTTCAGAATGTCCAGGTAGAAGGAAGACAGCTCCACCACGCAGAAGTCGTTGATGGCGTGGGTGATGTTGTGGAATTCGTAGCCATTGTAGGCGCTGCGGCACAGCTTGACCAGGCCGTCCAGCTTGGTCAGCACCCACTTGTCCAGCTCTTCCATTTCAGAAGCGGGCACCAGGTTGTTGGGGTTGAAACCGGCCAGGTTGCCCAGACAGTACCGGGCGGTATTGCGGAACTTCAGGTAGTTCTGCGCAATCTGCTTGAAGATCTCCTTGGAGCAGCGGACATCCACATGGTAGTCAGAGGAGGCAGCCCACAGGCGAACGATGTCAGCACCGAAGTCCTTGATCAGGTCAGCGGGATCTACGCCGTTGCCCAGGGACTTGTGCATGGCACGGCCCTGGCCGTCCACCACCCAGCCGTGGGTGATGACCTGCTTAAAGGGTGCACCCTGATCCAGGGCGCCCACGCTGGTCAGCAGGGAGGACTGGAACCAGCCGCGATACTGGTCGGCGCCTTCCAGGTAGACATCAGCGGGCCACAGGTCGGGGGTATCCTTCATCAGGGAAGCGTAGTGGGTGGAGCCAGAGTCAAACCAGCAGTCCAGGGTGTCAGTTTCCTTTTCGAAGGTCTTGCCGCCGCAGTGGGGGCAGGTGAAGCCTTCGGGGATCAGATCGGCGGCTTCCGATTCGAACCAGATGTTGGAACCATGCTCATCAAACAGCTTGGAGATCTTGGCAATGGAGTCAGGAGTGGAAACAGGCTTGTCGCAGTCCTGGCAGTAGAACACAGGAATGGGCAGACCCCAGCGGCGCTGACGGGAGATACACCAGTCGGCACGCTCCCGGATCATGCTGATCATGCGATCCTCACCCCAGGCAGGATACCATTGGACATTCTCAATGGCCTTGATGGCCTGGTCCTTGAAGGATTCCACGGAGCAGAACCACTGGGGAGTCGCGCGGAAGATAACGGGCTTCTTGCAGCGGTCGTGGTGGGGATAGGAGTGGACGATCTCTTCGGAAGCGAAGAGCATACCCAGTTCCCTCATGTCTTCCAGAATGATGGGATTGGACTTTTCGGTGGGCAGACCCTCGTACTTGCCGGCGTAGTCGGTGTGGCGGCCGTAGTCGTCCACAGGCACCACCAGGTCCATGCCGTAGCGCATGCAGGTCTGATAGTCATCGGCACCGAAGCCGGGAGCGGTGTGGACACAGCCGGTACCGGAGTCCATGGTGACGTATTCTGCCCAGACCAGACGGGAGGTTTTGTCCAGGAAGGGATGCTGGGCCAGCATGTTTTCGAAGAAAGCACCGGGATAGCTGGCAATGACTTCGTAGTTTTCAAAGCCGCCCATCTTCATGGTCTTTTCCATCAGGGCCTCAGCCATGATGTAGGTCTCGCCGTTTTCAGCCTTCACCAGCACATAGGTATCCCGGGGATGCAGGCAGATGGCCATGTTGCCGGGCAGTGTCCAGATGGTGGTGGTCCAGATGACGAAGAACGTCTTGCTGAGGTCAAACTGAGACAGCTTGCCCAGATCATCCTTCATGGGGAACTTGACGTAGACAGAGGTACAGGGATCATCCTGATAGACGATGTCGGCCTCGGCCACAGCGGTGGCGCAGAAGGGGCACCAGGTGACGGGCTTCAGGCCCTTGTAAATGTAACCCTTGTCAAACATCCGGCCAAAGACCTTGACTTCCTGGGCCTCAAAATGCTTGTCCATGGTGCGGTAGGGGTTCTTCCAGTCGCCCACAACGCCCAGGCGCTTGAAGCCTTCGCGCTGCTTGTTGATGAAGTCCTGGGCGAAGTCCTCGCAGGCATTGCGGAACTGAGGCACGGTCATGTCCTTGTTCAGCTTCTTCTTGGAGGTTTCAATGGCACGCTCGATGGGCAGGCCGTGGTTGTCCCAGCCGGGAACATAGGGGGTGTAGTGCCCCATCATGGCCTGGCTGCGGATGATGAAGTCCTTCAGCGTTTTGTTCAGTGCATGGCCCATGTGGATGTAGCCATTGGAGAAGGGAGGGCCGTCATGCAGCACAAAGGGGGGCAGGCCGGCGTTCTTTTCCAGCATGGCGCCATACAGGTCCATGTCTTCCCAGGCCTTCAGCATGCCGGGCTCCCGGGCAGGCAGACCGGCCTTCATGGGGAATTTGGTCTGGGGGGTGATGATTGTGTTCTTATAATCCATGGGAATCAATCCTCCGTTTGAAAAATCTTTGAAAATAGAGAAACGCCTTTGTCTCAGCAAAAGAGACAAAGGCGTAAAATCCTCTGCGGTACCACTCTTGTTCTGCCTGTTCGGCAGCACTCAAAAGCGCTGTATCGGGCGCGGCCCGGCGCAGCCTAGACATGAACATGCTTCGGTGCGCAGCTCAAAGGTGATACAGAATCGATCCTGTCTGCTGCCTCACACCAACCGGCAGCTCTCTGAAGACGGTGTTGCGTTCCGCGGGTCCTTCTCACAGCCTGATTATTTGATTACTTGCCCAGGTCGTAATTCCGGCCGAACTGCAGGTTCAAGGTGGAGAATCTGCTGATGGTGCTGTCGTTGACAGCGTGTTTGGGCTCTGCCTTGGGGGCAACGTCATTGGTGGTACCCACCAGGTTTTCCAGGTTCTTGGAAATCTCACCGGCAATGTCATCACTGTCAAAATCAAAAGCAGACGGAACGGGTTCTGTATTGACAGGAGCAGCGGGGGCATTGGCACTCTTGATCCGGTCCAGAGCCTGAATACAGGAGCGCAGCTGATCCTGCAGCTCATTGATCTTGGAAGCGGCGGTTCTGCGGGCTTCTTCCACGCGCTGGGTCTCAGCGGCGACTGCCTTGCGGGCTTCTTCGGCCCGTGCATTGTCAGCGGCGGCAGTGTCCTCTGCGTTTTTGGCATTGGCAGCAGCGGTGGCCTTGGCCTGATTCAGCATCTGGGCGCACTTGGCTTCTGCGTCCAGCATCATCTTGTCAGCAGCCTTCTGGGCCTTGACGACAGCTTCCTTCATGGAAGCTTCGCTCTTGCGGTACTCTTCCAGCTTGCCTACCAGAACACGCATCTTGCTCTTGAGCAGGGCGTTTTCCTTGTACAGGGTAACGTAGTCTTCTGTCAGGGGTTCCAGGAACTCATCGACCTGCTGCATATCGTAGCCGCCGAAGGTAGATCTGCTGAAAGAAATCTGATCGATCTGCTGGGGTGTAAACATAGTCTATTCCCTCTTTCGTATGTGTTATAAATACCAGTTATACTGATTCTCTTTTAAAATGTTTCATCAATTCGGATGAAACATTTTAATGAGAGAATCATATGAGACGGGAATATGTGATTTTCTATTCCGAAAATCACATATTTGGCAACGCCGTAAGGCGGTGCCCTCTTGATAAAAATGAAACATTTTTATCAAGAAATAGTATTAAATATAGCTTTCAACCTCAGCCTGCAGGGTTTCCAGATCACCCACGATGTCCATGTTGTGAGGGCAGAACAGGTAAGCAGACTGGGCGATTTTCTTCACATCGCCATCCAGGGCGTACACGCAGCCGGACAGGAAGTCCACCACACGGCGGGCCATGGCCTTGTCCACATTCTCCATATTGACGATGACAGCCTTACGGCCACGCAGGTCGTCAGCGGCCTTGGAAGTATCGTTAAAACTGCCGGGACGGAACAGAACAACTTCTTGCTTGTTGCCCACGGTCCGGTTCACCACCTGGCCGGAGAAACCGGTGGAAGGAGCAGCGGAAACGGCGGGAGCGGGCGTGAAACCAAAGCTATTCTCTTCCTCTTCTTCATCCTCCATCAGGGGCATGGAGGAAGGTGCAGGAGCAGAGACGGTGCGGCGGGGCGCACGACGGGGCTCAGCGGGTTCGTCATAGTCATCGTCGTAATCATCTTCGTCGTAATCATCGTAATCATCTTCGGCATAGGGCTGGGCAAATTTCTTTACATTATCCCAAAAACTCATATCTATATATTCCTCCTAATATGTTCACATCAATCCTGATGAATCATGGCATAGTCTCTGGCACCAAAGATGGCGGTGCCAATCCGGATCATGGTGCTTCCGCATCCAATCGCATCCCGGAAGTCGCCGGACATGCCCATAGATAAACAGTCCACCTTGACATTATCGTCGATTTTGTTCTGTATGTCAACAGATAAATGGAACATTTTTTGAAAAAATTTGAGATTTTCTCCTTCTTTTTGCTGAATTGGGGGAATTGCCATGAGTCCTTTCATACAAACGTTCGGAAATTCCAGCATTTTTTCCAGGATTTCCGAAATGTCTTCCGGGGCAAATCCGGACTTGCTGGCCTCATTGCCGATGTTTACTTCCAGAAGAATATTCTGGACAATGCCCTGTTTGGCAGCTTCTGCGTCGATTGCCTTCATTAGACGCAGGGAGTCCACACTCTGGATCAGATCCACTTTTCCCACCACCTGTTTGACCTTGTTGGTCTGCAGATGGCCAATAAAATGAACCGGGGCGCCTTCATAGGCGTTTTCGGCCAGCTTGGCGGTCAGTTCCTGAACCCGGTTTTCGCCGCAGCAGTCCACACCGGCAGCGATGGCCTGCCGGACGGCATCGGCATTGTTCATCTTGGTGGCGGCACAGAGCTGAATTGTTTTGGGATCCCGGCCACAGGCAAGGGCGGCCTGATTCATTTCTTCCCGGATGCGTTGTACATTCTCAGCGATAGACATGGTTTTTCCTCTTTCTGTCAATCAAAATACAGCCAGGATACGAGATACAAGACAGTCTTTGCGACAGGCTGTCTTGTATCAGATATCTTGTGTTTCAAATTCTGCGGATATGAAAGAAACGGGCAACGCAGCAATTTGCTCCGTTGCCCGTTTTGCTTATGCAGTCGTAGGTGCTGCAGCCTTCAGGGGCTTCATGGGGGCCAGCGTCGAGATGGCATGCTTGTAAATCATCTGCTGCTTGCCGTCAGACACCAGTACAACCACAAAGCTGTCAAAACCGGTGATGATTCCCCGGAGCTGGAAGCCGTTCATCAGGAACAGGGTCACCGGGGCTTTCTCCCGGCGACATTCCTTCAAAATGGCATCCTGTAAATTCATGGAATCGGACATATGTATACCTTCTTTCTTGTATTCCGCCGGCCTGAAACACTCCCCACAGGCAGGCGGTTGGGATACACACATCCTAGCAGTTTTCAAATGTCGAAATCGTTAATAATCTGTCGGGCACGGCGGATAATTTCCTCCGTGGATTCCCCGGTGGTCCGGGTGAGCCAGTGGATGCGCTTGTTCCGGCGGAACCACGTCAGCTGCCGTTTGGCATAGTGCCGGGAGGATTTGCGGACCTCATCGGCTGCTTCTTCTATTGTACACCGTCCGTCAAGGGCAGAAACAAATTCCTTGTAACCGATGGCCTGCATGGCGGTGCATTTTTCGGGAATACCGCTGGCGAGAAGGGCGCTGATTTCCTCCACCAGTCCCTGCTCCAGCATGATGTCCACCCGCTGGTCGATTCGGCGGTACAGTTCCGCCCGGTCTTCAAAATCCAATCCCAGCCACAAGGGGGTGTACCGGGGGGGGATGGCCTGGGTTTTCAGGTTGTGAGCGGTGATGGTTTCTCCGGTTTCGTAGTAGACTTCCAGAGCCCGGATGATTCGCTTCCGGTCGGAAAGATGCAGCTTGGCGGCGGCGTCGGGGTCAATGGAACGGAGCAATTCCAGCATGGCTTCCATGCCGGTGCTGTCTGCCTGCGCTTCCAGTTTTTCCCGCATACCAGTGGAAGGAAAGGGCGCGAAGGCATTGCCTTTGATCAGGGAATCCATGTAAAGGCCGGTGCCGCCGGCGATAATGGCAGTTTTCCCCCGGGAGAGAATATCATCCACAATGGGAGAAGCCATCTCACAGTAGCGGCTGACGGAAAAGTCCTCGTCAGGCTCTGCCACATCAATCATGTGGTGGGGGATGCCCTCCATTTCTGCGGGGGTGGGTTTGGCGGTGCCGATGTCCATCCGGCGGTAGATCTGCATGGAATCGCAGGAGACCACTTCGCCGCCCAATTCCTTTGCCAGGGCCACGGCCAGGGCGGTCTTGCCGGATGCGGTGGGCCCGGCAATGCAGATGATATTGTTCATGGGCATTTTGCCTCCTGTTTTTCATAGAGTCGGATCGGATGGGGACGGTTGCGGCACTGTGCCAGGACGATATATTGTCCAACAGAGCAGACAAAAGGGGGACTGCCGGCAGGGACAGGAAGATTTATGTCCGCTTAAATTGCTTTTCCAGCTGCTTTTTGCTGAGGGTCACACAGATGGGGCGGCCATGGGGGCAGTATTTCAGATCTTCCCGTGTCATGACTTCCCTGACGACCGCGAGAAGCTCTTTCTCATCATTCTTCCAGCCGGCCTTGATGGCGGCCTTGCAGGCCACAGTGTGGAGCAGCTCGTCCCGAATGGTATCCTTGGTTTCCCGGCGGCCGGTGAGAAGATCGGCGGCAAGGGCTTCGATGGTTTCGGCGGCATCGTCGGGGCTCAGGTCCATGGGGATTTGCCGCAGAAGGATGGTGTTTTCACCGAATTCCTCAATTTCAAAGCCGAGCTCGTCCAGCATCTCGGTGTTGGACAGCAGTTCCGCCGCAGCGGAAGGGGACAGACGGACAGGGACAGGCGTCAGAAGGGTCTGGCCGGAGATGGCTTCCTGATTTGCTTTGAGTTTTTCAAAGAGAATCCGCTCATGGGCGGCATGCTTGTCGATGAGGAAGGCTTCCTCGCCCTGCTCCACAATGATGTAGCTATGATACAGCTCGCCCACCATGCGCCATTCGGCTTCTTTGGGCATGGCAATCTCTTCCTGCACCAGCTCCGGTTCCGGAACGGGCTCCGGCAGGGGAGTGGGCTTGGGTTTCGGCCTGGAAACCGGGGCCGGACTGGGCACGGGAATGGCGGCCTCTTTCACCCCGGGCACCATGACAAATTCACGCAGAGGCATATTGGCAGGCCGCTCGATTTTGCTGAGGGTGGCGGTAGCGGATTCCTTTTTGGGCTGGGGCGCATCCTTCAGGGCGGCGGAAAAGGTTTTGTATTCTTCCGCCGACATGGTGCGGAAAAAGTTTTGCGGTTTGGGAGAGGCGGCCTTAGGCGCGGCGGTGATGGGGGGCAGCGAGGGCTTTTCCGGCACCGGAGCAGGTGTGGTGGCCGCTTTGGGCTGTTCCCGGAACTGGACCTGTGGCCGGTCCGGCTGTTTGTTGAGGGCACCCAGGACGCCGTAGTGGACACAGTCAAACACCGCTTTTTCCGAGAGGAATTTCACTTCCGTCTTGGCTGGATGGACGTTGACATCCACGGTATTGGCAGGGAGCGTCAGGTGCAGCACACAGGCCGGGAATTTGCCAACCATGATCTGATTGCGGTAGGCTTCCTCCAGGGCGGAAACCAGCAGCCTGGATTTCACCGGCCGGTTGTTGACAAAAAAGGTCTGCAGATTCCGGCTGGGCCGGGCGTCGGTGGGCTTGGACACAAAGCCCGTCAGGGCGTAGCTTTCCCAGCGGCTGTCCACCTTCACCATCTGGGCACATTCCCGGCCGTAGACGCAGTAGACAGCGGCCTGCAGGCCGCCGTTCCCGGGAGTGGACAATACCTGCTTTCCGTCCCGGAGGAACTGGAAGGCTACCTCGGGGTGGGCAAGTGCCTGCAGCTGCACAGCGGCAGCCACCCGGCCGCCTTCCACGGTGTCGGATTTCATGAATTTCATGCGGGCGGGGGTGTTGAAAAACAGGTCCCGGACGATGATGGTGGTGCCGTCGGGACAGCCCGCTTCGCTTTCCTCCGTGATGTCGCCGCCCTCCAGGGTCAGGCTGACACCGCTGAGACTGCCGGGGGTTTTGGTCATCAGCGCAATGCGGCTGACGGAGGCAATGGCGGCCAGGGCTTCCCCCCGGAAACCCATGGTGCCGATGGCACCCAAATCTTCGGCGGTACGGAGCTTGGAGGTGGCGTGGCGCTTAAAAGCGGTGCGGGCATCCTCGGGCGCCATGCCGCAGCCATTGTCGGTGACCCGCAGGAAGGTCATGCCGCCGTCTCGGATCTCGATGGTCACCTTGGAGGCGCCGGCGTCCACGGCATTTTCCAGCAGTTCCTTCACAACGGAAGCGGGCCGCTCCACCACTTCACCGGCGGCAATGAGATTGGCGATATGGGGGGATAACTGAATGATTTTTGGCATGGTCTTACCTCCAGCCATTGAGGGTGATGTAATTGATGGCGGCGTGCATCAAAATGGGGGCAAAAATGGTATCGGCCTTGGCATAGCTCCAGGCCAGACACAGGCCGGCAGGCAAATACTGCAAGAATGCCAGCAGCAATTCCAGAGGGGCATACAGGTCGAGATAGCCCAGAATATGAATCACGGCAAAGACGGCAATGGAGAGAAGATAGGCCAATACCTTGTTCTTGCCGTAGAGGTTCCGGAAGATCAGGCCCCGGTACAGACATTCCTCCACGGGAGGAACCAGAATCACCGTGGCGATGGCGATCAGGAAGGTGTTGCCCCGCTCCATGGCATAGATGGCTTCATCGTTGTAATTGGCATAGCCGGGGGCAATGAGATGAATCAGATTGGCGGTGCACAGCAAACAGGCATAGTAGGCAGCCAGTCCCAATATCACCGCCTGACACAGCTGGGCCGGATGCTGGAACGCCTGCCGGCCGGAATTTCCCAGAAAATCATGGAAAATCACCAGTGTGACGATGAAATTAATGATATAGAAGAGAAAATTGATTTCTGCATCATTCATGGGATTTCCGGCCTGGGCATTGACCCAATAAAGCAGGGTGGGCAGCACCAGCAGCTGTACCGCCAGGAATACAAAACCGGCCAATGTTTCGGAAGAGGAAAGGGAAGCGCCCAAAGAGTGGCTTTTTTTCATAACAATCAGTCCAGTAATTTCTTCAGCTTGTACAGCTCGTTCATGGCTTCAATGGGGGTCAGCGTCTCCACGGTGATTCCCTGCAGGGCGGCAAGAATCCGCTGTCCGGTCAGATCCAGCATGGAAAGCTGATCCTCCGGTTCCGCGGCGGCAGCGGGAGTGGGCGCGGAACCTTCTCCGTTTTCCAGCTCCGCCAGAATTTCCCTGGCCCGGGCAATCACCACATTGGGGATACCGGCCAGCTTGGCCACTTCAATGCCGTAGCTGTCGTCAGTGGCCCCGGGGACAATTTTCCGCAGGAAGATCATCTGCTCGCCCCGTTTCTTCACGGCGATGTTGAAGTTTTTGACGTTGGGCAGCTTGTTTTCCATGCTGGATAGCTCGTGGTAGTGGGTGGCAAACAGGGTTTTCGCCCCCAGACGCTTGGGGTTGGCGGCGTATTCCAGCACGGCCCGGGCAATGGCCATGCCGTCATAAGTAGAGGTGCCGCGGCCGATTTCGTCCAGAATCAGCAGAGAACGGCTGGTGGCATATTTCAAAATGGAGGCCACCTCGGCCATCTCCACCATGAAGGTGGACTGGCCGGAAGCCAGGTCGTCGCTGGCGCCGATTCTGGTAAACACCCGGTCCACAATGCCGATTTTGGCGGACCGTGCCGGAACGAAGGAGCCCATCTGAGCCATCAGCACAATCAGGGCTACCTGGCGCATATAGGTGGATTTACCGGCCATGTTGGGGCCGGTGATGATGGAAACCTGATGGTCGTCGCTGCCGAAGTGGGTGTCGTTGGGCACAAACAGGGAATCCTTCAGCATGGCTTCCACCACAGGGTGGCGGCCGTCGCTGATGGAAATTTCCCGACCCAGGGTGATCTCCGGGCGGCAATACCCCCGCTGAACCGCCACGGCTGCAAGAGAACACAGGGCATCGGCGGCAGCCACGGCAGCAGCGGTCAGCTGTACCCGGGCGGCTTGCTGGGCCAGGTGTTCCCGCAGGGCGGTGAAAATCTGGTATTCCAGGGCGGTGAGCCGGTCCTTGGCGGTGAGCACCTGGGTTTCCAGCTCCTTCAGCTCCTGTGTGATGTAGCGTTCACAGTTGGCCAGGGTCTGCTTGCGGACATAATGGGCCGGCACCTGGTCCATGAAGGACTTGGATACTTCGATATAGTAGCCGAACACCCGGTTAAAGCCCACTTTCAGGGTGCGGATGCCGGTTTTTTCCCGCTCGGACGCTTCAATGGCGGCAATGGTGCCGCTGCCGCCTTCCATGATGTCCCGGAGCCGGTCGGCATCCTCGTTGGCGCCGGGACGGATGATACCGCCCTCTCTTATGGTCAGGGGCGGTTCGTCCACAATGGTGTTTTCAATCAGGTCGGCGCAGTCGACCAGGGCATCGATGGACTGCTCCAGTTTCCGCAGCAGGGGGGACTCGCAGGCGGAGAGCTGCTTTTTGACTTCCGGCAGCGCCCGGAAGCCACGGGCCAGGCCCAGCAGATCCCGGCAGTTGACCGTTCCTGTGACGATTCTTGTCATGACCCGTTCCAGGTCGGTCACATCCCGGAGTGCCTCTTCCAGCTCTCCCCGGACAATCATGTTGTCCACCAGCTCTTCCACGGCACCGTGGCGGCGGGTGATCTCCGCCGCGTCCAGCAAGGGCTTTTCCAGCCAGCTGCGGAGCATCCGGCCGCCCATGGCGGTGTGGGTTTTGTCCAGTACCCATAAAAGAGTGCCCTTTTTCTCCTTGGAGCGCATGGTTTCGGTGAGTTCCAGGTTCCGGCGGGCATCCAGATCCAGCTCCATGAACCGTCCGGTGGTGTAAAACTGCAGCTGACGGATGTGGGCCAGATCGTTTTTTTGGATGAAAAGCAGGGTTTTCAGCAGACTGCCGGCGGAAATCACCGCGGCAGGCATACCGCCCAGCCCCATGGAAGCCAGGGTCATGCTGAAGTGGGATTCCAGGGTGGCTTCAGCGGTTTCCAGCCGGAAATCATCCGGCTTACCCTCGTTGACACAGCAGTTCAGACGGCGGAAGATGGCATCCTCGATGGGCTCCTTGTCCACCCCGGCGCCGTAGCGGATTACCTCACTGGGGGCAAAACGGCCCAGCTCAGAGGCCACATTCTGGGGATCGGTGCAGACGGTGACGAAAAAGGCGCCGGTGGAAACGTCGCAGAAGGACAGGCCGTATTTGCCGCCCTCGCCGTAAATGCAGCCGATGTAGTTGTTCCGGTTTTCATCCAGCATACAGCTTTCGGTGACGGTACCGGGGGTGACGATCCGGGTAATCTCCCGCTCCACAATACCCTTGGCGGTGGCGGGATCCTCCATCTGCTCACAGATGGCCACCTTGTAGCCCTTCTGCACCAGCCGGGCAATGTAGGAATCCACACTGTGGTAAGGCACGCCGCACATGGGAGTCTGCTCTTCCTTGGGCTTGCCCCGGTCCCGGGTGGTGAGGGTCAGATCCAGCTCCCGGGCCGCCAGCTTGGC
>JBJDYI010000160.1:0-2184 GCA_051867165.1 Faecousia sp. | reverse complement strand
ATTCCCTCATGTACCACCGTTTTACTGACCTTCATTTCCTCCGACAGTTCCCGCTCGGAAGGAAGCTTGTCACCGGGCTTCAGATCTCCGGAGAGAATCAAATCTTCAATTCTCTGGATAAATAGTTCCTTCATGGTTGGCGCCACAATTTCACCGTACAGCATATACTCCCTCCTTGGTCAGACCAGAACCAGACAAAAAGGCTATTACAACCTTGATGATTCTGTCAATTTACTTTCTCCGTATTTCTATGTAAAATAGTAGCATATTCAGGAGATTTTTGCAAGCTGAAATCAAAGTGCCCTGGTCGGGGCAGAGCGGCTGCTGCCTGATGTAAAAACGGAATCTGCCAACAGAAGGAGGTATTTGCATTGCTTAATGAGTACGATGTTATTGTCATAGGCGCAGGCAACGGCGGCCTGTCCGCTGCGGCTACGACAGCCCGCGGTGGCCTGAAGACATTAGTGTTGGAGCGCCACAATCTGCCGGGAGGATCGGCAACCAGTTTCGTGAGAGGCCGGTTTGAATTTGAATCCGCCCTCCACGAGCTTTGCGATTTGGGAACAGAAGAACGTCCCGGTACTGTGCGGAAGCTGTTTGACCAGTACGGTGCGGATATGAAATGGCACATTGAAAAGAACCTGTTCCACCTGATCGTTCCAGGCAAAACCGATTTGGTGCTTCCCACTGGTATTGAGGCTTTCTGCCAAAAGATGGAGCAGCTGGTTCCCGGCTGTGAAGCCAGCGTTCGGGAGCTGCTCCGGTTGGGCGCGCTGGCAGGTGAAGCCCAGAATTATGCCATGAGCCCCAATTCCAACAAGCTGGTTCTGATGACGAAGTATGCCGACTTTCTGCGTCTGGCATCCCTCACGACCCGGGAGGGTTTTGAAGCCATCGGAATGCCCAAGGCGGCACAGGATATCCTGAACACCTACTGGTGCTATCTGGGTGCGCCTCCGGACAATCTGGATTTTTTGACCACCGTCCAGATGATCTACAAGTATGTCTATTTCTATCCCGGACAGCCTGACAAAAAATCTCACAACCTGTCCCTGACGCTGGTGGATGTGATACGGAAGAACGGCGGTCAGATCTGGTATAACTGCGAGGTCGAGAAAATTCTGTTCCAGGGAGACAGAGCAGTTGGTGTTCGTCTGAAAAACGGAAGAGAGCTCCATGCGAAACACATCATCGCCAACTGTTCTCCCTCCACAGTCATGGGTAAAATGCTGCCAGAGAATGTCAAGCCTCCTGTCAAATCAGTCAAGCTGGCAAACGCAAGAAGCCTCGCATTGGAGTTGGAGACCATGTATGTAGGTCTCAACCGCAGCGCAGAGGAATTGGGTATTACGGAATATTCCACCCTGGTCATGTCCGATCCTGATCCGGATGACCAGTTCCGCAAAGCAAACGGTGAGCAGAAGGGCGTTTTTATTGCCAACTGCCTGAATCTGATCATTCCGGAAGCCTCTCCGAAGGGAACCTGCACTCTGTTCTTTACCACCTTTGGCGATTCCAAGTATTGGGGCAGCCTGAAGCCAAGGGACTATTACAAAGCCAAGGATCGGCGCATGAAGGAATGGGTGGACTATTACGAAAAGACCACCGGGATTGTGATTCGACCCTATATCGAGGAGATCGCCTTTGCTTCTCCCGCTTCTTTCTGCCGCTATTTGAACACGCCTAACGGCACACCATACGGCTACCAGGTCTATAAGTGGGACAATATTATCAACCGCCTGAACAGCATGGATGACGAGCAGATGTTCAAGGGGCTCCGCCTGACCGGTGCGGCCTGCGAAAATATCGACGGATACAATTTGTGCTACTTGAACGGCAATATTCAGGGCAAAAAGACACTGAAAGATGCGAAGGAGGATGCATGATGGCAAAGAAACCAGGTTTAAAATCGGTCAACAGGCTCCGCTTTCTGCACAATAACGATGAACGGAAAGCACGGATCGACGCCGCACCGGAGACACCGCTGCCGAAAGAATACCCGGTCAATGCGCTTTCCCGGGCGCTTCACCCCGATAGGCAGTTCGTTACGATTTCAGAAATTAAGGTCTGGGATGAAAACTGCAAAAGCTTTACTCTGGTTCCGGATCCTGCTCGTGGAACCCGGCAGCTTGCCTTCTTCAAGGCTGGCTCCTATCTGAGTGTTTTTCTGGAGGTGGACGGCGC
>JBJDYI010000159.1:0-2187 GCA_051867165.1 Faecousia sp. | reverse complement strand
GAATCCAAAAAACCATTGCAAATAAAGGAGTTTTGAAATAAATGAAATTAGGTATCGTGGGACTGCCCAACGTGGGCAAATCTACCCTCTTCAATGCCATCACCAATGCAGGCGTGCCTGCGGACAATTACGCATTTTGCACCATCGACCCCAACGTGGGTGTGGTTTCCGTTCCCGATGAGCGGCTGGACTGGCTGGCCGAGGTCCACAAGCCCAAAAAGCTCACCCCTGCCGTGGTGGAATTCGTGGACATTGCCGGTCTGGTGAAGGGCGCAAGCAAAGGTGAGGGTCTGGGCAACAAGTTCCTGAGCAATATTCGTACCACCGATGCCATCGTCCATGTGGTCCGCTGCTTCGAGGATTCCAATGTGACCCATGTGGAAGGTTCCACCGACCCCCTGCGCGACATTGAGATCATCAACCTGGAGCTGGTGATGGCCGATATTGAAATGGTAGAGCGCCGCATTGACAAGGGTCAAAAGGCCATGAAGGGCGGTGACAAGCGGTTTGCAAAGGAAGTTTCCCTGCTGACCGAACTGCTGGCTCACCTGAATGAAGGCAAACTGGCCCGGACCTTTACTGATGATGCCGAGGATCTTGCCATCATCGCTCAGTCTGATCTGCTGACCCTGAAAAAGACCATCTACGTTGCCAACCTGGCTGAAAACGAGATCAATGAGCCCGAAAGCAACCGTCACTACATGGCTGTGAAGGCCCTGGCCGACGCTGAAGGCAGCCAGTGCCTGCCCATCTGTGCCAAGCTGGAGGCTGACATTGCCGAACTGGACGATCCCGAGGAGAAGGCCATGTTCATGGAAGAACTGGGCGTGGCCGAAAGTGGCCTGGACCGTCTCATCAAGTCCAGCTATGCCCTGCTGGGTCTGATCTCCTTCCTGACTGCCGGTTCCGACGAGTGCCGCGCCTGGACCATCAAGCGAGGCACCAAGGCCCCCCAGGCCGCCGGTAAAATCCACACCGACTTTGAGCGGGGGTTCATCCGGGCAGAAGTCATTGCCTTTGAGGATATGAAGGCCTGCGGCACCATGGCCAACGCCAAGGCAAAGGGTCTGGTCCGCAGCGAAGGCAAGGAATACATCATGAAGGACGGCGACATCGTCAACTTCCTGTTCAACGTGTAATCCATTCAGATACCCCTGTCGGAGTTTTCCGGCCGGGGTATCATTTATTTCATGTTTACGCCATTTTCCGGTTGCTTTTTTACGAGGTCTGGTGTATAATACATTTCTAATCATGATATATTTCCGGGTGTGGCCCAGTTGGTAGGGCGCTTGATTTGGGTTCAAGATGCCGGGAGTTCGAATCTCCCCACTCGGACCATGAAAACCGAAGGAGCATTAGCTCTTTCGGTTTTTATTATTTAGCGGAGATTCGAACCATCTTAATGCAACTGTCCGGTGGACAGTTGCTGGCCGCCGGCTTTACGGCGGCAACTCATTGATTCTAATTCCTGAAGGAATTAGAATGAAACGAATCTCCCCACTCGGACCAAAACCGCCAGTTTTCAGTACGAAAACTGGCGGTTTTGTCATGCAATCATTCTGTTTTTTGATAATACCGTAACGCTACATATTTTTCGCTCTAGAGCAAACACTAGCTTCAAAGGAGCGATGAAAATGGAAGAATATAATCTTGTCAAGAATACATTGGATCAAATCCCTCAGCCCAGTGCCAACGCAAAACGCATTGTAGGACTTGTAAAGGAAGGCGGCAGGATTACTGGCTACAAGCTGTCTGACGAAACCTTCGTTTCAAAGCCGGAGGCTGTTTCCATGGCAAAGCAGGGACAGATTGCCGGTGTAGGCATCGCCCACCGGGGCGATACCGAGTATCTGAAAGCCATCCCCAATGGGAGCGAAAACGACAACCTGGGGAATCTCCCCTCTGTCTCTCCGGAACCTAAGGCATAAACTGTACTGTTCAATGCCGCCAGTTTTCATGATGAAAACTGGCGGCATTGGCACTTTTCAGATAGTCTTTTCTTTGTTTACTGCATACCAGAATTATCTCCGGCTAAGCAGTATTTACAGCCTTACGATTTTCGTCGCCACGTTTTCGCAGAATGCTTTATCGTGTTCCACGAACAGAATGGTGGGCTGGAACTGGAGCAGCAGTTCCTCGATCTGCATCCGGGAGATCACGTCGATATAGTTCATTGGCTCGTCCCAG
>JBJDYI010000158.1:0-8178 GCA_051867165.1 Faecousia sp. | reverse complement strand
TCCGCCAAGGACTCCATGAAGCGCAAGCAGTTCGTCAAGGGCACGGAGCAGATTGCCCAGGAAGGCGCCATCCAGATCTTCAAGGTTCCCAATTCCGGTATGGAAGAGGTCATTGTGGGTGTGGTTGGTACCCTGCAGCTGGATGTGTTCCAGTACCGGATGAAGAATGAGTACGGCGTGGATCTGCGGATGGAGATGCTGCCCTACGAAGAAATCCGCCTTATCGACAAGTATCCCGGCGATCTGTCCGACATGAATCTGGGCAGCGATGCCGAGCTGCTGGAGGACTACCGTGGCCGCAGCTTGCTGGTGTTCAGCAGCTACTGGGCCATCGACTTCACTTGCCGCCGGAACCCCGGCCTGGAGCTGAAAGAAATCGTGGTAGACGAAGGCTAATGAAGCAAAAAGAGCAGGGGAGACCTTGCTCTTTTTCTTGCATTCCCGGCGACATGGTACTATAATAATCAAAAAGGAGGCAGCAGTATGAAGGCTTGGCAGCATTTTAAAACCATTACCCGACACAAGTGGCTGGTGGCTCAGGGCTGCTTCCGGGTGGGTCTGTATGCCCAGGGCATCACCCATGACCTGAGCAAATATATGCCCACGGAATTTATGGTGGGTGTACGCTACTTCCAGGGAACCCGCAGCCCCAACGCCGCAGAGCGGGAAGAAAAGGGTTACAGTGAAGCATGGATGCATCACAAGGGCCGAAACCGTCATCACTATGAATACTGGACGGATCTGAGCTACAAAACCCGGCAGTATGAGCCTGTGGAAATGCCGAGAAAGTATTTTGCGGAGATGATTATGGATCGCCGGGCAGCCTGCATTGTTTATCAGGGAAAGAACTACCGAGATGATTCGGCACTGATTTATTTCGACAAAAGCAAGGAAAAAATGCTGATGCACCCTGAGACCCGGCGGCAGCTCAGCTTTGTTCTCACCATGCTGGCAGAAAAAGGGGAGCAGGAAACCTTCCGATTCCTGAAAGAAGAGGTTCTGGCAGGAAAACCCTGGCCCTGGGAAGAGAAAAATGCGGAATCTGGAAATTAACCCTTGACATTTTGGATTTTTTGCATATAATAAATCCAGTCAGAAACTGATAGAGGATTTGTGTAACGGTAGCACACCGGACTCTGACTCCGTTTGCGGGGGTTCGAATCCCTCATCCTCTGCCAATAAAAAACGCCACCCATCGGGTGGTGTTTTTTATTGGCTTCGGCTGGGATTCGAACCCATTTCAATGCAAGGCTCCAGTGGAGCCTTGCCTGCCGCCGGCTGGACGGCGGCAGCACCATAATTTCTTCGAATCCCTCATCCTCTTTCTCCCTTGCCACCCATCGGGTGGTGTTTTTTATTGGCTTCGGCTGGGATTCGAACCCATTTCAATGCAAGGCTCCAGTGGAGCCTTGCTTGCCGCCGGCTGGACGGCGGCAGCACCATGATTTCTTCGAATCCCTCATCCCAGTTCTCTCTTGCTACCCATTTGGGTGGTGTTTTTTATTGGCTTCGGCTGGGATTCGAATCCATTTCAATGCAAGGCTCCAGTGGAGCCTTGCCTGCCGCCGCTCATTGTCTGGGGCATTGCCCCGTGAAATCCGGTGCCGGAAATAACAGGGGGCAAATTTTGTATTTTTGAATTCAAATCTTGCCATTTTCTATTACCTGTGATAAAATATATCCAATTTATTTTGAAGAGGGGAGGGCAGAAGATGGAATTCAATGATGTCTACGATGAAAACCGGCAGCTGACAGGCCGGATTCATCAGCGGGGCACCCACTGGAATCCTGGAGAATATGGGCTTGTGGTTTGTGTCTGGGTCTATGACGGAAAAGGACACCTTCTGCTGACCCGAAGGGCCAAGGGGAAGAGTTATGCCGGCACCTGGGAAAACTCCGGCGGCGCGGCCCAGGCTGGGGAGACCAGCCGACAGGCCATTGCCCGGGAACTCTACGAGGAGACCGGAATCCGGGCCAGGGAAGAGGAGTTTGAACTCATCGGCTCCGAGCGGGACCGAAATACCTTTTATGATTTCTATTGCCTGAAACGGCAGGTTCCCCTGAAGGACATTGTGCTGCTGCCGGGGGAGACCGACGACGTTATGTGGGCCAGCTTTGGGAAGGTCCATTGGATGGTCCGAACCGGAAAGATTTGCAGGATTATCGGACGCCAGTTTCATAAACAGGAAAAAGAACTCTGTTTGCGCAACTTCACCAAGTTCAGAAGGTGATTTTTGGCAGACTGAACTTTCATTTCTGCTTGCCTTTTTGAGACAAGGGGGATATAATGAAAAAAAGCGTTTTTCAGCTGTCCGGCCTGAACGCTATTGCCGGATCTGAAAAATGCGTTTTTCTTTTGTATGACATCACATATATGGAGGTAACAATATGATTGAACTGACCCATCTGCCTGTCCGCCATGGTAAAGTGCCCCTGCGTCTGGCCCGTGGACACTTCGCCACCAATCACTCCCATATCAATTATTATATTGACCTGACCTTCCAGAAGAGCCGTCTCAGCGAGGCCAAGGACAGCGCTTATGAACTGGTGTCTCACATGGGCAACAACATTCCTGTGGATACCATTCTCTGCCTGGATGGCACCACGGTTCTGGGCACCTGCGTTGCGGATGAACTGACCAAGACCGGCTACCGCACTGTGAACGCCCACAAGACCATTTACATTGCAGAACCGGAATACAATTCCAATTCCCAGATCATTTTCCGGGACAATATCCAGCCCATGGTCCGGGGCAAGCACATTCTTGTGCTGATGGCCTCTGTTACCACCGGCTTTACTGCCAAGAAGGCCATTGAAGCCATTGGCTACTATGGTGGCCAGGTGACGGCCATTGCCGGTATTTACCGCGCGGTGGATGAGGTCGGCGGATATCCCGTCCATTCCATCTACTCTGTGGCAGACCTGCCTGACTACGAGAGCTACGACTACCGTGAATGTCCCTACTGCAAGGCTGGCCGTCGGATCGATGCCCTGGTCAACAGCTTCGGCTATTCCGCTCTGTAACATTGATTGTTTTTGGATCCCGGCCCAAAGGCCGGGATCTTTTTGCCGGGAGCCAAATCTTGACGCAGGGAAAAAAGTATACTATGATGGACGCAATCAGAGAAACGGGAGAGGGAATATGAGAAAAACAGACATCAAACACCGGCTTGTGCCTTTGTGCCTGGGCGCCGTGCTGGGAATGGAAATTCTGCTGGTGGCCGATGCGCTGGTGGTGTTTCTGGGAAAATCCATATCGCCCCTCTATGCCTGCGGCGGATGGGCGCTGCTGACGGTGGGTGCCGCCTGGCTGCTCCGATGGAACAAAAAGCGTCTTATGACCTGGGTTTGCGCCATTCCCCTGATTCTGGGGATTCTGCTGGGATCCGGGTATGCCTGCTGGCATAGCTTCAGCAGCAACGCCGCTTATGAATTTCCGGACACGGGAAAACAGCAGATCTATGGAAACCGGAGGGTTCTGGTGATTGTGCCCCATCAGGATGATGAACTGAATATCCTGGGCGGCGTGCTGGAGGAATATGTCAGATATGGGAGCAGCCTGTACCCGGTGTTTGTGACCAACGGCGACTATGCAGAACTGGCCGAGACCCGGTACCGGGAGACGCTGGCTGTATTCCAGCAGCTGGGTGTCCCGGAAGATCAGGTGATTTTTCTGGGTTACGGTAACGAATGGAGCAAGGACGGCCCCCATATTTATAATGCAGCCCCCGGTGCGGTTATGGAATCCCATGCGGGAAAGACGGAAACCTACGGCGCGCCATTCCATGGGGCCTATCGGGAGGGGCGCAGCTATACCATTGACAATTTGATGGAAGACCTGCAGCACGTTATTTTGGATGTGACGCCGGATGTGATCTTCTGCTCAGACTATGACCACCACATCGATCATAAGGCGGTCTCCCTGCTCTTTGAAAAGGTCATGGGAAATGTGCTGAAAGAAAATCCGGACTACACGCCCATCGTCTATAAGGCCTATGCCTATGGCACCGCATGGGAAGCGGAGGCGGATTATTATGGGGATCAGGTTCTGTCTACGAAGAATCTATTCGAAGAACCCTATGGGCAGCGGCCGGCGGTTTACCGGTGGGAGGACCGGATTCGCTTCCCGGTGAATGGGGCCGCACTGTCCCGGTCCCTGGTCGGCTCTGAAGGCTATGACTTGCTGGGGCAGTACCACAGTCAGGGGGCACAGCGCATGGCAGCCGCCCTTCTCAATGGGGATAAGGTGGCCTGGCAGAGACGGACGGACTCTCTGTGCCTGGGGGCAACGGTGACGGTGTCCTCCGGAGAGGGGAAGTATCTGAATGATTTCATGCTGGTGGAAAATGATGATCTGATGGATGAAAGCCGTATGCCTTATGACGGAATCTGGACCCCTGCTGCGACGGACGAAGCGCGGGAGATTACCGTCACACTGGCAGCAGCTTCACGGGTGGATACGGTGGTGCTTTACGATCATCCTTCGCCGGAGCACAATGTTCTGAACGCCCAGATCCTCTTTTCGGATGGGACGGTTGTGGAAACCGGCGCGCTGGATCCTGGCGGCGCAGCCACGTGGGTGCCGGTGGAAAAGGAAAATGTATCTTCCTTCCGTATTGTGCTGAAGGAGACGTCGGGGACGGATGCTGGCATTTCAGAGGTGGAGGCTTTTGCGGATCCTGCACAGCACGATGGCAGCTTCCTCAAACTGACAGACGGGGAGGGGAACTTCTTGTATGATTACCGGACGGCCCCGGATGGCAATGCGACGCTGGGTCTTTATTGTGATGGGGATCTGCCCGCGGTGTCAGAGACGGACTATGTTGTAAATGTGGACAGAGAAAGAGCAACGGCTGTGCTGGAAAATGGCGTCATCCGGGTCCACTGCCCTGTGGGAGAAACGGTTACCCTTCAGGTGGCTTGCGGTGCGGCCCAGGTCTCAGACAGCATTGTTATCCGGAATCCCGGTGGATGGACACGATTCTGGACCGGATTGTGGCAGGATGTGGAAGAAGCGCTTTATTGCAGGTACAGTCTGGGCTGGCAGAAAAGGCTGCTGATTCCCAGTACCCTGGAAAAGGTATCCTATGTCCTGCACCATCTGGGATGATGAATTAAAAATCCCGCTCCTAAAAAGAGCGGGATTTTTTTGTTTATTTGAATAAAATGGGATGACATTTTTTGTGAAGTATGTTATGATACAACACTGGAAAATTTGTTTGCCTGTTTTTTGGAGGTGTTATCCTTTGTTTGGCGTTCATTCTGTTCAAAATCAGACTGTGGAGGAAAAGAAAACCCGCTTTCCCGGCCTGATCCTGTTTGGATACTGGTTCCTTTCCCTGTGTTATCTGGAAAGCGTGGTACATTTCACAGTGTATGACGGGTTCCATCCCCGGTTTCTCTATGCGGTTGGATTGACGGCAGCCATTGCGGCGATGGTGACGTTGCTGTTTTCTCTGGTTCCCGGCACATTCCGCTTTGGTGGGATGCTGGTGACCATCCTGGTGCTGACCTTCCTGTATGGCAGCCAGATGGTGTATGAGTTTATTTTCGGCACCATGTATTCCGTGGCCCAGATGGGCATGGGTGGCGCGGCCATGGCTTCTTTCTGGCGGGAGTTGCTGGCGACCATGGGGGAGAAATTTCCTTATATTGTCAGCCTTATGCTTCCGCTGGCGGCACTGATTCTGCTGCGGAAGTTCCGGGGCGGCATGTTCCGGGCCACGTTTGGAAAAAGCCGGATTCTGATGGCGTTGGCAGCAGTGGTTTTCCACGTTCTGGTGCTGGTCTGCCTGCGTCAGGGGGGGACCGGCATGTTTTCAGACTACGGCTATTATTACAGTGACACCATTGCAACGAATCAGACGGCGGAGCGGTTTGGTATTCTGACCATGATGCGTCTGGAGCTGATTGGCAGCTTCGGTGGAGAAGCGGCGCAGGAGGAAGGCTATTTTGTGGCTGAAGATCCGGAGGCATCCGTGGAAGACGATCAGGTGGAATACAATGTGCTGGAACTGGACTTTGATGCTCTGAACAGCAAGACGGAAAATGAAATGATCCGGACCATCAATGACTACTGCGCCCAGTTCACCGGCACCAACAAAAATGAATACACCGGGATGCTGGCGGATTATAATCTGATTGTTCTGTGTGCGGAAAGCTTTGCCACCGGCGTCATCGATCCGGAGCTGACCCCCACCTTGTACCGGCTGGCCAATGAGGGCATTGTGTTCAATCACTATTACAATGCCTTCCCCAATACCACCACGGACGGGGAATATGCCCTGGTCCAGGGCCTGTGGCCGGATACCAGCCGGGACAAGGGCGTCTCCAGCCTGTATAATTCCCGAAACAGCTATCTGCCCTTTACGCTGGGCAATCTTTTCAAGGAGCAGCGGGGGATTCAGGCCTACGGCTATCACAATTATATCGGCGCCTACTATGGCCGGGAGGAATCCCATCCCAACATGGGCTACTCCATGAAGTTTGCGAATGATGGTATGACCTTTACCGATTCCTGGCCGGCTTCCGACCTGGAGATGATGGAACAGTCCATTGACGATTACATCGGTATGGAGCAGTTCCATGCCTATTATATGACGTTCTCCGGACACTATAAATATGACACCACAAATGCGCTGGTACGGAAGAACTGGGACGAGGCCTACGGTCTGCCATACAGCCGAAAAACCCGGTCCTACATCAGCTGCAATCTGGAACTGGAGTACGCCATGTCCTATCTGATGCAGCGGCTGGAAGAAGCCGGGGTGGCGGACAGGACGGCGATTGTGTTGGCTGGCGACCATTTCCCCTATGGCCTGGAAGACGAAGAGTATGCCGAACTGGTGGGCGGCGAAATTGATTGTTTCTCCAAGTTTAAATCCACTCTGATTTTCTGGGTGGGCGGTCTGGAAGAGAATATTGTGGTGGATGAATACTGCTGCAATGTGGATATTCTGCCCACCATTGCCAATCTGTGGGGCTTTGCGTACGATTCCAGAATGTTGGCGGGAACGGATGTGTTTTCCGATGGTACCCATGTGGCGGTGCTCGTTGACAAATCGTTCCTGACAGAGAAGGTCTGGTTTGATGCCAACACCGGCGAAACCCGGTATCTGGTGCCGGAAAGCGAGATTCCGGCGGGGTATATCGAAAATATGCACCGGCTGGTCAATACCCGGTTTTCCATTTCTTCGGATATCCTGAATTCAGGGTACTACAATTTCATCTTTGACAAGGGCGAGGTGAATGTGGGCGCCGACAGCTGGAAGGGCCGGGGCTGATATCAGCATTTCCGATAGAAGTGGAAAATCTCACAAAAATCAGAATACCCCCTCCGAAACGGAGGGGGTATTTTTGTGCAGGATGTAAAAAGATGCAAAAAAACCGAGGTATGAACCCCGGATTTGTGGAAATTATTCATTGACAATATTTGCACAGTATGATACAATGACTATCCATACTGTGATACTATGCCTATTTCTGGACTTTACTTCCAACACTGACATTTTATCACAGGGACGGGCCGCTGTCAAGTAGGAACTTACTCAAATATGACAACGGCTCCCGGCGTATCGTAAGCAACACACAATTCGAAAGAAAGGCTGTGATGATCCATATGGCAATGGTCAAGGACGTTATGTTCGGCAAGACCATGCGTAAATCCTACGCGAAGTATGAAGAGATCCTTGAGATCCCCAACATGCTGAAGATCCAGAAGGACTCCTATCAGTGGTTCCTGGAAGAGGGGCTGCGGGAGGTCTTTAAGGATGTCGGCACCATCTCCGACTTCTCCGGCAAACTGGAATTGTCTTTCCTGGATTATACCATGGACGACAAGGCAAAGTATACCATCGAGGAATGCCGCGAGCGGGATGCAACCTATGCAAAGCCCATCAAAGTTCGTGTCCGTCTGCGCAATACGGAGACCGACGAAATCAAGGAACAGGAAATCTTCATGGGTGATTTCCCTGTGATGACCAATGGCGGTACCTTTGTCATCAATGGCGCCGAGCGTGTTATCATTTCACAGATCGTCCGCAGCCCCGGTATGTACTACGGCCACGAAGTGGACAAGGCTGACCAGCATACCTATACCGCCACCGTCATCCCCTATCGCGGCGCCTGGCTGGAGTACGAAACCGACAACTCCAATGTGTTCTGGGTTCGTATCGACAA
>JBJDYI010000157.1:0-2204 GCA_051867165.1 Faecousia sp. | reverse complement strand
ACAATCTGCTCCGCACATTTCGTGGCACTTGCGTAGGAGAAGTATCGCAGCGGAATATCGTACTTTCGGATCTCCTCGATGATTTTGTAGTAGTACGCATGAGACAGCGCATTGGTTTGAATCCAGATCACATCCGCATTGCGAATCAGCTGCGCGTTAGGGATGACCGTCCGATCCACAAAGCGAACATCCGGCAGCTTGGGCTTGATCTCCCGGGCCCAGGAATCGTGCCCACCGAAGACAACAATCCTCTGGGTTGTGTGACAGGGAAACCGAATCTCCGGGGAGGGTGTTTCATCGGTGAAAGTTCCCTCCTGCTGATGGAAGATCAGTTCCCGCAGGTCAGCCAGCTCCTGCCGTTCCAGGGCACTTTTCCTGTCGGCTGCTTCCTGCTGCTTTTTTGCCTCCCGGACTTCCCGTCCTGCTTCATGCAGCGCATGGCGAAGCTGATCCACTTCCTGCTGAAGCAGTGCGGTCTTTTCCTGAAGGGCTTCCGGCGACATGGCTGCATCCGCGTCCTCGGAATCCGGCTGGAAATCTCCCAGTACCAACCTCCAGTCACGGCTCTGTCTGCGGCCTTCCCCAAGAAGGGTCATGCAGTAGAGTAGCGGATGCACCGCTTTCTTTCCACTGATGCCGTAGTCATCCAATTCCTCCAGCGCAGGCAGATAACGATCCAGGCTCCGGGGCATGATGCCGCCGGTAATATCATATATGATCTGGGCAAGATTGCGTTTCTGCCGGTATTGGGGGTCTTCCCTCTGGTTCTCATAGTTCAGCCGGTACCAGTTTTCCATGTCCGGAACCTTGATGCGCTTTGGAAGATTGACCGGCAGTTTTTCCGGCATATCCTGCGGATCTATGTCAAACCACAGATCCCAATACGGGTCATCTTCCTCGTCGTATCCAAATCCGTTCCAGGGAAGGTAAGACGCATTCCATGCAAACAGGTTGACGCCCGGAAAATACAGCCAGGGAAGATCGGAGCCATTGTCCAGCAGATACAGAAAGCCAAAGCACAGCTCATAGGGATTCTCAATGGTAAAGTCAGCCCAGATGTCTGTGACTTCCTTGCCAAGTGTTTCTACGGACTCCTCATAGGAGCGGCTGACTTGATGCCGAAGATAGAACCAAAGATCACTGACGCTGTCCTCCACCGCTTGACTGCGCTCCTCCAGTTGCTCTTCACCCTTCTTCATTTGCGCGGCAAATCGCATAATGTCCGTAGGAGCGGCGGACGGCAGCGTGCCGTAGGTGGGCGTGGGGATAGCGGCAGGCATGGACAATGGGAACCCGGAAGCCAAGGCGTCCTTCGCCTTCTGCTTCTGCTGGGCCATGGCTTTGGCTTCCCGTTCTGCTTTGGCGTAGAAATCCTTGTAATCTTTGTCCAGTTGGATCTCCTGCAACGCGTAGATGCTGCGGCAGCGATAGTAACGATCAACCCATTCCCAGAATTTTTCTGTGAACGCGGATGCGGCTTTTTCCTTTTCTTCCGTGGGAATCAGATTCAGGACGGCTTCAAAACGCGCTCTGGAGGGAACCTCCTGCCGGTGTGTGTTTTCGGCAGTGTGCAGATCCATGAAAACCCGGTTTATCAGCTTCTCGTTCTGCTCAATGGCTGGCTCCCGGCGTTTTCCGATACAGTCCGCATTCCGCCCCTGAATAATGGCCAGCATTCCCCGCAGCATTTCATCGCTGTGGCAAGGGTCCCATACATCGGGCATATCGATATCATCCAGCTGTCCGTCATCCATAGGGAACAGGGGTGTGGCCTGATGCAGCCGTCCGCAGTCTTTTAGCTTATCCAGCATCCATATCGCGGCACCAAGAGAGACTGTGGACATTTCCTCCTCGCCATCATAGGCAGGTCTCGGCTGGGCATTCACCTCTGCCCAATCGCTTTCAACGGAGAATCCATCCCGCAGCTGGGGATATTGGTTCAAAACCCGCTCACGGACTTCCTCGATGGTGGAAAGCACGGCGGCGGTTCTCCGCTTGATTCGTATTTGGTCAAAATCCATACTGGCCTTCAGCTGCGGGTTATCATAGTTTCTTTGATTGACCAGCCTTGCTGAATAACGAAAGGCCTCCTGCACCAGATCTACCCTCTGCTGCTTTGGAGAGCTGGGCCTACTCTGTTGTTTTTTCTTTTTCTTTGCCATTGCCTGCCTCCTGTGATATCTGTCTGAAGACTGAGACGATTT
>JBJDYI010000156.1:0-2206 GCA_051867165.1 Faecousia sp. | reverse complement strand
CTCGGCACTGACTCTTGTTTTCTCCCGGTTCGCCTTTGGTCTATTTGCCAGGGACACTTCTGTGGTGGAGCTGGGGGTTCAGATCGCCTGTGTAGCCTATCCGTTTTATTTTGTGTACGTCTTTCTGGAGGTCTATGCCTCGGCAATCCGGGGGGCCGGGAAAGCGCTGCCTGCCATGGGAATCATTGTGGTCAATATGTGTCTGGTGCGCACCTGCGTTCTGAAAGGAATTCTGCACTTCCAGCCCAGTGTGGTGGGCGTGGCGGCGGTTTACCCCATCACATGGGTGTGTACGGCGGTGTGCCTGTTCCTTTATTATCGGAGCTGCCGGTGGCTCCCCCAAACTTTAGAGTAAAACCCGTGAGGAGGTAAAAAGCGGATGCGAAACTATGTTGTCAAACGCCTGCTGCAGCTGATCCCCATTCTGCTGGCTATCACCTTCCTGTCCTTCGCCATGATGCGGATTGCAGGTAGCGACGCCGTGGAACAGAAAATGGAAAACACGGGTTCCTCCGTCTCTCAGGAGGTAGTGGATGCCGCCAAGGCGGAGCTGGGACTGGATAAGCCCTTCCTGACCCAGTATTTTGTCTGGCTTGGGAATCTCCTGCGGGGGGATATGGGCACCAGCTATATTTCGGGTAAGAATGTGTTTTCCACCTTTATCTCCAAGCTGCCCGCCACGCTCCTTTTGACGGTGACCTCCATATTGCTCACCATTGTGATTTCCATTCCCCTGGGAATTCTCGCGGCAGTGAAGCAGAACCGCTTCACGGATTATCTGATTCGAGTAGCAAGCTTCCTGGGCAACAGTATGCCGAACTTCTTTGTGGCGCTGCTGCTGATGTACTTCTTCGCAATCCGTCTGAACTGGTTCCCGGTGATTGCCAAGGGCGTCAGCCTGCAAAGCGTGGCAATGCCCAGTCTGACCCTGGCTATCGCCATGTCCGCCAAATACCTGCGGCAGATTCGTGCCACGGTGCTGGACGAGCTCAGCAAGGACTATGTGGTGGGTGCGAAGGCGCGAGGTGTGAAATTCTCCGTGACCATGTACAAAAGCGTTCTGAAAGCCTCCCTGGTGACGATTATCACCCTGCTGACGCTGTCTATCGGCAGTCTGCTGGGCGGCACCGCCATCGTGGAATCCATCTTCATGTGGGACGGCGTGGGAAAAATGGCCGTGGATGCCATTAGTATGCGGGATTATCCCATTATTCAGGCCTACGTCATGTGGATGGCCATTATTTACGTTGTGGTAAACCTGATCACGGATCTGAGCTACCACGTTCTGGATCCCCGGATCCGCTTAGGAGGTGTGGAGCAATGAGCGAGCATATCACCGTCCGCACCCAAAAGGTCAGGCGCAGCCACACCAAGCTGAGACTTTGCGTTTTTCTGGGGCTTGTGATTCTTCTGATGCTGGCAGCGCTGTTCTCTGAGCAGCTTGCGCCCTATGATCCCTATGAGCAGAATCTGGACGAGGCTATGCAGCCGCCCTCTGCCCAACACATCATGGGCACCGACCGCCATGGCAGGGACATGTTCTCCCGGGTTTTGGTAGGCGGCAAAACCAGCATCTATGCCACCTTGGCCCTGGTGGCGGCAATCTCCGTCTTCGGAACCGTGGTGGGCACCCTCTGCGGCTACTATGGCGGCAGGGTGGATTCCATTGTCATGCGTATCTCCGATGTGTGCCTGGCCTTTCCCGGTCTGGTGTTTGCCATGGCTGTGGCGGCGCTGCTTGGTGGCGGCATCAGCAACGCGGTTCTGGCGCTGGCAGTGATCAGCTGGCCCAAATACTCCCGGGTGGCCCGAAGCCAGACCTTGGCGCTGAAAAGCAGTTCCTTTGTCAATGCTGCGCGGCTTTCCGGAAGCAGCTCCGCCAAGATTATTCTGCGGCATATCCTTCCGAATATCCTCGGTCCCATCCTGGTCACGGCCATGCTGGACATCGGAACCATGATGATGGAGCTGGCTGGTCTGTCCTTCCTTGGCCTGGGCGCTAAGCCGCCTACGGCTGAGTGGGGCAATATGATGAGCTCCGGCAGAAGTATGCTCCAGATGTATCCCTGGATTGTCCTCTCTCCGGGCATAGGCATCTTTATCTCTGTTGTTCTGTTCAATCTGCTGGGCGATACGGTCCGGGATTATTTGGATCCCCGGAACAGCCGCTCCAGATGAAAATACCTTAGAAGACGAGAAAGGAAGA
>JBJDYI010000155.1:0-2215 GCA_051867165.1 Faecousia sp. | reverse complement strand
AACTGCTGGACAGCCTGATGGAAGATATCCCGGAAAAGCGGGACTTCGACCCGAACTGGACGCTGGAGGATCTGCCGCGGATTTTCCCCCGCCTCTGCCAAAAATACGAGGCTCAGATGGTCACTTGGTCTGCCAAAGGACCGTTGCCTGTAAAAGCGGTAGAGCAATACTATTCATTTCGTGCGGATTGCCCGACAGCCAACGCCGTTCGCCGAAGAGTCGGGACGCTGACTGCCGACGAGGAAGCCATACTTGCCGCAATCGTCCTGCGCTACGATCCGAAATCGACAGAACGGGCAATGGAACTGTTGGATCATGCTTCTGAGTATGCGATCCTGAAAGGCGTGAACTGCTACGAGTCATTGGGCAGGTACTATCTTGCCCATGAAACCTCCGTACCGGAGGAGTTGTATGAATACATGAATCTGGATGCGCTGGGTTGCCGTTACGAAGACGAGCATCCCGGCGTTTTTGTCGGCAATGCCTATGTGCAGTATCCATCCCAGACGCAGACTATGAGCATGAAGATGAAATAGCATATCGCCATCCGCCATTGCGAATTTGAAAATCAGATTTAGGGGCCGTTTTCCGAAAGGGGAAACGGCCCCTTCTTTTTTTATGCCCTTTTTCGGAAAACCAGGCTCCGGAAAGGAAAGAAAATGCGTGAAGAAAAGCTGCTTGCATACCTCAAGGGTGCCTGCGCCGGCAGACAATACCGCGTCAGCGGTGCCGAGTTGGAACGGGTCCTGTGCATCAGCGGCACAGACCTGCGGAAGTTGGTGAACCGCCTCAGGCGCAAAGGATATCCAATCGGCAGCGACCGAAACGGCTATTTTTACGCCGTCACTGCCAGTGAGATCTACTCCACCATCCGCCAACTTCAGAGCATGGTAGCTGGATTGGAGGCGGCAATCCGTGGACTGGAGACATCCATGGACCGTTTCCAGGAGCGTGAGGGAAATCGTCATGGCTAAGCCCCCCTTTCCCTGGATTGGAAGCAAGGAGAAGCTCGCCCCCTACATCCTTCCAGCATTTCCTCCGAAGCTCCGGCAGTATGTGGAGCCTTTCGGCGGCAGCGGTGCCGTGCTGTTAGCTCTTCCCCCAGATTCAAACCGACTGGACATCTACAACGATTTGGATTCGGAGTTGGTCAATCTGTTCTCCTGCATTAAGGAACGTTCCAACGTTCTGATGCGAGAACTGAAATTTTTGCCTATTCAATCCAGAACGTTGTTCGAATACTACCGCGACTTTGTAGCACACAAGGATGTCTATTATCAAAACATTCAGGAGGAGATCGCTTGTCTGGGTGACCGCTCCTGCTTTACGGAGGAGCAAGCCGGAGAACTGCTCCCCATCTTCAAGGAACGGCTTCGGCTCTATGATGTGAAGCGGGCGGCAGCTTTCTACAAGGCCATCCGTGGCAGCTTCAGCGGCACGGTTACTTCCTACGGCGTGAAGGGTGTGGATATAGAGCACTTTCTCGGCCTGTTTCCCGCGGTGTCCGAGCGGCTAAAAGATGTGCCGCTGGAAAACAAGAACGCTCTGCAGCTCATTCGGGAACGGGATCGCAAGGGAGGACTAATCTATTCGGATCCGCCCTATGTCACGACTGAAAAGATTTACCGTGTATCTCGCAACATTCGAACTATCCGTCGCATCCGCCATTTCCACGTCCGTTTGTGGCAGGTGCTTTCCCAGTGCAAGGGCTATATCGTAGTCTCCTACAACGACTGCCCCTTCATCCGAAAGCTCTACCAGGATTATTACATTTTGGCTTTTCGCCGGAATAATCCGCTGGCGCAGAAAAAAGGCGCGGAATTCGGTGAACTCATCATCACCAACTACGATCCAGAACCCTACCTGAACCGCCAGATGAGCCTCTTTGACGGGCAGTTGGGGGATCTGGAGCTGAAAGTGATCCATCGGCCTGACCGACCGATCAAATATCATTCATGAAAAGGAGAACGATTACTATGAAATTCAAGATTTGCCATGATCCCGAAAGAAAGGCCCTCTCTATCCCCCGCGCTGCACTTCAAATCTCAGGCCTTGACGGTCAGGATGAACTGAATCTTCATGCGGATGACGGCTGCGTCCTGCTTTTACCGGAGCGCCCCACCGCGGGGGAGGCGGTGAAGACCATCCAAATGCTGGTCGACATCAACACCCAGCTCATCTCTGACCTGGCGGCAGCCAGCCGTCGAGCCATGGA
>JBJDYI010000154.1:0-2216 GCA_051867165.1 Faecousia sp. | reverse complement strand
TTTCGGACTTGTAGGTTTCCACATCAATCTCACCCATGACATACTGCTCAAACAGGGATTGCTTGCTATCCTCCAGAGCCTCAATCTGTTTCTCATATTCCGTGGGTTCAGTGGCACCTGCATCCAGATAGATAGTACCGTCCGCACCGATGGAAAGGACTGCTTTTAACTGTGCTTTTACGGTTTGAAAAATGGCCTGTTCCAGTTCCTCGGCATCGATTTTCAAATCGTGGCATGGACCGGTTTCATACGCCTGTGAGCGGCGGCAATGGAAATAGGGCCGTTTGTTTGCGACATAGGACAGCGCATGGTCACAGCAGCCGCAGAACACAATGCCTTTCAGAAGATAATCCCTCTGCTTCTTATGGGGCTGGGAAAAGCGGCGCACGGTTTCCTGTACCTTATCAAACAAAGCCTTGTCTACGATTGCCGGATGGTGGTCAGGGATGATGTACCACTTCGACCTGTCCTTAAAGCGGCTGTTGTTTCCGCCGACCTCAAGGACTGCCCGTTTCCCTATGATGTAGGTGCCGGTATAGCGTTCATCCGCTAAATACCGCACGATAGTGGAATCGCACCAGATGCCATTAGTACGGGAAACATCTTGAGTTTTTTGCCCCCTTTGGATCTTGTATTCAGCGGGAGTTGGGATGCCCCGTTTGTATAGCTCCTTGGCAATGCTGGGGGCATTCTTTCCTTCGGCGGCAAGCTGGAAGATCAACTGAACCACAGCAGCCGCTTCGGGATCAGGCTCCATTCTGCCGTCGGCACTCTTGCGGTAGCCATAGGGACAAATCGTACTCTGATATTCGCCCCGCTGCATCTTGGCGTATTTGGCACTCTTGGTTTTGATGGACATATCCCGGCTGTAATACTCACTGATAAGATACTTGAAGGCGACATCCATGCCGCCCGTATCGCCCTTGTAGTTGTTGCTGTCATAGTCATCACTGACGGAGATGAACCGGGTGTGGAACAGTGGGAAAACCCGTTCAAGGAAATAGCCGGTTTCAATGCTGTTGCGCCCGAACCGTGAGAAGTCTTTGACGATGACGCAGTCGATCTTGTTCTCCCGAACCATCTCAATCAGCTTCTGCACCTGGGGACGCTCAAAATTGGTGCCGCTGTAGCCGTTGTCAACGAACTCCAGCACTTCGGAGTTGAGGGCTTCCGGCATTGCTGCCGCATATTCGTGCAGCACAAGGCGCTGGTTCTCGATACTCATGCTGTCATATTTGAAGTCCTCAATGGACAGCCGTATGTAAAGGGCGATCACATATTTTTGCATCGGTTCAGCACCTCCTCATTGGAATCAAATTCACTTTCAAAGCGGTAGTGGACGGTGATCTGCTTGTCCTTGGTGATTTCGATACGGTCAATCAGCCGGTCAATCAGAGCGGCGGTCAATTCCCGATTCTCCCGGAGGTCATCGGAATCCCGCTTCAAAGCACGGTATTGCGCAATCTGCTTATCCAGAGCCTTCAAGCCTTTTTCCAAATGCGCGACTTCCTCGGTGAGCTGCTGGATTCTGGATTCATACTTCCCCTTATAAGTGATGTATTCCTCCTTCGACAGAAGCCCCTGAATCAGATTCTCGTAGAGGCTGCGAATCAACCCGTTCAGCCGCTGAATTTCCTGCTTGCGGCTGGCGATCTTCTCCTTTAGGTCGGTGCGTTCGGCTGTCTGCTGGGGCAGCTCCACAAGAGAAAGAGAATAGCTGCCCAGCGCTGTCTCCAGAGCGTTCTGAAGCATATCGGCAAGGGAATCTAAAAGGTCATTCTCCCGAATAAACACACCGGGGCAGCGCTCCTTGCCGACCCTGCTGTTTGTCAGGCAGTAATAGTTGTAGACATCAGCGGACTTCTTGCGGATATTACGCTGCCGGTGAAGGCTTCCGCCGCAGCAGGCGCAGAATACTTTCCCCTTAAGAATGTTGGGGGTGTACTCACGGATTACCCGCTCCTTACTCTGTTGTGCGGCCTTCTCCAAAATGATCTGGACGGTTTCAAACAGTTCATGGCTGATGATGGCTTCATGGGTGTCGTGGACAACCGTCCATTCCATTTCGCTGGCTTCCACCTGCTGATGGTCTACAATTTTTGTGCGACCCTGCACCAGATCACCGGTGTAAACCTGTGCGTGAAGGATTCTTGCAACCGTTCGGGTGTTCCAGTTCCCATTGCCCATCAGGTTTTCGTGGGTAATAATACCCTGGG
>JBJDYI010000153.1:0-2218 GCA_051867165.1 Faecousia sp. | reverse complement strand
CATAGCTCAGAAGGTCAGCGTGAGGAACAACAGGCTCTTCAAAGTACATGATATTATACTTCTTTGCCATGTTGCCCATCTGGACAGCGGACAGCTTGTCGGTGTAGCAATGGTTTTCCAAAATAATGTCACCGGTGGGGCCCAGGGTATCGCGCACCGCCTTGATTCGGGATTCAATGACCTGCATATGCTTCCCGTCCAGATAAGGAGCCTGATCGTTCAGATCGTAGCGTTCACCATCTTCCTGGAAGGTGGTGAAATTGAACTTGACGGCATCAAAGCCCTTGTCCATTGCCATTTTGGCAGCGGCAGCGTAATCCTCGGGGGTGCGGCAGAGATGGCGGTCCTCGGGCCAGCCGTTTTGCAGCTGGCTGGCATAGGCACGGAGTTTGCTGCGGATTTTGCCGCCCAGAAGCTCGTACAGGGGGGCATTGTATTTCTTGCCCTTAATGTCCCACAGGGCAATGTCGAAGGCACTGATCGCGGCGAATACCACCGGCCCGCCATTGAGGGCAAAGAAGCATTTGTGATAAAGCTTATTCCAGATCACCTCGTGCTGCAGCGGGTCCATTCCGATCAGCATCGGTGCCATATCCTGCAGCATTCCAAATGCAGCGACAGTGATATCATCATAGGACAGCGCAGCTTCTCCGTCTCCGTAAATGCCCTCGTCGGTGTAAATACGGCAGAAAAGGGGACGCCAGCCGCCCTCTACGGGGTCTGAACGCAGAACATCAATCTTAGTAATTTTCATGATACAGGCTCCTTTTCAATCAGGTCAATTGTTATGGTTGAGGCGGTTGAGCACTTCGCTCAGACTCAGAGTTTTGGTGCCATCCTCGTAAATGAACAGTGGCATACCGAGCCGCAGGCTGCTGACATCCGCGTATACCGGATCTGTTTCACGAATGGTCATAAACGTGCGCAAATCAGGCAGAACAGCAGAAATGTTGTGAAATTCCACCGTTGCGCCGGCATCCTTCACCTTTACCAGGGCGTACAGCGTGTCCTGGCAAAGATGGCTCCCATACATCGTCAGTTTCATTTTACTTTCTGCTCCTTCTCACCCTTTTCTTCCTTGGTACGCATCAGGCCAAACTGAATGGTGATGATAACAGCAATGGCAAGGAACAGGGGATAGAAATTATACTTCATCATATCCAGGTAAGAACAGTTGAACTGCTCCTGCACCATCATGACCGCCATGCCGTGGGGCACGATCATAATGGCAAGACAGGCACCGATGTCCAGAAGGCTTGCCATGCGTTTGGGGGCAATGCCGAACTTATCACCGAGGATTTTCGCAATGGGAGCAAAAATCATGATACCCATGGTGTTATTGACAATGGTTCCGGAGAGAACCAGAGAGAATGCGCCGATGACATATTCGCAGCTCTTGCGGCCACGGATCAGACCGGTGGCCTTTTCGACCATCCACTCCACGCCGCCGTAGTAGCGAACCAGAGCAACCAGACCGGAGGTCATCATAGAGAATACAGCCAGCCAGAACATACCCTCCATGCCGGAGGAAACCTTCTGGGCAAAGGTGAAGAAATCGGTGGTGCCGCAGGCCAGACCTATGACACAGGACAGTACAATGCCGCCGGACAGAACCAGAACAACATCTACACCAATCAGAGCCAGTACCAACACTGCAATGTAGGGAACAACCGTCATCAGGTTGTAGCTGCCGGGTGTCACGGATTCAGGAGTGGAGCCCATGGACAGAATGATGTACATAACAACGGTCAAAATGGCAGCGGGAAGGGCAATCAGGAAGTTCATTCTGAACTTGTCCTTCATCTGGGCACCCACACCCTCGGTGGCACAGATGGTGGTATCGGAGATCATGGACAGATTGTCACCAAAGTAGGCACCAGCGATGCAGGAGGCAGCAGCCATACCGGGAACCAGACCGGCACCGTCGCTCAGGGCGAAGGCGACGGGAAGCATAGCGGACAGAGTGCCCATAGAGGTGCCGATGCAGGTGGAAATAATGGCGCTGATTACGAAGATACCGGGAATCAGCATGGAACTGGGAATGAAGGAGATGCCGAGATTAACGATGGATTCCTTGCCGCCGATGGCTGCGCCAGCGCTGGCAAATCCACCCGCCAGCAGGACAACCAGACCCAGCTGCATAACACCGGGCCGACCTGCGCCTTCGGAATAAACGGCCAGTTTTTCGCCGAAGGGAGTTTTGCGGTCATAGAAGAAC
>JBJDYI010000152.1:0-2226 GCA_051867165.1 Faecousia sp. | reverse complement strand
TTGACCAGATGTGCGCCATGGAGTTTACGGAGCTTGTCAAAGTGCTGCAAACCATCGACGACCCCAGAGCAGCCACCATTGTGGACGCCCTGACGGCCTCCCTGACCCGCATGATCGATATCGGCCTGCCCTACCTTTCCATGGACCGGGAGTCGTCTACCCTTTCCGGCGGCGAAGCACAGCGGCTAAAGCTGGTGCGTTACATGGGCAGCTCCCTCACCGGCATGACTTATATCTTCGACGAACCCAGCACCGGTATGCACCCAAGAGATGTGTATCGCATGACAAGACTTTTGCAAAATTTGCGGGACAAGGGAAATACCGTTTTGGTGGTTGAGCATGACAAGGATGTGATTTCCATCGCCGATGAAGTCATTGATGTTGGCCCGCTGGCGGGGAAGAACGGCGGCGAAATCTTATTCCAGGGCAGCTACGAGGCTCTGCTGTGCTCCGGCACCCGTACCGGAAACGCAATGAAGCAGATTACACCCCTGAAAGCCGCACCCCGGACGCCGAAAACCTTTCTCCCGGTGCGGAACGCCTGCGTCCACAATCTGAATAATGTGTCGGTGGATATCCCGCTGAATGTGCTGACGGTGATAACCGGCGTAGCAGGTTCCGGCAAAAGCTCCCTGATCCGGGATGTGTTTGCCAAACAGTATGCTGAACGGGTGGTGCTGGTGGATCAGTCTCCGGTAACGGCAACAGGCCGCTCCACCCCCGCCACCTTCCTGGGGTTCTTTGATGAAATCCGCAAGGTGATGGCGATGGAAAATGGGGTTGACGCTTCGCTGTTTTCTTTCAACAGCAAGGGCGGCTGCCCGGTCTGCGGTGGACGGGGTATGATTGTCACGGAGCTGGTGTTCATGGATCCGGTGACCACAGTCTGCGAAGCCTGTGAGGGCAAACGATACAGCGAAGAAGCGCTGTCCTACCGGCATCATGGCAAAAACATCGTGGAGATTCTGGACATGTCCGCCGGGGAGGCCTACGAGTTTTTTAAGGAGAACAAAAAGCTTCGTAAGGCTCTGGGGGCAATGATTGAAGTAGGTCTGCCCTACCTGTCTCTGGGTCAACCTCTGTCCACCCTCTCCGGCGGCGAGCGCCAGCGGGTGAAGCTGGCCAAATACCTGGACAAAAAGGGCAACATCTATGTGCTGGACGAGCCAACCACCGGCCTCCACGCTTCCGATGTTCAGAAAGTCATGGAGCTGCTGGATGCCCTGGTGGATCGGGGCAACACCGTTATCGTCATCGAGCACAATCTGGATGTGATGAAACAGGCGGACTGGCTCATTGATGTTGGCCCTGACGGCGGCACCGCCGGCGGAGAGATCGTATTTACCGGTACACCAACGGAAATGACAGAACACGGCAACACAATCACGGCGGAATATCTCAGAAAATCGCTGTAAGGGCATGGTATAAAAGCCTCCATACTGTTTCTTTCTCTGTATTATCCAGCCTGTAATCGTGCGCACAGCTATTTGCTGTTCGCCTGAATCAGCTCCTGCAAGTTGACTTCCCTGTTGCTTTCATCGTGCCATGTACCCCTGTCTTTGGCAGGGTAGCAGTAAACACAGTTTCGTTCCGGCCGGAAACCGTCAGCGTCCCTCCGTGCAGCTCCAGCACCTTTTTCGCGATTGGAAGTCCCAGGCCGTTTCCCTGCGTGGAATGGGAGGTGTCCGCCTGGTAAAACTTATCGAAAATATGGTTCCGGGCGGCTTCGGGAATCGGCTCGCCCCGGTTGACAAAGGCAATCGTCAGAAATTCACCCTGTTCCCGGATGGCAATCTCTACCGTTTCCTGTTCCGGCGAGAATTTGATGGCGTTGTCGATCAGATTGATCCAAACCTGCTTCAGAAGTTCCTCGTTGCCGGTACAGAAATATTCCCCGCAGTCAAAGACCACGGTGATCCCTTTTCCCGACCATTTCTGATCCAGAAGGGCAATGACCTGACGGATCTGCTCGCTGACATTGAACCGGGTGCAGCCGGTCAGGATAGTCTGCTGCTCGATTTTGGACAGGTTCAGGATGTTGGTAGCCAGTGCGGTGAGCCGGGCGGATTCCTCTTTGATAATCCGGATATATTCGGTTCGCTCCTCCGGCGTCAGGTCGTCCAGTTCCAGCATCTCCGCAAAGCCCTGAATGGAAGCGATGGGCGTTTTGAACTCGTGGGAGAAGTTGTTGATAAAGTCATTGCGGAGCATTTCCACGCTGCCGAT
>JBJDYI010000151.1:0-34599 GCA_051867165.1 Faecousia sp. | reverse complement strand
TGCGCATACTACTTTTGTTGCGTTGGATATTTTTGGAGGTTCTTTTATGGGTTTACTTTGTTTATTTCGTTTGTTTTCTGAATGTTTTGATATTGCTGGTGTCAGCGGTCTGATCGACTGCACTAAATATTTATTCAGTGTTCTTCGGCGTCCTGATTTGGATCCAAGAAGTTTGGCTTTTCAGGTGTCATATTCTGATTAACTGTATTCTGATTAGTATCTCCCCTCATAAAGCTCAGGATGTAATCCGGAGGAATCCATCATTGTCCCAATATCATCTTTAATCTGGACGATTCCCGCGAGCATAAGATCTCCGCAGAAAGAATTATTGTTTTATATCAGGAATTCCGATTCAACGAATCCACTTTCTTGTTTGCACGCTTTTTATCATGATAACCGATACATCCTGCTTTTGTGTGAATTCATTTCTATGTATTTTTCTAGAAAACCATCTTTACTTTCTGCGAATCAAAGAGTAAAATAAAACTGTTAAATTCTGAAATGAATCAGGAGGGTTTTCTCATGAGTGTCAGAAGAATCGGTGTTCTTACCTCTGGCGGCGATGCCCCAGGCATGAACCCCTGTGTCCGAGCTGTGGTCCGTACTGCCCTGTACCATGGCATTGAATGCTATGGCATCCGCCGAGGCTGGAATGGACTGATCACCGGCGACATTGTCAAACTGGACCAGAAGAGCGTTTCCCACACCATCAACAGGGGTGGTACCATCCTCTATACCGCCCGCAGCAAGGAATTCATGACCGAGGAAGGCCAGCGAAAAGCGGTCTCAACCTGCAAGTTCCTGGGGTTGGACAGCATCATTGCCATCGGCGGTGACGGCACCTTCCGTGGCGCTCTGGCCCTGAGCAAGCACGGTATCAACGTCATTGGCATCCCCGGTACGATTGACAATGACATCAGCTGCACCAATTACTGCATCGGCTTTGACACCGCGGCAAACACCGCCATTGAGTGCATTGACAAGCTCCGGGATACCATGCAGTCTCACGAACGCTGCTCGGTGGTGGAGGTTATGGGTCGCAATGCCGGATATCTTGCCATGTATGTGGGCTTGGCCTGCGGTGCTACTGCTGTGCTTGTTCCCGAGGAACCCATTGATTTTGAGCAGGATGTGGTGGAAAAGATTCGCCATGCCCGACTCAATGGTTTCACCCATTATATGATCGTTGTGGCTGAAGGCGCTGGTTCCGCTGCAGAGATTGCGGCCAAAATCAAGGAAGCTACTGATCTGGACCCCCGGGTTACCGTTTTGGGTCACATTCAGAGAGGCGGTGTGCCCACTGGCCGGGACCGTGTCAACGCCACCAAGATGGGCTACCTGGCGGTGGAGCTACTGATTCAGGGCAAGACCAACCGCATCGTCTGCACCCGGGACGGTGGCTACACCGATGTGGACATCGATGAAGCACTGTCCATGAAAAAGGGCATGCAACAGATGGAAGTGGATGTGCTGACTGCTATGACTGGCGACCGCATCTGATTTAACGAAACATAATCCCGATGGAACGGCACTTCCCTGCCCTTCCATCGGGATTTCCGTATGTATAGACTGTTAATGAAAAAAGGTCTGCCAGACATTTGCTTTGGCAGACCTTTTATGCTTTTGGATGACACTTATCATAAACAGATTTCAGCTTTTGATTGATCATCTGCGTATACAGTTGGGTGGAAGAAATGTCGCTGTGCCCCATCAGTTCCTGCAGAGATCCAAGATCCGCTCCGTTTTCCAACAGATGTACTGCGAAACTATGGCGCAGTGTGTGGGGCGTAATCTCCTTTTCTATTCCCGCCTTGTTCTGGTAATATTTGAGAATTTTCCAGAAGCCCTGCCGGCTCATCCGGGCGCCGCCCACGTTGACAAACAGTGCTGTTTCCCCGGGATCCGCTACCATAATGCCCCGAACATCACGCAGGTACGCCGTCAGCGCCCGCAGCGCAGCGGGATACAACGGTATGACCCGGGATTTTTTGGCACCGGAGCATCTGATGATTCCGACTTCCAGATTCACATCTTCCACGTTTAGCTCAATCAGCTCCGATACCCGGATGCCGGTAGCGTACATCACTTCCAGCATAGCCTTGTCCCGGAAACCTTTGGCATCTATGCAGGAAGGCTGACTCAAAAGCAGTTCCACTTCGCGGCCAGTGAGAATCTGGGGCAACTTTTTCTCTCCACGCTCCACATGAATATCGGCAGAAACCGGAGATACCTCCAAAAAGCCGGAGGAATTAGCATAAATATAAAAATTCTTCAGGCTGGCAAGGGTTCGGGAAACCGTAGCGACGGATTTACCCGAAGACTGAAGGAAGGCCAAATAGGCGGAAATCTGTTCAGAAGAGGCGGACAGGATATCGGTACCGGTGGATGCATCCAGCCAGTTGATAAACTGCCGGATGTCCCGCATATAAGAGCAGACCGTATTGGCGGAAGCCTGTTTCACCTTAATCAGATAGTTTTCATAAGCTTGAATCAGGTCCAGCATGATGTAAATACCCATTCCCTTTCCTAAAATTGAATCACAGCAGAAAACGCAAGACAATAGGCACCATCCCTGCAAGAATCAAACCTGAATGTCCGCTAAAAAGAAGAGACCAAATAAAAAGAACTCCCACTGCCTGAAGCTTGGGAAACCGGTTTGTGAAATCATGGAAGCTTTACACAACACAGGAACAGAATCTTCCTTTTTGAATATAAACATACTATACTCTAGAATTTGCAAAATTTCAAGGTGAATTTACCAAAAACAGAGATTTTTGTAAATAATGACGATAATTATGTTCGAATTTTTATGTAAACCCCGTAACTTCAGGCTGAATAATTATTTACCATTTTCGACTTTTTATCAATATATTGGGGGTGAAATTGCACTGTGTGCACTAAATATAGTTCCTGCAATTTTTCTTTCACATGGCTGGTAGTGGGTAAATTTTGCTTACCCACTACCGGTATTTGTTCAACTTAACGGTTAGCCACTTTGATTTTCCTTCGCTTTCTTCTGTTTTTCCCGGGGAATCCGGAAAAAAGTCCGACCATACTACCACAGAATATCAAAAGCCCCGTCTCCCCTACCCCGCTGTATTTGCCGCCAAAAAACAGTGCGGTGGAAATCATCAGCAAAATAAAGTATATTCCGCCGGAGGCCAGACACATTACAAGACGTTTTCGTTTGACCTTCGACGCTGTCACCACGGCGCCTGCCCAGGAGGATATCAGCAAAATCACCAGCACACCATAGCCACAGTTGTCCCATTTTAATATCTGACTGTCCAGAAGCTTTGCCGTCAGGAACGCACCGGCAAGGGTCATCCCAATGGATACCAAGGCTCCGCTGGCCAGCCCCGCCGGGATGCTGGCTGCCGTCCCCGTTGTTTTCCGGTTCACCGTCATGTCCCACTCCCCTTTCCCTGCATCCTATGCTTCCATGGAGAAAAAAAGAACCGGAGCAGATTTCCTGCTCCGGTTCATTCTCTGTTTGATTATACTTCCACATCGGGCATCTTTCTGGCTTCGCTCTGGGGTGCCTGCTGCTCCTGGGGCTTATCCTGGCGGCGCTGTTCCTGGGCACCGGTGACAGTACGGAACTTCATCCGGGTGTCCTGCACATCCTTCAGGGCATTGGCAATTGTCTCCTCGGTCTGACGCAGTGCATCGTCCATGTAGTCATTGCCGGCCTTGCGCAGCTGGGCAATCTTGGCCTGGGTCTGCCCCACCAGTTCCTCGCTGCGGCGCTTTGCCTCAGCGTAGATATTTTCCTTGGTGACCATCTGCCGGGCCTGCTCCTGGGCCTGGCGGACGATGCTTTCCGCCTCCCGACGGGCTTGGCTGATCAGTTCATTGCGGGACTCCACAATGGTACGGGACTGCTTCAGTTCTCCGGGCAGCTGAGCAATGATCTCATCCAGCATATCCAGAACTCTGTCCCGTTCCACAATGCACTTGTCAGCTGACAGAGGCATTGTGCGGGCATCCTGAATCAAATCGTACAGCGCGCCAATGATATCTTCAATATTTCTGTCGTTCATCTATTGTTCCTCCCTGGTCTGTTATTTTCTAAATTTTCTCTGAAAGTCGGGAATAATTTCCTCCGGCAGGAAGTCTGCCAGATTGGCACCGTAGCTTCCCAGTTCCTTTACGACGCTGGAGCTCAAATAAAGATACTCGCGGTCTGCTGTCAGGAACATGGTGTCCAGATCCGGATTGATTTTGCGGTTGATCAGTGCCATCTGAAATTCGTTTTCAAAATCCGACACTGCCCGCAGGCCTTTGACAATCACACAGCTGCCCCGCTCCCGGGCAAATTCTGCCAGAAGCTGGTTGGAGCTTTCCACCGTCAGGTTGGGAATATCCTTGGTCACCCGTTGGATCAGTTCCACCCGTTCCTCCAGGGTAAACATGGGATTTTTGCCGGCGTTGACCATAACGCACACAATGAGTTTGTCAAAAATATTGGCTGCACGCCGAATGATGTTCAGGTGGCCGCTGGTGATGGGGTCAAAGCTGCCGGGGTAAATGGCTGTTTTCATATTGTATCCTAACCAGAATCAGACTTTACGATAAATCGTAAGAAGGGTTTTTCCGTACTTGTAGTCCTTGGACCGCTCATACCCAGGGAATTCAAAGGGTAGTTCCTTTTCCATAGGACGCTCTGTCACTATTATACCATTCGTTCGTAAAATGTCAATTTCAGTGATTCGTTTTAATGCGTTTTCCAAAAAAACTTCCGCATAGGGCGGGTCCAGCAGGATGATGTCAAACTGCTCCCTGGTTCTGGAGAGATACTCCATGTAATCGGCGCGGATTACTCTTCCCTGCCCTTCCAGCCGGGTCCGCTTTAAATTCTCCTTGATGAGCTTGCAGGCGGGTTCGCCCGCATCCACAAATACAGCGGATTTGGCGCCCCGGCTCAGGGCTTCAATTCCCAGCTGACCGGTACCGCCGAAGAGATCCAGAACCGCTGCACCGGGGATTTCAAAATGAATGATGCTAAACATGGCTTCTTTGACCCGGTCTGTGGTGGGCCGAGTTACCATGCCGTCAGGGGTTTTTAGCTGCACCCCTCGGGCAGTGCCTGTGATGACTCGCATAACTTTTTCTCCTAGTCTTCCCCAGTTTGGTGGAAATGATAATAAACGGCTGTGGCAGCATCCTTTGGCAGGATCCGCTCCAGTTCCGGCAGGGTGGCCTGCCCAATGGCCGTGAGAGATTTGAATTGTTTTAACAGCTCCTGCTTCCGCTTCGGGCCGATGCCGGGAATGGCATCCAGAGTGGAATAGCGAAGACGTTTGGAGCGTAATTGCCGGTGATAGGTGATGGCAAACCGGTGTGTCTCTTCCTGGATGTTGCCGATGAGGGAAAATACTGCCTGATTGTTGTCAATGCGGATCTCCCGGCCTTCCGGCGTCACCAGTGCCCGGGTACGATGCCGGTCGTCCTTAACCATACCGAATACGGGAAAAGAAAGTCCCATCTCTGTGAGGGCTTCCACAGCCTTGCAGGCATGGGCCACGCCACCGTCGATGAGCAGCAGATCCGGAGGTTCCGCGAAGCCCTTGTCTCCATCCTTGTAATGGACAAAGCGACGCTTGACCACCTGATGCATGGAGGCATAGTCATCCTGGTTGCTTAGCCCCTCCACTTTAAAACGTTTGTATTCACTCTTTTTGGGCTTTCCATCCTGGAATACCACCATGCTTGCCACAATGTCCGTGCCGGAAATGTTGGAAATATCGAAGGACTCGATCCGTAAAGGCGGCTCCATGGCCAGCATTTTGCCAAGCAAGGTCAGCACGGCGCTGATCCGCTCTTCCTTACCGGTGACACGTTCCGCTTCTTCTGCCGCGTTTTTGCAGGCCAGTTCCACCAGCCGGAGGTTATCCCCGCGCTGCGGGATCCGCAGTTTGGACTTCCGGCCAAACTGTTCCTCCATCAGCCGGCTAAACAATTCTCCGTCCTCCAGTTCAAAGGGTAGCAGCACCAGCTTCGGTGCCAAGCCCCGGGAGAGATAATACTGCTTCATCAGGCTGGATACCGCCTCCTGCTTGTCATCGGGCCGGGGAAAAATCTCATAATCCTTGTCCAGCAGATTGCCGCCGCTGAAATGCAGCACAGCAAAGCAGGCTTTGGCTTCTGTTTCAGCGTAGCCGATGACATCGGTATCCGCCAGAGACAGGGCAGTGACCAGCTGCTTTTTGCCCAGATTTTCCACCGCATTCAGCCGATCTCTTAAACTCGCAGCAAGTTCAAATTCCAGATTTTCCGCGGCTTCCAGCATCTGGGCCTTGATATCCTCTGCCACCGTCTTATAATTGCCCTGCAGCAGCTGCCGGGCCTGCTCCATGGCAACGCGATACGCGGAACAGGGCTGATTGGTCTGGCACCATCCGGCGCATTGATTCATGTGATAGTTGAGGCAAGGCCGTTCCTTGCCGATATCCCGTGGAAACTGCTTGCTGCAGCCCGGCAGTTTCAGGGTCAGGCGAATGGCTTCCATTACCCCATGGGTAACACCCCGGCTGCCGTAGGGTCCGAAGTATTCCGCCCCGTCGTCGGAGATCTTGCTGACCAGTGTGATTTTGGGGTAAATATCCCGCATATCCAGCCGTAGGTAGGGGTAGCCTTTGTCGTCCTTCAGCAGGATGTTGTACTTGGGCAGGTACCGCTTGATCAGGGAACATTCCAGTACCAGGGCTTCAAATTCACTGGCGGCCACGATCACGTCGAAATGGTGGATGTGACTTACCATGATCCGGGTCTTGGGGCTGTGGGAGGCGGTGTCCTGGAAGTACTGGCTGACTCGATTTTTCAGTTTTTTTGCCTTGCCCACATAGATGACCTTGTCCGTCTTATCGCGCATGATGTAAACGCCGGGGGCATAGGGCAATGTCAGGGCTTTTTCCTTTAATTCGGGAAAGGTCATGGTACCTCCTATGGGGTGTCGTACTTATTTTTGATCCATTTAACCAATAGGAACGGGAAACCGCCTCAATGCGGTCTCGGCATCAAGGCGGTTGGTCTCGGTATTATCTCAACAAATTAGTAAACGTCTCTCTGGAGCAAGGCTTCCAGGGCGCTTACAGCAGCTTCGGCATCGGGGCCGGTGGCCATCAAAGTCACCTTGGATCCGGTAACGATACCCAGGGACATAATACCCAGCAAGCTCTTGGCATTCATTTTGCGGCTGCCGGATTCCAGATAGATGCTGCTTTCGAATTCATTGGCCTTCTGCACGAAATATGTAGCCTGCTTGTTATGAAGGCCGGACTCACAACGCACGATGACTTCCTTGTTGAACATTTATATACACTCCTTTTCACCGCTCCCGGTTGGGGGCAATGGGTCTATGTATATAATAGCATTTTTCACCAAAAAGTCAACCGATTCTTCGGCCCTTTACACAACAGATACTGCATTATCGAAATTTGAATGTTGGAACCGTTTTCTAGGAAATCAAATGAACCTCTCATGGACGGATTTTAACGAAATTCCGCAATGGTCACGCCGTCCTCGCCTTCCCCATACATGCCAAGACGGAATGTTTTGATGAACTTGTTTTTCTTCAGGTTCTGCTGGACAGCGGCCCGGAGCACACCGGTGCCCTTGCCGTGGATGATCCGCACAGAGGAAACATTGCTGCGCATGGCTTCATCCAGATACCGTTCCAGCACGGAAATGGCTTCCACGGTATCCATGCCGCGCAGATCCACTTCTGAGGGCATGGCTGTCATTTTCATCTCCCTGCCGGAATGTTTGGGACGGGCCCCTTTTTCTTTGTAGGGATTTTCGTTTTCCAGCAGGTAGATCTCATCGGCCTTGGCGCTGAGCTTGAGAATACCTGCCTGAAGCTGGTAGGTACCGTCCTTGTTGATGGCAATGACGCTGGCCTTGGTGCCCAGTTTCAGCAGTTCCACTGTGTCACCTACCAGGATACCCCGCTTCGGCTGAGGCCGCTCCTGTTTGGGTTGCGTGGAGCGGAGCTTCTCCTCCACCTCGTTCAGGTTCCGGCGCAACTGGGCCTGACGCTGGTTGATGCCGGTGGCATCGGCGCTGTCCTGGAGCTGCTTGCGCAGGGCCTTCAGTTCCTCAGAAGCGATGTTGGCGGCAGCCCGGGCTTCCTCAATAATATACTGGGCTTCCTTCCGGGCAGCTTCCATGGCCTTCTCCTTCTCTTTCCGGAGCTGGGCATGGTATTCTTCACTTTGCTGCTTGATTTTGGCGGTTTCATGGCGGAGCCGTTCCGCCTCCATCCGGGCAGATTCCATCTGCTGGCGCTGCTGTTCCAGCTGGCTCAATACATCTTCAAAATCCTTGTCACTCTTGCCCACCAGATCATCGGCTTCCTTCAGAATCTCTTCGGAAAGGCCCAACTTCCGGGATATGGCAAAGGCATTGGACTTGCCAGGAATACCGATGAGCAGCTTATAGGTGGGCTGCAATGTCTCCACGTCAAATTCACAGGAAGCGTTGATGACCCCCTGGGTCCGCATGGCGTAGAGCTTCAGTTCAGCATAGTGGGTGGTTGCAATGACCCGGCTGCCCATTTTTCGGCAGAATTCAATGATGGCCATGGCCAGAGCCGCGCCCTCGGCAGGATCGGTGCCGGCACCCAACTCGTCAAAGAGAACCAATGTCCGCTGGTCACACTGGGCTACCACGTCCACGATGGTCCGCATGTGGCTGGAGAAGGTAGAAAGGCTCTGGGCAATGGACTGCTCATCGCCAATATCCGCCAGAATAGAGTCAAAGGTTGACAGGACACTTCCGTCCCCGGCGGGGACGTGCAGACCACATTCCGCCATCAAGGTCAGCAGACCAACGGTTTTTAATGTAACGGTTTTACCGCCGGTGTTGGGGCCTGTGATGATCATGGTATCGAAATCGCTTCCCAACCGGACAGAAATGGGCACCACTTTCTTGGGATCAATGAGAGGATGCCGGGCTTTGCGCAGATCCACCCTTCCCTCATCATTTAAGATAGGGGCCCAGGCCTGCATCCGGTAGGCAAGCTTTGCCTTGGCAAAAATCACATCCAGCTGCACCAGCATGGTGTAATTCAGATTGATGTCCTCCCGGTGGCCTGCTGCCTCCGCAGACAGTTCTGCCAAAATCCGCTCGATTTCCTTCTTTTCCTTGACTTCCAGCTCCCGTAAGGCATTGTTGGCATTGACAGCAGACATGGGCTCCACGAAGAAGGTGGAACCGGAGGCAGAAACATCATGAACCAGACCGGGTACATCATTTTTACATTCGGATTTTACAGGCACCACATATCGGCCCTGCCGGATGGTGATGATTGGTTCCCGGAGGTACTTGGCATAGGCCGGAGAGGAAATCACCTTCTGCAGGGTGTCCCGGATCTTACCGGCCTGGAGCCGCATATGGCGGCGGATGTCGGACAGCTCAGGGGATGCGTTGTCTGCTATCTCTTCCTCAGACAAAATTGCTCCGAAAATTCTGTCTTCCAGGTATTTGTTTGGGCTAAGAGCCTTGAACATGGGGTCCAGGACGGTGACTTTATCATCTTCCGACACATAGCCCCGGATATTCCGGGCACATCGCAGAACCCCGGCAATCCGAAGCAACTCCTTCGGCTGAAGGGTTCCGCCCAGGTTGGCCCGCTCCAGGGAGGCAGACACATCGGACACATCCCCAAACACGGGGTTGCCCTTCCGGGTGCACAGATCATAGGCATCAGAGGTTTGTTCCAGCAGCAGCCGGGCATCCTCCACATCGGAGGTTGGCCGGACCCGGAGACAGGCCTCCTTGCCTCCAACGGAGCCGGCGCAGGAAGCGAGCATTTCCAGGACCCGGTCCAGCTCCAGTTTCAGTAATGATTTTTCGTATAATTCAGACATGGGATGTTCTCCTATTATAGCAACATTCGTGCAGAACACAGTGGTGTGGCAGCATCCTGATCTTCCCCAGGTGGGGGGAAATCCTGGGCACTGCTACATCATTGCATCAAATCAGTAGAGATTTATAAAAATCCAACGTGGAAAAACCCCGCTCCAGTTGGGTGGTTAAGTAGGCTTCTGACAAATCCGCCAGCTTTTCCATGGTGTCTGCCCCTGCCTGGAAGGAAAACAGCTTCCGGGGATCGCAGTAGCAAATGTAGCGCATGGCATCCAGTACCGAAGCAGTAACGGGCATCCGGATTCCCGTGGCGCCCATGTGCCGGCAGGTGTGACATTCCAATTGTCCCTGCCGCAGATCAAACCGGTCCGGGGTCTGGCTGCCGCAGATGTGACAGCCGAAAAGATCCGGAGTATAGCCCGCCAGGCAGGCAGCCCGCAGTTCAAACACCGCCTTGACCTTTCCCTCCGGCAAACGGAGCTTGGAAAGTCCATGCAGACAGTTGAGCAGCAGGGACAGCAGTTCCGGGTTGGGCAGATCTTCCTGGGAGATCAGGTCACAGACCTGGGCAAAATAAGTACCCAGGGACAGCTGCACCAGATCCTGCTGCAGCTCCTGAAACAGCTCCAAAGAACAGGCATCGTTGATGGTGTATTGTCCCCGGTATTCAAATAACACAAATTCCCCATAGGCCAGCAGCTGGCAGGGGGCCACCAATGGCGAATTCTTTCGCCGCAGGCCCCGGGCCTTCACTGTCAGCTTGCCATGGTTGGGGGTTAACAGGGTCAGCAGGGCATCACGATCGTTGTAGTCCGTAACCCGCAGGACCAGACCCTTCACTGTAAGATGCATCCTGTTCCTCCATTTTCAGCTGCCGGGTGTAGAGCATGTATGCCTCCGGAGATCCGGTCTGGGCAAACAGCGTCCAGTAATCCGATGCGCTTAACTTATCAGATTTCATGATTCATTCCTCCCGGTGATATCTTGCCCCCGGAAGGCGAAAAAATAATTGGAAAATCCAGTGAGTATCAAGGTTCCTCCATGCGGTATTTCATGCATGCGTCGGGATGACAGGATTATTCAGAATAACCAAAGTTACGCACCAGGAAATCGCTGTCCCGCCAGTTTTCCTTCACCTTAACCCAGGTGGTCAGGTATACTTTGGTGCCCATGAACTTTTCGCAGTCGGTTCTTGCCATGGTCGAGATTTTCTTCAGCATGGCACCCTGTTTGCCAATGATGATACCCTTGTGGCTGGCCTTTTCGCAGAAAATGGTGGCATCAATGTCGATGACTCCGCTGTCCCGTTCCGAGAACTTGGTAATCTCCACGGCGGTGCCATGGGGGATTTCCTTGTCCAGGCACCACAGCAGCTTCTCCCGAATGATCTCCGCCATGACCTGCCGCTCGGGCTGATCAGTGGTAAGATCCTCCGGAAACAGGAAGGGGCTCTCCACGGCATATTTCTCGCAGACCTTCAGCAGCTGCTCCACGCCGTCGCCGGTCTTGGCAGAGATGGGAATGATGGCGTCAAAACTGGCGGCCTGGGAATAGACGGCGATGACTTCCAGCAGTTTTTCCTTTTCAACGGTGTCAATCTTATTGATGGCGAGAACTGCCGGGCACTTGCTTGCCTTGATTTTTTCCAGCAGACCTTCCTCCTGGGGGCCAATGGAAGCGATGGGCTCCACCACCAGAATGGTCAGATCCACGTCAGCAATGGAATCCTTCGCCACATTTACCATGTACTCGCCCAGTTTGGTGCGGCTGCGGTGATAGCCAGGGGTGTCCACGAAAACAAACTGGGTATTACCCCGGGTGACAATGCCGCAGATCCGGTTCCGGGTGGTCTGGGGCTTATTGGATACAATGGCGATTTTCTCACCTACCAGGTAATTGGTCAGGGTGGACTTGCCCACATTGGGCCGTCCGGCAATGGTAATCATAGCGGATTTTGTCTTCATATCTATTCTCCTAATTCAATCGCAGCATTTCGTTCATCGGTAAAATCCCGTCGTTCCCAAGCAAAGATCCTGCGACGCACTGTGCCGCATACCGAACGGGATGACATGCTTGTTCAGTCTCTCGTCATATTGGGGATAGAGGCAGCGATGGCCTCTTCCCTTCCCCGCATTTGCTTTTTCATGGGACCCTCGTCCAGGTGATCATAGCCCAGAAGATGGAGCATGGAATGGATGGTCAGATATCCAACCTCCCGGCGGGGAGAGTGGCCGAACTCTGCGGCCTGATTCTTTGCCCGTTCCAGGCTGATGCACATATCTCCCAGGGGAACCAATCCCGTGGCCGGATCCTGGAAGTCCGCCCAATCTGTGGGGGGATTCCCAGGTTCCAGCTGGAACATGGGGAAACTCAGCACATCTGTGGGCTTGTCCAGATTCCGGCTTTCCCGGTTGATGACCTGAATACCAGCGTCATCCGTCACCAGCACGTTGATCTCACAAGGCACGGAAATCCGTTCCGCCGCCAGAGTGGCGTTGATACACTTTTTGATGATATTGCCGATGGTGAACCGCTGAAGGCTCAATTCCTCGAATACCAGGTTTATTTTATGTTTCATCTCATTTTTTCCTCTTGTACTGGCCGCCGAATTGACGGTTTGGCCGTTTCACTTCTGGCTTTTCCTGCTTTTTCTCTGCCTTTTCGTAGGCATTGATGATTCTCTGCACCAGGGCGTGACGTACCACGTCGGCAGAGCTGAGGCGACAGATGGCAATGTCCTTTACTCCATCCAGCACCCGGATGGCATCCTTCAGGCCGGAGGTCTTGTCCTCCGGCAGGTCAATCTGGGTTACATCGCCGGTGATGACAATTTTCGATCCGAAGCCCAACCGGGTCAGGAACATCTTCATCTGCTCCCGGGTAGTGTTCTGGGCCTCATCCAGGATGATAAAGCTGTCATCGAGGGTCCGGCCGCGCATATAGGCCAGAGGGGCCACCTCAATACTGCCCCGCTCCTGGTATTTCTGGAAGGTCTCGGGGCCCAGCATATCGTAAAGGGCATCGTACAGGGGACGCAGGTAGGGGTCAACCTTGTTTTGCAGGTCGCCGGGCAGGAAGCCCAACCGTTCACCAGCCTCCACCGCAGGCCGGGTGAGGATGATCCGGTTTACAGTATGCTCCCGGAAGGCAGCCACGGCGGCGGCCACCGCCAGATAGGTTTTGCCTGTACCGGCAGGGCCCACGCCGATGGTGACTGTATTTTCCTGAATGGCCTTCATATAGGTCTGCTGGCCCACGGTCTTGGCCTTGATGGGCTTGCCCTTGGCCGTGATGCAGACCACATCCTTGGCCATCTGGGCCACCTGGTGGTCGTTACCCTCGCTGACCAGGGTGATGAGGTAGCGGACTCGCTGTTCATCAATGGTCTCCCCCCGGGCTGCCAGAGTCATGAGTCCTTCCAGGGTCCGTACTGCCTTGTCCGCCATTTCCTCGTCCCCAAGGATGTGCAGCTCTGTGCCACGGTTAATAACCTGGACATTCAGCGCCTCTTCAATCCGTTTGATATTTTCATCGAAGGAGCCAAAGACGGCCATCAGGTCTTCCACCCGTTCCGCATTGACGATCCGTTCAATCTGTTTTGCCATTTGCTTCTCCAATCTCTTCTGTAACTTCCCTGCCGATCATTTCACTGCACGAAAACCACCCATGCAAGCAAAATACCTCCTTTTCCCGGGAAAAGGAAATATCTTCCGCCAGAATGGTTCCGGCCACGGTCCCGGTCAGCAGCTGATGCCGGGCAAATGCCAGCATGGACGATTCCTCCGGCGCGCGTGTAATATGCTCCGTTTTCCAGGGGATCAGGGTGTCCACCGCCAGGCCCAACGGGAGCTGGAAGCCCCCCGGCAGGGTCAAATAATATTCCATATACATTCTACCACAAGTGGCAGGTGAAATTCCACTCCCTTTCCCAAAATTTATCCGTTTTTTTCCGAGAATCAGGCTGTATCGCCGGATCGGATCCTCTGGCTCCTGCCGGACGACACTTTCAGTAGGGGTGACAGCCCGAAATTCACGGATGGTTTCTCCAAAAACCTCTCCCTGGGCCCGTGTTACCTGGACACAAATCCCAAGATCCGTATACCCGGAAATCAGAATCTGTCCCGCCCCAACCACCTGCCCCGGAGCGCAGAGTGCCGTCCCCCGGGTAACGGTCAGATCCGTGATGTAAGCATCCCGGACAGCGGCGATGCTGCTGACGGGCGATGTAATGGTTTGATTCACTTCTTCCAGAACCCGCTCCCGGACAGAGATGATAGCAGTGCAGCCGGAAGTGTTGATGCATGCCCATTTCAGTTCTGGTATGGCTTCCAGCAGGGCGTTTTTCATTTTTTCACTGCGGATTTCCTGCCGGGAGACCCCAAAACGGATGCCGCAGTCCGCGGCCGCTTCCAGGATCATTCGACTGGGAACGGCTTCATTGCCTTCCACCTGAAAAAAGAAAACCCGGGTAGGAAGGTAGGCCGTCAAAAGAAACAGCACCCCACACCCTACCAATAGTACCGGCCTGGCAAGGAGCTTTCGTCCCAACGTCTTTACCCCGGTCTCTCCCGAAAACCGCACCTCGTCTCCCCGTTTTCTGCAGGTGGCCTCGATGGCTGCCCGGTCTTTGCGGGAACACCGGAACTGAACCGTCAGCGGCTCCAGCCACACCGCCTGGTCCAGCCGGATTCCCCTCTCATTGATTGCTTGCAGGGATTCCACCGGCGCCGCAGAGGTCATAGTGACGGTGACCATTCCACCCAGCCATTTCCAGAAATTCATCGCCGCTCCCTCCGCTTCAGCGCCACGCAGTCAATGCATCCGGAGATCACAAGCTGCTGTCTTGCCATACTCCGCAGTTCCAGGCCGCTGCCGCAGACTTCCACCAGACCAAATCCCACCTTCACCCCGATTCGGTAAGGACTGTATTCCCGGACACCCCGGTGATGCTCTATGAGCACCCGGTTATCCCCTGCGATTTCAACCAGGACTTCCCCAGGAAAGGATTCCCCCGGCAGATCCAGCCGCTCCCAAAGACTCTGTTTTTCTTTCATTGCATCACTCCCTTTGAAGGGATTATATGAATGAACCTTCCGGGGCTTGCATAGTTTTCTGTGAGGTGAAACCCATGAAACTGGAATTCATAAAAGGACTGTTTGGCGCCGTCGGAATGTTGGTGCTGATATTGGACGGGGAAACGGCCCTGCAAGGCGCCACTGCCGGTATCGACCTGTGTCTGCGGACGGTGATTCCCTCCCTGTTCCCTTTTTTGTTTTTATGTGCCATGCTGACAGATTCGCTGTGGGGCAGCAGCTTCCGGTGGCTGCGGCCCATAGCCCGGCGTCTGGGAATCCCGTCCGGTGCAGAATCGCTCCTGATTGCCGCGCTGTTGGGAGGCTATCCCGCCGGTGCCCAGCAAATCGGACAGGCCTGCCGGGAAGGAAAACTTACCAAGGAAGATGGTGCTCATCTTCTGACCTTTTGCAGCAATGCCGGTCCTGCCTTCCTGTTTGGCATCACGGCAACCAGTTTTTCTTCCCTTTCCTGGGTCTGGGCTCTGTGGCTCATTCAAATCCTCGCTGCCATGGTAACGGGAAGGCTGGGCGCATCCGGCAGGACATCTCACGCGGCCATGACAGGAAAAGCACGGTCCATTTCGCAGCTTTTGCTCCAGACCACCAAAACCATGGGTCTGCTGTGCGGATGGATCCTTCTGTTTCAGATTCTCCTGGCCTTTCTGAATCGTTGGTTTTTCTGGTCTGTGCCGGAAACGGTGCAGGTGATCCTGGCGGGTCTGCTGGAACTGAGCAGCGGCTGCTGTGCCTTGGAGCGGATATCGGAGGAACACATTCGGTTTTTGGTCTGTTCCGGGATTCTTTCCTTTGGTGGATTGTGCGTGGCCATGCAGACTGCTGCGGTGATAGGTGATCTGCCTATGGGGCCCTATCTGCGGGGAAAAGTAATCCAAACCGGCTTGAGTCTGGTGTTTGCAGCGGTATTTCTTGGATTTGGCTGGACAGGGCTTGCGCTCCTGCTTCCTGTTTTCCTGCTGCCCTGGAAAAAAGGGGTGGATTTCTCTAAAAAACCGGTGTATAATGCCTGTATCACCACCGGGAGGGAAAACCCATGCTGTTTCGTAAAAAAATAGAGCGTTCCTGCGCATACTGCGTCCACGGTACCCGTCTGGAGGATGGACAGATCCTCTGCACCAAAAAGGGCCTGAAGTCCGAAGAAGACAAATGTTTCCGGTTCCGCTATGACCCCTGCAAGCGTCTGCCCAAAAAGGAAAAACCACTGGATTTTTCCCGGTATGACCAGGATGATTTCTCTTTATAAACGCCAAAAGCGCCGCGGATTTTCCGCAGCGCTTTTTATTTGCAATCAGGATTGGATCATTTTCAGGAAGTCATCCTCGGATAAAATAGGGATCCCCAGTTCCCGGGCTTTGCGCTCCTTGGAGCCGGCGTTTTCGCCCACCACAACGAAACTGGTCTTTTTGGAGACGGAACCGGCTGCCTTGCCGCCGAACCGCTCAATCTGCTCCGTGGCTTCCTCCCGGGTGAACTTACTGAGGGCACCTGTCAGGACAAAGGTCTTGCCTGCAAAGCGGGTGTCAGAAATAATGCGCTGGCTCTCAAAATTCACGCCGGCAGAGCGGAGCCGTTCAACGAGATGCTTCGACTGTTCCTGCCGGAACCAGCCATGGATATTGGCGGCGGTGATTCCGCCCACATCGGGAACGGCGGTCAACGCTTCCAGACTGGCTTCCATCAGAGCATCCATGGTACCAAAGGCGGATGCCAGTACCTTGCCGGTCTTGGCGCCCACCTGTCGGATTCCCAGGGCATAAATCAGACGGCTGAGATCCTGCTGCTTGCTTTTCTCAATGGCGGCAATCAGCTTTTCCGCCGCTTTGGAGCCGGACTTCCAGAGGCTTTTCACATCTTCCAAAGTCAGATAGTAAATATCCGCCGGGGACTTGATCAGACCCTTTTGAATGAGGCTTTCCACAATGGAAGATCCCAGACCCTCAATATCCATGGCATCCCGGCTGACGAAGTGGGCAATGTTCCGGGTCAGTTGAGCCGGACATTCCGCGCCGGTGCAGCGCAGGAAGGCGCCGTCCTCATCCTGCTCCACGGCGGCGCCGCAGACGGGACAGTAGGCCGGCAGATGATAGGGCCGGGCATTTTCCGGTCGCTTGGTCAGATCCACTTCCAGAATTTCCGGGATGATCTCACCGGCTTTGCGGATCAGTACCGTGTCTCCGATACGGATGTCCCGCTCCCTGATAAAATCCTGGTTGTGCAGAGTGGCATTGGTGACCGTGGTGCCTGCCAGCCGGACGGCTTTTACCACTGCCTTGGGGGTCAACACACCGGTGCGGCCCACCTGAACCACAATGTCCTCGACAACCGTGGGCTTGATCTCCGGAGGATACTTGTAGGCGGCGGCCCACCGGGGGAACTTTGCCGTGGTCCCCAGCGTTTCCCGGAGAGCCAGGTCATCCAGTTTGATCACCGCGCCGTCAATATCGCAGGTCAATTTTTCCCGGCGGTCGTTGATGGCGGCCACTTCTTCGTCAATGGCAGAAATGGATGAAAGTGTTTTCTGCGGAATCACCTTGAATTTTAAAGATTTCAGATATTCAAGGGTTTCCGTGTGGGTGGCAAATTCCATCCCTTCAATCAGCTGAATGTTGAAAACATAGATGTCCAGGCCCCGCTTGGCGGCGATTTTTGGGTCCAGCTGCCGCAAAGAACCTGCTGCTGCATTCCGGGGATTGGCAAACAGAGGCTTTCCCTCTTCCTCCTGGCGCTGGTTGAGCTTTTCGAAGCTCTTCTTTGGCATGAACACCTCACCCCGGACGATCAATCGGAACGGCGCGTTTTCCAGTACCATGGGAATGGACCGGATGGTTCTCAGGTTTTCTGTCACATCTTCTCCCACATTGCCGTCGCCCCGGGTGGCGCCCCGGACAAACCGGCCGTCCACATATTCCAGTGCCACGCTGAGGCCGTCAATTTTCGGCTCCACAGAAAAAGACAGGTTCTCCCCTGATGCCATGGTTTTTTCCAGGAATTCATTCAGCTCTTCCATGCTGAACACATCCTGCAGGCTCATCAGGGGCACGGGATGGTTTACTTTTTCAAACTGGCTCAGGGCAGCACCGCCCACCCGCTGGGTGGGTGAATCCGCCTTTGCAAGCTCCGGATGGGCCGCTTCCAGTTCTTCCAGTTCCCGCAGCAGCCGGTCATATTCAAAATCCGGCATGGTGGGATCATCCATCACATAGTAACGGTAGTTGGCCTCTGTCAAAATACGGGTCAATTCTTCAATTCTCTGTCTGGGCTCCATAATTGCCTCCGGTATGTAAATAGGTTTGGGGAACATCCCCCACGATCACGGTTTCTGCCACCACCACAGGACTGGTGACAGTAAAGCTTTCGGTTTTGGCCAGCACCAGCACTGATACATCCACGCTGACCTCCATGGTCAGTTGATGCAAGGTCTGGTTGATGCCCGCTTGAGAAAAATCGCTGGAAAACACTGCCTCTGAATTCCGGATGGCCAGAATGTGCACCGGAATGTGGGGCCCTTTCCCGGAAAAGAATTCCGGAAGAATAAGGCTGCCAAGAGGGATCCCAATGTCAGAGGTATCCAGCGCCAGTATTTCATCGTTGATAATATTCAAAATATCCGTTTTCAGACGGTTCACTTCGCTCATGTTGGTTTTCAGCGCGGTGATGCGGCCGTCCAGATCTTTTTCAAAATAAACAATCCGGTCATACTGGATGATACCGTCGGCCATCTGTTTGGCGATGGCATCGTTGGTCAGATCCGAAGTGGCGTTCATCACCTGGGTACGGGCCAACTCCCGGATCACGGTCTGGAACCGACCACGGAGCATAAAAAACACAGCCAATAACACCGCCGCCAGAAACAGCAGGCTTCCAATCAACCGCTTCACCCGAGCAAACATACCATCACCCCTGTGGCCATGGTATGCCAGAGAAGCAGAAATCATGACGGCTATGTGAGAACAAAACGATAATGCTCCCATGGGCATGACGAGCCTGTCCTGCATCAATGGCACAGTCCGTTTGGGTGCTCCGCCCGGTTTGAACGTTTTGTCATTTTAGTTACAGCTTCTTCATATGGGCCGAGGCGGTTTTGGCCATGAGTTTCTTGGTTCCAATATCGTCAAAGGCAATTTCCAGCAGTGCATCGCCGCCCATTTTCATAACGGACAGCACCATGCCCCGGCCAAAGGCGGCGTGGGAAACCATGTCTCCCTTGTTCAAATCCAGATAAACCGCAGGTTTTGATGCAGACACCATGGGGCTGTCCGAGCGTTTGGGCTGCGGCTTCCGGAGGGGGGCATTGTAGCCGGAATTCTCCCCATAGGAACCACCGTAGCCACCGTAGGTCCGCTCACCGGCAGGACTGGCCGCTGCGGTCCGCAGGCCACCCTTGTGAATGATATACTGCTCCGGAATTTCTTTCAGGAACCGGGAAGGCATCGCCGCCGAAGTCCGGCCATAGAGCATTCTCTGACGGGCGTGGCTGATGGTCAGGCTCTGCTTGGCTCTCGTGATGGCCACATAACACAGCCGCCGCTCTTCCTCCATCTCCTCCCGGTCTCCGATGGCACGCATCCCGGGGAACAAGCCGTCTTCAAAGCCCACAAGAAATACATGGGGAAATTCCAGGCCCTTGGCCGAATGCATGGTCATCATCACCACCGCGTCGTCCCCTTCGTTGTACTGCTCCAAATCGGTGTACAGGGCAATTTCCTCCAGGAATCCCGCCAAAGAAGGAATTTCCCCTGCCCCGGCCACATTCTCCACATAGGAATTGATGCTGGACTTTAGTTCACGGACGTTTTCCAGCCGGGTTTTGTTCTCTTCTGTGGGCTTGGAATTCAGGGCATCCACATAGCCGGTTCGGATCATGACTTCCTCATAAAAATCCGGCAGGCTGATACCATCCTCCAGCAGCTGGGCCAGTCCTTCAATCATGGCGGAAAACTGCATCAGCTTCATGGCTGGTTTTTCCAGGGGTGCGTAGGAGTAAGGGTCCGACACCACACTGTACAGGGGAATTCCCTCCGCCTGGGAAAGACGCTCGGCGGTTTCAATGGTTTTGGCACCCAGACCCCGGGGAGGATTGTTGATGATCCGCTTCAGCCGCAGGTCATCGGATCGGTTATTGATGACACAGAGGTAAGACAGCATGTCCTTCACTTCCATCCGGTCAAAAAACCTAGTACCGCCAATGACCCGGTATGGGATACCGTTGCGCTTGAAGGCAAATTCCATGGCGTTGGACTGAGCGTTGGTACGGTACAGCACCGCATAATCCTTAAACTGTCTGCCCTTGGATAACTTGATAATCTGCCCGGCCACAAAGTTTGCTTCCGCACCCTCATCGCTGGCTTCGTAAATGGTGATGGGATCGCCTTGCCCATTGCTAGTCCACAGCTGTTTTCCTTTGCGGCCAAGGTTGTGGGAGATGACAGCATTGGCCGCATTCAAAATGGACTGGGTGGAGCGATAATTCTGCTCCAGACGGATGGTGCGGCTGCCCCGGTACTGCTTTTCAAAATTCAGGATATTTTCAATGGTGGCACCGCGGAACCGGTAGATGCTCTGGTCATCATCACCCACCACGCAGATGTTCTCGCTGCCCCCAGCCAGCAGGGATGTCAACAGATACTGCATATGATTGGTGTCCTGGTACTCGTCCACCAGGACATAGCGGAATTTCCGCTGATAGTAAGTACGGACATCCTCGTGTTCCTGCAGAAGCCTGACGGTAACATAGATGATGTCGTCAAAATCCAGGGCGTTGTTCTCCTTCAGTCGGGTCTGGTATTTGACGTATGCCCTTGCGATGTGCAAAGCCCGCAGATCACCGGTGCGTTCGGCCCGTTCCAGCATGCCATCGGCAGACACCATGTTGTCCTTTTCCCGGCTGATTGCACCCAGCACATACTTGGGAGGAAAGGTTTTGTCATCCAGGCCCATGTCCTTGACGATGTCCTTCATGACCCGCTCGGAATCGGAAGAATCGTAAATGGTAAAGCTTTTGGTATAGCCCATGCATTCAATGTCCCGCCGTAAAATCCGGCAGCAGGCAGAGTGGAAGGTCATGGCCCAGATGTCTTGGGCTTCCGGTCCCAAAAGCACCGTCAGCCGCTCTTTCAACTCATTGGCGGCCTTATTGGTAAAAGTAATGGCCATGATAGACCAGGGAACCGCCCGCTCCACCGCGCACAGATTATCAGCACGCCAGCGGTCATAGTCGCTCAGATCCTCTCCCAGACTTTCCAGAAAGGTCACATCCTCGTCTGTGACGGTATCGGGAATTTCTGTCGAGTCACTGCCCCGGCCATAGCGCATGATATTGGCGATCCGGTTGATGAGGACTGTGGTTTTGCCGCTGCCGGCACCTGCCAACAGCAGCAGAGGGCCTTCTGTTGTCAGCACTGCCTGGCGCTGCATGGGGTTGAGTTGGAAAAACTGCCTTTCAATATAGTCTTTTCTGGCCTTTAGAAATCTGGCGTCCAGTTGTTCATTCATAATCGCATACCTACCCAATATAATATGCGATCATTTTACTCTATTTTCGGGAAAAGGTAAAGTAGGAAATTTGAAGGATGTGGCGCTTCCCGTTTCGTCAGGCCAGCAATTCCCTTAACAGGGCAATGGCTTTCTTTTCAATCCTTGACACCTGCACCTGGCTGATGTTCATAACCTTGGCCACCCGCTGCTGGGTCAGGCCGTGGAAATACCGGAGCCGGATCACGGTTGACTCCCGTTCCGGCAACGCAAGGACGGCCTGCCGCAGTGCAATTTTTTCCACCATTTTTTCTTCGGATTCTGTGTCTGTCAGCACATTTTCCAGAGAGAAACCCTCTTCCCCGGTTTCACGCTGGATGGACTCCGTGGCAGCCGTGGCTGTTTCCGCCAGGGCAATTTCTTCGGCTGTGAATCCGGTCTGTCGGGAGATTTCTCCAATGGTGGGCTCCCGGCCCAAGGCGGAGGTCAGCTGGCTTCTTACCTGCCGGATGGTGGACGCCTGCTCCTTGAGACTCCGGGACACCTTTACTGCCCCATCGTCCCGTAAGAAACGCCGGATCTCTCCGGAGATTTTCGGCACAGCGTAGGTGGAAAACTGTGTGCCGTAGTTCAGATCGAACCCTTCCACCGCCTTGAGAAAACCCAGGCACCCCAACTGGTACAGGTCATCCGCTTCTGTCCCCCGGCTTAAAAATCGACGTGTCACCGCCCAGATCAGTCCCGTATTTTCCTCCACCAGGGTTTCCGTGGCAGATCTGTCCCCTGCCTGGGCTCTGCGGATCAGTTCTTCCGTTCTGGTCATTGACGGCGGGCAATCCGGCGGCGCATGTGGACGGTGGTTCCCTTGCCGGGAGCGGAGGAAATATCCAGATTGGTCATGAAGCTTTCCATGATGGTAAAGCCCATGCCGCTGCGCTCACTGCCGCCGGTGGTATAGCTGGGACGCCGGGCCTGGTCAATGTCCGGAATGCCCACACCCTTGTCCTTTACCACGATGTCGAGTATGTTGTCCTTTAAAATCCGGCACCGCAGGGTGATATTTCCCAATTTGTCGGGGTAAGCATGGACGATACAGTTGGTCACTGCCTCGGATACAGCAGTCCGGATATCCCCCAGTTCTTCCAGGGTTGGGTCCAGTTGGGCCGCGAAACAGGCCACTGCAGACCGGGCAAAGGCTTCATTGGCGGATTTGCTTGGAAAATCCAAAATCATGTAGTTGTCAAATTTCATCCCACTGCCTCCTTCATTTCCACTAACTTATCGATGCCGGACGCCCGGAACACCCGCATGGGCTGCGGGGAAAGGCCGGTCAGCAGCAGCTTTCCCTCAATCTGGGTCATGCTGCGCAGAGCGTTGATCACAACGGCAATGCCGGAAGAATCCACAAAGCTAACCTCCCGGAAATCCAGCACGCAGATATCCGGGGCATAAGCTTCGATTTTTGCGACAATGGTATGGATGTATTCCTTGGCGCAGTGATGATCAATTTCTCCGGTCAGGGCAACAGTCAGCCGCCCTTCCTCCAGAAAACTGGTAAAATGCATGGTAAGTACCTCCTTACTGATTCTTTCCCCAACAGTATAAAATTCCGGCTGTGCAGATACAGTCGGAATGATGCTTGAAGGAAAAGAATATACAAAAAATCAGCTTGCAGTGCGTTTCAGATAACCACAAACGTTGTCCATTCCAGGTGAAATGACATGATGTCGCGGGATCTTCGCACTGGGTGCCTTGCTCGGGATGGAAAGGCTTTCCTGAACAAAAAAGAGGTGCAAACCAATGGTTTTGCACCTCTTTCAAAAATCTTTAGTTGGCCATCTTCTCCATGGCGGTCAGGGACTGCTCCAACTGGGCAATCAGGTCGCGATGCTTGGCAGCCTTTTCCCGCTCGGCATTGACAACAGCCTCAGGGGCACGGGAGACAAACTTCTCGTTGGAGAGCTTGCCTTCCAGGGAAGCCAAAAACTTCTTGGCTGCCTCCAGCTCCTTGGTGATCCGGGCAATTTCCTTGGCCACGTCCACCAACTGTCCCATGGGGATATACAGCTTAGCATCAGCGGTGGTGATGGTCACCATGCCGTCCAGGTTGGCAGGCTCAGCATCCAGCAGCGTTACGGCATCGGCATAAGCCAGACGCTGAATAAAGCCCTCGCCCTCGGTAAAGATCTGGGGCTTGGCGGTGAGCACATACAGGGCAGCCTTCTTGCTGGGGGGGGCGTTCATCTCGGTGCGGCGGGCACGGATGGCTCGGATGGCATCCATAACGGACTCCATGGCGGCCTCCTCAGTCTTGAAGTTCAGGGCCTCGGAATACTCGGGCCACTTGGCCACGATCAGGGCGCTGCCCTCATGGGGCAGAGACTGCCAGATTTCCTCCGTAATGAAAGGCATGAAGGGATGCAGCAGCCGCAGAATCTGATCAAGCACATAGACCAGAACCTGAAGGGCAGTCTGCTTCCGGTCTGCATCCTCAGAGTACAGTCTTGCCTTGGTCAGCTCAATATACCAGTCGCAGTAGGTGTCCCAGATGAAGTCATAGATCTTCTGGATAGCCACACCCAGCTCATACTTGTCCATGTTCTCGGTGACTTCGGACACCAGATTGTTCAGCTTACTCAGAACCCACTTGTCAGCGATTTCCAGTTTGCCCAGGTCAGGCAGCTGATTGACAGCATCCTCGCTCAGGTTCATCATGACGTAACGGGAGGCGTTCCACAGCTTGTTGGCAAAGTTGCGCATGGCTTCGCAGCGCTCCACATAGAACCGCATGTCGTTTCCGGGGGAGTTGCCGGTAACCATGTTCATCCGCAGAGCATCACAGCCGTACTTGTCAATCATCTCCAGCGGATCAATGCCGTTGCCCAGAGACTTACTCATCTTCCGGCCCAGATTATCACGAACCAGGCCATGGATCAGTACCGTGTGGAAAGGGGTCTTGCCGGTCTGCTTGCAGCCGGAGAAAATCATTCTGGCCACCCAGAAGAAGATGATGTCATAGCCGGTGACCAGAACATCGGTGGGATAGAAATAATCAAAATCAGGGGTCTTGTCGGGCCAGCCCAGAGTCTCAAAGGGCCACAGAGCAGAGCTGAACCAAGTGTCCAGCACGTCCTCTTCCCGGGTGATATGGGTACTGCCGCACTTTTCACAGACAGTGGCATCCTCTCTGGAGACCGTGATATGGCCGCAGTCGGCACAGGTCCAGGCGGGAATCTGATGTCCCCACCACAGCTGACGGGAGATACACCAGTCACGGACGTTCTCCATCCAGTTCATATAGGTCTTGGAGAACCGATCGGGAACGAACTTGGTCTGTCCTTCCTTCACCACCCGGATGGCTTCCTCGGCCAGGGGCTTCATCTTCACAAACCACTGGGCGGAGATGATGGGCTCCACGTCCTTGTGGCAGCGATAGCAGGTTCCCACATTGTGGGCGTAATCCTCGACCTTCACCAGATAGCCCTGCTCTTCCAGATCCTTGACAATGGCTTCACGGGCCACATAGCGGTCCATGCCTTCGTACTTGCCGCCGAATTCATTGACCACACCGTTGTCGTTCAGCACCCGGATGACTTCCAGATTGTGGCGCAAGCCAACTTCGAAGTCGTTGGGGTCATGGGCGGGGGTCATCTTAACACAGCCGGTACCAAATTCCATTTCGGCGTAGTCGTCAGCAACCACGGGGATCTCCTTGTTCACCAGGGGAAGGATGACCTTCTTGCCGACGATGTCGGTATAACGCGCATCGTTGGGGTTGACACAGACACCGGTATCGCCCAACATTGTTTCGGGGCGAGTAGTTGCAACAACAACTTCGCCGGTACCGTCTGCCAGGGGGTAACGGATATGCCACAGATGGCCGGGCTTGTCCACATATTCCACTTCGGCGTCAGACAGGGCGGTGACGCAGTGGGGGCACCAGTTGATGATGCGGCTGCCCTTGTAGATCAGGCCTTGCTCATAGAGGTTTACGAACACTTCCCGGACGGCCTTGGAGCAACCTTCGTCCATGGTAAACCGGGCACGATCCCAATCGCAGGAAGCACCCAGTTTCTTCTGCTGTTCCACAATCCGGTTGCCGTATTGGTGCTTCCAGGCCCAAACACGCTCCAGGAACTTTTCACGGCCCAGGTCGTAACGGGTCAGGCCCTCCTTCACCCGCAGCTCCTCTTCAACCTTGATCTGGGTGGCGATGCCAGCGTGGTCAACACCGGGAATCCACAGGGCATTGTAGCCCTGCATCCGCTTGAACCGGATTAGGGTATCCTGCAATGTTGCGTCCATGGCGTGGCCCATGTGCAGCTGTCCGGTGACATTGGGGGGCGGCATGACGATGGTGAAAGGTTTTTTGCTTTCATCGGGTTCGGCATGGAAGTAGCCACCTTCCTGCCACATCTGATAGATCTTGGATTCCACCTGTTGGGGCTCATAGATCTTGGGTAATTCTCTTGCCATTTTCTTTCGCTCCTTTGATAAATAAGAAACGCCCTGAGAGAATACACTCTCAGGGCGAAAAATACATTTCCGCGGTACCACCTGAATTCCCCATATGGGGCACTCGTAAGCTGTAACGGGCTGACCCGCACTTCCCTACTGCTTTTTCAGGAAGCAGGCTCCGGGGCGACAATCTCATGAAAACCCACAGCCTTGCACCATCCGGCTGCTCTCTGAAGTGGTTTTGACAGGAAACTCCCCTTCTTTGCCTTTATCATGGATAAATTACCACAAATCCTGCCTTCTGTCAACTGATAATTCCGGTTGACGGGATGCTTTTCTTCCGATATAATACAATATTATTTGGATGCGAGTTGATGTTTATGAAATTGTCCCTTGTGGTGCCCTGCTATAATGAGGCGGAAAATGTGGCGGCTTTTCAGGCAGCGGTGATGGAGGCCTTTGATGGCTGCGGCTATGATTATGAAATCATCTTTATCAATGACGGAAGCCGGGATGCTACCCTGCACAATCTGAAAAAGATGTTTGCGTCTCAGCTCTGCCCCATGAAAGTCATTTCTTTTTCCCGGAATTTTGGCAAGGAAGCGGGACTTTATGCCGGTTTGAAGCACGCCGCCGGTGACTACATTGCCCTGATTGACGCGGACCTGCAGCAGCGTCCGGAGATCGTCCGGGACATGGTGCAGATTCTGGATGAAAAACCGGAATATGATGTGGTAGCTGCCTACCAGGATCGCCGTCAGGAGGGCAAGGTGCTGTCTTTCCTCAAAAAAAGTTTCTACGCCGTCATTAATATGCTCTCTTCCGTCACTTTGCAGCCGGACGCTAGTGATTTCCGCACCTTCCGCCGCAGTGTCCGGGACAGTATTCTGGATTTGACAGAATACCACCGTTTCTCCAAGGGCATTTTTGCTTGGGTGGGTTACGACACCTACTTTATCCCCTACACGGCCCATCCCAGGGCCAACGGCACCACCAAGTGGAATTTCTGGAAGCTTTTAAACTATGCCATTGAAGGTATCATTGGCTATTCCACCGCACCTTTGCGGCTGGCCACCTTCCTGGGTGGCATCACCGGTGTGGCTGCGGTGTTGTATTTGATCTGGGTGATCCTGGAAAAGCTGATCTGGGGTATCGATGTCCCCGGCTACGCCACCATCATTGTGCTTATTTTACTGCTGGGCGCCATCGAGCTGTTCTGTATCGGAATCATCGGCGAATACGTTGGCCGCACCTTTGAGCAAAGTAAGGACCGTCCCATTTATATCGCCAAGGAAATTCTGGATTACGATGAGAAATAACAAAAGGAGCGGATTGAACCGCTCCTTTTTTGTATTGGTAGAACCAAAGAGAAAACGTAGGTTACATCACCATAGCAAATGCCAGAAGAATTACCAGCCCCACCACGTTGGCAATTTCAAAAACCACCATATACTGCCCCACCTTTGCCCCGGGCCAGCGCATGTAGATCTTCAGGGTGATGAGACTGGCCAGGGATGCGATGGGGGTGCCCAGACCGCCGATGTTGACACCCGCCAACAGATCACGCCATTGATCCGTAAAGCCTGACAGCAGCACTGCAGCCGGAACATTGCTGATAACCTGGCTGGCGCCCATGGAAGTCAGCAAAGTACTCTGATTCAGCAGATTCTGTAAAAACTGCTGTATTGCCTCCACCTGTCCCAGATTTTCCGACACAATGAAGAAGCAAACAAAGGTGAGCAGCAGCATATAGTCGATGTCTTTCAGCAGTTTTCGGTTCAAAACCGACAGCACAGCTACGATCACTGCTGTGGTCACAAGATAATGGACAAGGCGGAACACCGTCAGCAGACACAGCACAAACAAAGCCCCATAGATCAGAAAATGACGGAGATTGGTAATTTCTGCTTTTTCCAGTTCCTGACGAGGAAGCACCCTGGGCAGTACCAAGAAAGAAGCAGCCGCCAGAGCCACAAAGCTGACTGCCGTCAGGGGCAACACCACAGCGAAGAAATCCCCTGCATTCAGATTGTAGACCGCATAAAGGAACAGGTTCTGGGGATTGCCCACGGGAGTGGCCATGGAACCCAGGTTGGCAGCCACGGTCTGCAACACAATGATGGGGATTATGGCCTTGTGGAATCCCAGTTGCTGGAGCAGAGCCAGGGTAAAGGGAACAAAGACAAGCAGCGCCACATCATTGGTCACCAGCATGGAAGAAAAGAAGGGCAGCATCACAAGCGTCACACCCAGGATCCGCCCGTTTTGAATCCGGCGAAGCAGTTGGTAGGTCAGCCACTGAAAGGCGCCCACACTTTTGAAACCGGCCACCACCCCCATCAGGCACAACAAAAGCGCCAGAACGCGGAAGTCAATGTAATGGATATAAGCGGTGCTGGGGGGCACCAGGATCATGGTTGCGCAGGCACAAAGGGCGGCTATGAAGAGGACGGTTTCTTTTTGCATGAAGGATTTTATCTTTTTCAGCATAAAGATGTCTCCTGAAAATGGAATATTTCAGTGACCAGTATAGCAAATGGGTAGAAAATGTCAATAACAGTCTGTCACACTGTGTGCCGACAGGATACATGTGAGAACAACAAGCAGATAATTATTTCATTTTAATCAAGAAGCCACTGCTATCGGACATTTTTGTTTAATTATCCATTTCAAACAAATGAAACCATTTTAATTCATTATCAGCATAAAGTTCAGAAAGTGAGAAAGAATCCTTCTATACAACGCATGGAGATATATTTGAATCGTCATTATTATGAAAGGATGCAAGGAAAGCTGAATCATCTGGGACCGCTGGCCCCAGATGCCGTCCAATTACCCTGTGTAATAGTCCAGATAGGTAAGCAGGCATTGTTTTTATTTGGCTGTTACTGTGCCTCCTGTGTTTTCTGGCTCCCGGGAGCCGGATCAATGATCTCACATTTTGCTCAGATACTCGGCAGCGGTAACAGCTGCGCCCTTCTCACGCCGTTGGCATACAGCCTTCCCGATTTCACAATACAGTTCCATCTGTGACATTCGTACTACCATAATTTGGTCGAATGCCACATACATCTCGCTGTAATCAATATTTTTTCGAATGTTCATGGTTTCTTCCTCTTTTCGTCTCAATTCTTATTAAAATGGGAATCATATCTTCCAGATTACTTTGGGAGGTTCCCTTATGCGCAACTACTTCTGTGGCTGGTATTTTCGCTGCCAGTCAGACCAGCAAACTCTTGCTGTTATCCCGTCTGTTCACCAGACGAGAGAATCAAAATACTGTGCCATACAGTTGATTACCGATACAAAGTCCTTCCATGTGCCATTCCCCTGCTCTGATTTTCATAAACGGAACAATCAGAGCAGCATGGCCGGAAATCGATTTGGAAAAGATGGGATCGCACTGGACATCCACACGCCTGATCTCCATGCCACCGGATCTGTCCGGTTTGGTCCGTTCACGCCGATCAAATACGACGTCATGGGTCCGTTCCGGTATGTGCCTTTCATGCAGTGCAGGCACAGTGTTTACAGTATGCGGCATTCGGTTGATGGTGAACTTTTCGTCAATGGAATCCCCTATATTTTTCATAATGCTGTCGGCTATATCGAAGGCGACCGGGGGTATTCCTTTCCCAGGAACTATGCTTGGACACAGTGCAGCTTCCCCGATGGTGCGCTGATGCTCTCCATTGCAGATATCCCGATTGGTGGTGTTCATTTCACCGGAGTCATCGGCATTGTGCTTCTGCACGGACAAGAATACCGCCTTGCCACCTATCTGGGGGCCAAAGCGGTCAAAATCACAGCCGGCGAAATCCTCGTCCAGCAGGGTCGCTTCATTTTGACAATAAGACCCCAGAATCATTCCGGACAGCCTCTGCGCGCCCCTGTCAGCGGAGCCATGGTTCGGACAATTCATGAGCATCCTTCCTGCCAGGTTTTCTACCGCTTCGAAGGAAACGGAATCCCGCTTCTGGAGCTGGATGCTCCCAATGCAGCTTTCGAATACGAATACTGAGGGAAGCCAATTGCCTCCCTCAGCTTTTTTACAATATCAACCGTGCTTCAAGATGGGATCATCCTACCTGAATCAGCCGCCATTTCAGTCTTCCTCACATTCTTCCGGGTGTTTATCCTCCCACAGGCCCTTAAACAGCGGCTGTCGCAGGCTGCCGGATGATGAGCATGGGCTTGATGCCTTGTTTACAATCTTAATAATTCATGATTGTTTTCCCTAATATAGAAGCATCCTACCACAATGATACATCATCTAAAGTCAGCAAATAAGCCGGCTGGTTCTTGACTATGAACAATGAATTTGAGATAATGTTGAAAACATTTGGGGGTGTTTTCAATGGACAGACGAATCTTCCACGTTGATGTGAATAGTGCCTTTCTGTCCTGGGAAGCTACCCGACGGGTCGCAAACGGAGAAGAGGATATCCGCCTGATTCCCTCTGCCATCGGAGGAGACCGCGAAAAGCGCACCGGAGTTATTCTGGCAAAATCCATCCCGGCCAAGAAATTCGGCATCAAAACTGGTGAGCCTGTGGCTATGGCTCTGCGCAAGTGTCCTGACCTATTTCTTGCCAAACCGGATTTCCGTCTTTATGAGGAATCCTCCCATGCCTTTATCTCGATTTGCAAACAATATGCTCCAGTTGTTGAGCAGGTTAGTATTGATGGATGCTTTCTCGATATGAGTGGTACGCAGCGGCTCTATCCGGATCCAGTCGCTACTGCCAATACGATCAAGGATCAGATTCGGAACACGCTTGGATTCACTGTGAATGTTGGTATTGGTGACTGCAAACTACTGGCAAAGATGGCCAGCGACTTTGAAAAACCGGACAAAGTGCATACCCTTTACCGGAATGAGATTGCAAAAAAGATGTGGCCTCTGCGGGTTGGAGAACTCTTCTCCGTAGGACGCTCCACCGCTGAAAAACTGGAGAAAGCAAAAATCCTGACAATCGGCGATTTAGCGAATGCAGATTTGCTCCGGGTACAGAGAATCGTTGGTATGAAGATGGGACAGCAAATCCATGACTATGCCAATGGAATAGATCCCTCCCCTGTTCTGGCTGCCCCCGAGGAGGCCAAAGGCTACAGCATCTCAACTACTTTGGAAGAAGACGTGGTCACCGCAGAGCAGGCTTACAAAATTCTGCTGGCTCTATCGGACAGCGTTACCGCCCGGATTCGCTCAGACGGTGCCAAAGCATACTGCATTGCAGTATCGATCCGGTCAAATAACTTCAAAACGAAATCGCACCAGCGTTCCCTCATAGACCCTACCGATATCTCAAAAGAAGTGTACCACATCAGTCGGCAACTCTTCGATGAGCTCTGGGATGGAAAAACACCGCTTCGCCTTCTTGGCATTGCCATGACCAATATTACCCGGGAAGAAACAGTTCAGATGTCTCTCTTCCCTGATGTGCACCGGGATAAAGCCAGAAAGCTGGACAAAGCTTACGATGCAATCAATAGCAAGTTTGGTTCTGCAACGCTGGTTCGTGGCTCCAATATGCGCTCAGAGCTGAATATTGGTAAGAAATATGAGGCGCAAATGGAGCAAAAGAAGAAACCCCATAGGTAAGAATTACAAAGAACGTCCAGTAAACATTTACGCTTACTGGACGTTTTGTTCTGAGGCTATTGTCGGATAATTACTTCAATTTCAATATCCCAAATCCCGGTCAATAATCGTCCCGTCCAGGGCGTTGATTGTCAGGACGATCCTTTCATATCCATCCTCATAAACATATTTGCTGTAGCTGCGGTCAACGGCGTGGACTTTGTCCAGTGCCCAGAAGTCCCATACGGGAATCAGCCTGCCTTCCTTGACATTGTCTTTGTCCCGAACGCGCATCAGGCGCAGCGTTACATCGTGAACATCCTTGCTTTCATGAACCTCAAAGCCGTTTTTGATGTTGATTGCCAGCCGGTCTTCGTTGGTGACCATAATCATCTTGGCAAAGATATCCTGAATGTCGGAAAAGGGCAGAAGCTCAGCGGCGGTAGTTTCAATTTTAGGCTGCTCGTAAGGCTGTGCCCACAAGAAGTAAACAACACTGTCTTTGTTTACATAAATCTCCATCTGCTCATAGCCCCAGGTCTGAAGGTCAGACTCCCCCTCCGGGGATGCAGAGCCGGAATTCTCCGTATAGATAACAGGAACCCCACCCACACTGCGGACATAGCGCATTTTGTAGCCGGCGTCATGAATCTCCTCAATGCTATTCCCCGCAATGGGATTGTCTGTGTAATACGACAGCAAATAGTTTACCGTGTAGTAGTTCACTGCACTGATCTGATCGCAGACCATGTCCCGCACCCCAAGGCGTTCCAGCAGCGCATCGCCCATGGCAATGGCTTCCTTTTCTGAGATGGTTGGTTCCATAGAGGTAAGCATATCTGGAACTTCTTCCAATTCATAGGCACGGCAGAAATTGTTGTTGCCGTAACCGTCCAGATATACTGTTGCACTGGTTCCAATGCCAAAGTCCCGCATATTATGAATACTGTAATGGATTTTTCTTCCATCCGCCTCTGACCAGCCTGACAGTTCATCACGCTCTGGGTAATTGGATTCTTTTTGAAGGATGAAATTCTTGGGGATACGATCGGATTCATCCGGGGCTTCCTCGATTGCTGCTTTTGTGCGCTCTATGTAACCTTCCAGCACCTCTTTGGTATTGCCTCCGTCCAGTTGAATGGGAATCACGCCCCGCTCCATGTCGTAATACACTTCCAGCCTTTTCTGGAGGGACTGCTTTGTTACAATGTTTTCTTCATAGAAGAGACTGTCGCCGGTGAAAACCTCCCGGAGCTTGTCTGCGTCCTCCTGGGTAAAGAAATGGCGTTTTACCGTTGCCGTGGGAATGGTGTCAACCTCCGGTAGGGAAATCGCTGCATCCGCGTGGACGCTGACACAGCCCTCCACCCCGGTCCAATTCCCGGTGAACCGCTCCGGTACGGGGAAGTCCGCAAGCAAAGTACCGCTGCTCTCAGCAGTATCTCCTGCACTGGTCAAGATGATTTCATTGGCAGGGAGATTGTCCTGTTCCTTCTGACATCCTGCAAATGTTGAGAACATCATGGCTGCCGCCAATATTGCACAAAATTGTTTTTTCATGTTGTGTGCTCCTTTCTTTGATGTGCTATCATTGTAAACAGCACACGCAGAATAGTCGTTACCATGTGATTACCGTTTTATTATTGATGTAGATGGACTCGCGCAGTTGTGCCCTGACCGGGTGTGCTGTCAAACTCCAATGATGCGCCATGGGCTTTCACGATTTCCTGTACCAAGGCAAGCCCCAGGCCCACGCCGCCGTGCTTTTTGCTGCGGGATTTATCCACCATATAGAACGGCTCGGTAATCCGGGACAGGGCGTCGTGCGGGATGCCGATACCGTTATCCACCACTTCCAGCGTGGAATCATAGGCACGGAGAATAACCGTTTGCCCGGCGGCGGAGGCTTTACAGGCGTTTTCCGTCAGGTTCACCAGAGCGGAACCCATGAGGTCAGCATCCAGTGTCATATTGGAGGCTTCGCACTGGATTTCCAGAGAAACCCCGCAGGCATGAAACTTTTCTGTCACAGTATCCCGAACCTGCTCCAGTAGTTCGGGGACGGATACAGATTTCAGTACAAGCGCCTGCTTCAGCGTAATCAGCTTCAGCATTTTCTGTACCAGCCGTTCCAGCCATTTGGCCTGCTGTTCGATATGGCGAAGGGAAGTAAGCTGTTCTTCTTCCTCCATACAGGTGTTTTGAAGCAGATCCGCATGGAGAATGAGGGCGGTCAGGGGCGTCTTAAATTCGTGGGTAACACCGCCGATGAAAAGCTCCTGACGACGTGCCTGCTCCGTCAGCTCCTGAATGTGCTGCTCTACAGCATCCGCCATCCGGTTAAAATCCACAGCCAGAGCGCCAACCTCATCCTTTGCCGGGATTTTGGCGCGATCCTGATAATTGCCCTCTGCAATCCGGGCGGCGGTGGTCTGCAATTGGGACAGCGGGTGCAGGGAATACCGGACCATCACCATGATCAGAAGAAGTCCCACAAGGATCATACTGCTTCCGATTCCAAGGAACATCCAGAATAGGTTGGTAATCCTGTCATAGACGGGCGTAATATCTTCTACAAGATAAACGGCACAGATACTGTCTCCCACGCTGAGAAGATCAACGGCACTACCGCAGATCAGGATATGCCGTCCGCCGATTTTGCCAGTAAATTGTTTTGCGGAATCATGCTGGGATATACTTAGATATTCCTCCGGGTAGATATCTGTCCGGGAGTAGACGGTGTCGTCACCGATCAGCAGCACTGCGGAAGCGTCTGCATAATAGGAAAAGCAATAGCGTGCCAGAGAGCGGTTTACCACTTCCGAATCATTTTCGGAGTAGTAATGGTTCATCATTTCCGCAAAAGAGCGAGTGAGACTGCCCAGCTTCTGCTCCGTACTGGAATACTTCAAGGAGAGCATCTGCTGCCGCGTCTGCATCAGAAGAATGCCGGAACATACAGAAACAACTACAATCAGGATGACACCGCAAATCAGAGAAATCTTTTTCCAGAGCTTCATTTTCTTCGATCCTCCAATCGGTATCCTGTTTTGGATATGGTGCGTATTTCGTCCGTAAAGCCCAGCTTCTTTCGGATATTGGCCACCCGCACATCCACGGTTC
>JBJDYI010000150.1:0-2243 GCA_051867165.1 Faecousia sp. | reverse complement strand
CAGACCACGCCGTCGTAGCCCAATTGCTCCCGCAGCAGGTCGCCGATCAGGTACTGATTGTAGGAGTTGCCCACATTTTCCCCGTTTTTCTGATCCACATCATAGGAAATGGTGTAGTAGGGCATGACCGCGCTGGCCTTGCCGGTTTTCCCGGGCAGGGAGAAAGCGCCTTGGGCAAAGGGCTTTACGTGTTCTTCAAAATTGCCGCCGGGGTACACGGCGTATTTGCCGTAGGCGTAGTGGGCGTCCCGGCCGCCTTCGCCCATGCCGCCGCCGGGGAAGTGCTTGACCATGGTGTTGACACTGTCCCTGCCCCAGCCGTCTTTGCTTCCTTTCGTGGTCTGGAAACCGTCGCAGTAGGCCCTCGTCATGTCGATGGTCATCTGGGTATGTTCGCCGAAGGTGTCGGCAAAGCGCATCCACCGGGGCTCGGTGGCCAGGTCGATCTGGGGCGACAGGGCTGTGGTGATGCCCAGGGCCCGGTACTCCGCTGCGCCGATTTCGCCGAATTCCTTCACGGCCTCCGGGTCAAAGGAGGCGGACAGGCCAATACCGTTGGCCCATTTGGAGATAGGCTCGCCGGTAACACCCATGTACTCGGCGGTGGAGCCTGCGCCGTGGCGGGGATCGGAGCTGTTGTTGGCCGGAATGCCGAAGCCTACCCCTTCCGCCAGAGCCTGGAGCTTATTGTTCCAGCGCACCGCCGCTTCCGTACTTTCCAGACCCATGATGAGAACGTGGCGCACCTTGTCTTTGACGATGAATTCCTTCTGCTGATCCGTCAGATCCCAGGGATTTGCGCCGCTCTCGGCATAGGGCTTTCCGCCGTAGCTGCCGCCAAACGCCGCCGCTAGGGGGCCTTTGGCGGGAATCAGCTGGTGGGCGCTGTAGAGCATCAGTCCGGCAATGTCCTCAATGGACAGCCGCTGGGCAAGATCCTTGGCCCGCTCCTCACTGGAAAGCCGCCAGTCCTCATAGGGAACCAGTTGCCCCGTTCTGAGAAAATCCTTAAAGGCGTAGCCGTCTACGCTGAGGATGGGAACCGGGCTGTCTGCGGCCAGGCCAAGGGTCTGGCCGTCGCCGTTGTCGATCCGCACATAGCCGTCGGCTTCGATTCGCTTCCACTTTTGTTCCATTGGTTCCGATCTCCTTTTCATCGGTTTTTGGTGGTTGAGAGTTTGGGAGCGGATCGCGAGAATCCGCTCCCATAGGTTGGGAATGTGTTATTTTGCGGCGCTGGGGGTGTCTTTCCGGTCTTTGCGGTAGAGAATGGCCCGAAGCACTTCAAAGATTGCCAGGGACAGCAGGATGCCGACCGTCACATCGCTGGCAAAATGGGCGCCCATGAACACACGGCTGATGCCAACCACCGCGCACCAGACATATACGATGGTGTGCAGGGTTTTCTCCTTGCCAGCCAGTGCCGGAATCATAGGCGGCAGCAGCATCAGCAGGATCACGCCTGCGGAATTCATGGAATGTCCCGAGGGGAAGGAGGCGTAGATGTTGTTGAAACCGCCTCTGGGAACAATCTGATACCAACGGGTGAACTCGTTAATGGGATCGGTCATTTCCCGGAAGCGCATTCTGCCCCAAACGGTTTTGATGGAGTTCATGATGATAATGACCAGAATGAAGTACAGCAGCGCAACTGCCGCGTAGCGAAGGGCCTTGCTGCGGTTTTCTGCGGGAATGACCCGGGCGATCCAGATACCAACACCCGCCATCAACAGGGCAGGGAGTACCATCCAGATCATTGAAATCTGACCCAGGTTATCGCTGAGGTAATTGTAGGTCATGAAGCCGCCCATCACGGAGAACAGCAAAAACAGTGCGCCAGCGCCTACGGCGCAGAGAATGTTCAGCACGATATTTTTCTTCGTGCGGAAACGGAACAAAATGGCGCAGGCAGCGATGGTCAGAGTGGTGAAGGGGATTTCACCTACGACTTCAAACACCCGTGCCCAGAGGGGTTTCCTGGCAATTGCCATTGAAATCTGCAAATCCGTAAAGGTAAACAGCAGGAGCAGTGCGAGCCCCACCGCGAATACGATTCGTCTTTCCTTCTTCTCCACGATTGCTCCTCCTCACTTAGTGCTGAATATTCTGGCTTGCCATCAACTCCATCAGATTAAAAGGCGGCAGAATGCTGTCGATCAGTTTCAGCAGTTCGTCGTCGAAGTGGTTCCGCACCTGGCACTCCCGGTCAAAGATCATGGTAGGCTCTTCCTCTTCTGTGACCT
>JBJDYI010000149.1:0-34860 GCA_051867165.1 Faecousia sp. | reverse complement strand
TGGGCTTTTGATACTATGGTTTTTTACTTGTCTACTTCTACTTGACAGATGCAATCAGATGATCGGGGGTTTTCTTTGCTTATCTCACATACTCAATGACCACGCGGCGGTTGGGTTCGGTGCCGGTGGAATGGGTGGTGATGTTGTCCATCTCCTGCAGGGCGGCATGGATCACATGGCGCTCATAGGCATTCATGGGCTCCAGGGTGGTGCGGCGGCGGGCCTTCAGCACCTGCTGTGCCTTCTTGCGGGCATAGCGGCGCAGGCTCTCCTCCCGCTTTTCCCGGTAACATTCCGCGTCCACATTGATGCGGATATGGCCGTCCACTTCCCGGTTGACGGTGTAGTTGGCCAGATGCTGGATGGCATCCAGGGTATCGCCCCGGCGGCCGATCAGATAACCCAGATCGTCACCCACCAGGTCCACCTTATAGGTGTTGGTATCCACCTTCACGCAATGAGGCACAGCCTTGGAATCCATGTGCTCCAGCAAGCCGGTGATAAAGGTTTCGATCTTCTCCTCCACAGAACCTGCCTCAGGTGCGGTATACACCTTGGGAGCTTCCACTGCCTTGGGCTCTGCTTTGGGCTTCTCCTGACGGGGTGCCTTGGGCTTTTCAGGACGAGGCTGCTTGGGTGCTTCGGGCTTCTTCTCCTGGCGGGGCTTTTCTGCCTTGGGGGCTGCCTTGGGCTTCTCCACCTTGGGGGCTTCTGCCTTCTTGGGCTGCTCAGCCTTGGGTTCCTCTGCCTTGGGCTCAGGCTTCTTCACAGGCGCTGCCGCCTTGGGCTTGGACCGGGAGGCACTGCCCAGCGCGGACTTGGGCTTTTCAGGAGCAGCCGGAACCGGATCAGGTGCTTCATAAGTAACCTGCACCTTGGCAGGCTGGGCACCGAATCCCAGGAAGCCGGCCTTAGGCAGGGCCAGCACCTGGTAGGTGATATCATCGCGCTGCAGACCCAGCTGGTTCAGCGCGGCTTCCAGAGCAAGCTCAATGGTCTTGCCACTGGTGATAATGGTCTTTTCCATTGCTTATTCCTCCGTAGAAGCGTAGCGATTGGGATCGTAGTTGCGGCCCTTGCAGTAAGGACGGCTGGGGATACCGGACATGACGGTTTCCTCTTCCTCTTCCACAATGCCCTTCTTGGCAGCATACTCGCGGGCAGCCGCAGCCTTTTCGCTCTGCTCCTGCTCCCGCTGCTGCTTCTGCAGCTTCTTCTTGCTGGTGTTTGCGGTGATGCCATCGGGGTTGGCTGCCCGGCGTTCCGCCCGGATGCGCTCCTTCTCCACCTCAATGCGCTCCTCTTCCAGAGCCCGCTGCAGGCGAATGGCATCTTCCTCATCATAGACCTTGCGGTAGTGCTTGGTCATGATGGGGTCGGTGATCATGCGGAACACGCCGCCAATGAACCAGTACAAGCTCAGGCCGGCAGACACGGTGAAGCCAATCCACAGGGACATCAGGGGCATCATCCACATCATCACCTTGTTGGTCTGGGCGGCCTGGGAATTGGCAGCCATTTCCTTGTCTTGGATGCCCTTTTCATTGGTGACCAGGGAATCATTGGACTTCTGGGACAGCCACATCTGCATCACCTGAGAGCCTGCAGAAATAAAGGGGATCAGGAATGCGCCGATGTGGGCCCAATCCCATACCCAGGTGGCAGCGAAAACATTGAACTGGGGAATGGCACCCAGATTGACGCCAAAGAAATCAAAGTTGATACCAGCCAGGGTCTCGGCACTGATGCCGGGGATCGCAGCGCTGATCTCGGCAGAGTACCGGGAGATGGCGCTGGCAGCGACTACCTGGTCGTAATAGTTGTTGCCGGAGAAGAGCTCCGGTGCATGGGCCTTGACCACAGCAATGATCTGCTGGGTCACTTCGGCGCTTTCACCCAGGATATAAGTGATGGGCTCCCGGATGACGGTGAACAGGGGGAACAGAATCAGCAGAGGCACAAAGCTCCACAGACAGCCGCCCAAACCCATGGAAGCGCCCTCTTCCTGCTGCAGCTTCTGAATGGCTTCATTCTGCTTCTGCTGGTCGTTGGCATACTTGCGCTGGATCTCCTGGATCCGGGGCTGCAGGCGGGACATCTTCATCATGCTCTTCTTGGACTTGGCATTGATGGGCGTCAGAACCGCCTGAACGATGAGGGCAAACAGGATCATGGCGAAGCCGTAGTTGTGGGTCAGTTCGTACAGAACACCCAGCAGCCAGCCAAAGGGCACGGTCACCAGATCGGACATTTTAAATGCGAGAAACATTGACTTTCCTCCTTAAATCTTTGGAAGTCATGGTACGGGGTCAAAGAAATTCCCCTTGTAAAAGGGATGGCAGCGCAGCAACCGCCGCAGGGCAAGATATCCGCCCTTCACGGCCCCGTATTTCCTGACAGCTTCGTAAGCATAGGCACTGCAGGTTGGGCGAAACCGGCACCGGGCCGGAAACCAGGGAGAAACCACGCGCTGATAGAAACGGATCAGAAGCAGAAGTAATTGTTTCACTGGGCATCCTCCCGGAGAATCCCGGCTTTTTGAGCCAGGGTCAGATAGCTCTTGGTCAATTTGTCAAAGGGTGCCTCCACCGCGCGGCTTCTGGCCACCACCACAATGTCCCAGCCGGGCTGGAACCGCTGCTCATTCAGGCGGTAAATCTCCCGGATGCGGCGGCGGGTGCGGTTGCGGATGTGGGCCTTCCCCAGCTTCTTGCCGACGGTGATGCCCACCCGGTTCTGGTCTGTCCGGTTTTTCCGGGCATAGAGCACCAGGCAAGCGTCCGCACAGCCATGGGTGCGGTACAGCCGCTGAAAAATATGATTGAGCTTCAGACTGGCAGAATACTTCATACTCGTTTCCTCAATGGGGGAAGCCTGGCCCCTTCCCGGCCGGGTTCAAAAACGCGCTTGGATCACCGGCCTATAAAAAGGGAGCGGGGCGAATGTGTCATTCACCCCGCTGTAGCTCCCGTTTCGCTTTTGCGCGATTATTCCGTTTGTGTTTTCACCCACGGATCTGCACTTAGGCGGACAGAACCTTGCGGCCCTTAGCACGGCGGCGGGCCAGAACCTTGCGGCCGTTGGAAGTAGTCATTCTCTGACGGAAACCGTGAACCTTGGAACGATGACGATTGCTGGGCTGGTAGGTACGCTTCATTTGCATTTCACCTCCTGTGGATGTAAGTTTTCATATGCTCGACAGCCGGAATCCGGCCGCAGCAACACATACCAAATGACTGTACACAGTCATGCTGAACCATTATAACCGAAAAAGGCAACAAGGTCAATCTATTTTTTCATTTTTTGCAGAATTATATCAGTGAACAGGCAGGTTGGGGCCGTCGTAGGTGCCATCCAGCTTGCTCATGACCCGGTCATATTCCTGGGATCCCGGTTCATAGGGCGTCGGCTGGTAGTTATTCCGGTCCGCAATGGAACTGATGGAGCAGGGAACAATGGTCCGCTCTTCCAGACGCACGCCGCCACCGGCAGACCAGATGACCTCCTGCTGGATCAGGGCCGTGTCAAAATCGGCAGGATAGATATTTCCGCCGAAGCTGAAATTACCCAGGGAGTAGAAAATCACGCCGTCACCGTATTCCTCGATGGGCTGCAGCACATGGGGATGGCAGCCGTAGACAATGTCCGCCCCGGCGTCAATGGCGGCCCGGCCCAGGGTTTCCTGCTGCTCGGTTGGGCGGAAGGAATGTTCCGTGCCCCAATGGGGAGCATAGATGACCAGATCCACCCCCTGTTCTTTCAGGGCTCTGATGCCGGTTACCATGGCTTCTTCGTCGATGGAATTGTATACTGTGCCGTAAATGCCCACCGTCATACCGTTTTCCAGGGTGACGATGGTGCTGCTGTTGGGTTCCACAAAGGGAACACCCGCCTCTTCCAGCAGACGCTTGGTTTCGGCATAGCCCTTGTCACCATAGTCGATGGTATGGTTATTGGCCAGAGAAACGGCTTCCACGGAATTGCCCGTCAGGATCTGCACATATTCCCCCGGGCCCCGGAAGGCATACTTCCGGCCGGCAGGTTGGCCCTGGTCACCCAGGACGCCTTCCAGATTCACCATGGTGAAATCATCCTGTTCAAACCACTGCTTCACATTCCGGAAGGGATGGTCATAGTCCTGTCCCACCGTCAGGATAAAGCCGTAGCCTGCATGGGTATGGGCGGTATGGCTGCCCAGGGTGCAGTCGCCGGCAAAGGTGAAGGTCAGATGCTGTTCCGGAGGCTCCGTTTCAGGCGGCTGCGTTGTGGGCGCGTCTGTTGCCATGGTCACCGCTTCGGTCACAGCCGGCACCGCAGACGGCTCCGAAGCGGCCCCTCTGCCGCAGCCCGTCAGCGCAAACGCCAACGCAAGCAGCCATGCCGTTGTTTTCAAAACCCTTCTCATGGGACATTAACCCTGTTCCTGGGCCCGCTTTTTCATCAGGTTCCGCATCCGCAGACCGTGATCCAGCTCTCTCTTGCGGATACGCAGGCTCTTGGGCGTACATTCCAGCAGCTCGTCGTCGGCCAGGAATTCCAGGCACTGCTCCAGAGACATGATCTTGGGAGGCACCAGACGGATGGCGTCATCAGAGCCAGCAGCGCGCATATTGGTCAGCTGCTTGCGCTTGCAGACGTTGACGGTCATATCTTCGTTGCGGCTGCAGATGCCCACCACCATGCCGGCATAGACCGGAGTACCGGGGCCGATCAGCATGGTGCCGCGCTCCTGGGCTGCACCCAGGCCGTAGGCCACGGCTTCGCCGGACTCATGGGCAATCAGGCTGCCCACCAGGCGGCGTTCAATTTCACCCTTCATGGGGGCATAGGAATCCAGCACGGAGGACATGATGCCCTCACCCTTGGTGTCCGTCAGGAACTCGCTGCGGTAGCCGAAGAGGCCCCGGGAGGGGACCTTGAACTCCAGACGGTAGCGGCTGCCCATGGGGGTCATGCCCAGCAGGTCTGCCTTCCGGCGGCCCATCTTTTCGATGACGGCACCCATGCACTCTTCGGGCACGTCAGCCACCATCCGTTCAATGGGCTCGCATAGCTTGCCGTCGATGGTCTTGGTCAGCACACGGGGGGTGGACACGGAGAACTCAAAGCCTTCCCGGCGCATGGTCTCCATCAGGATGGACAGGTGCATTTCGCCCCGGCCTGCCACATTGAACGCATCGGTGCCCTGCTCGGTGACATGGAGGGAAACGTCCTTCAGCAGCTCCTTCTCCAGACGGTCCCGCAGGTTCCGGGAGGTAACGTACTTGCCCTCCTTGCCGGCAAAGGGAGAATCATTGACGGCAAAGGTCATTTCAATGGTGGGATCGGAGATCTTCACGAAGGGCAGGGGCTCCACAGCTTCGGGATCGCAGAGGGTGCGGCCGATGGTGATGTCTGCCATGCCGGACAGCGCCACGATCTCACCGGCAGACGCGGACTGGATGGGCTTCTTGCCCAGGCCGTCGAATTCGTACAGAGCCACAACCTTGCCCTTGGTCTTGATCTCGGGATCATGGTAGTCGCAGATGGTGACTTCCTGATTGACCTTGATGGTGCCCCGCTCCACACGGCCCACCGCGATACGGCCAACATACTCGTTGTAGTCGATGGAGGAAACCAGCAGCTGCAAGCTGCCCTTCTCATCGCCCTGGGGGGCGGGAATATAATTGACAATGGTTTCAAACAGGGGGGTCAGGTCCTTGCCTTCTTCGGTGGGACCGTAGGCAGCGGTGCCCCGGCGGCCGGAGCAGAACACGGTGGGGCTGTTGAACTGCTCGTCGGTGGCGTCCAGATCCAGCAGCAGTTCCAAAACCTCGTCCATGACCTCTTCGATCCGGGCATCGGGCTTGTCGATCTTGTTGACGGCCACAATGACCTTATGGCCCAGTTCCAGCGCCTTCTGCAGTACGAACCGGGTCTGGGGCATGGGACCCTCGGCGGCATCCACAAGCAGGATAACGCCGTTGACCATCTTCAGAATCCGCTCCACCTCGCCGCCGAAGTCAGCGTGGCCGGGGGTATCCACGATATTGATTTTGTAGTCCTTGTAGTGGACAGAGGTGTTCTTGGCCAGAATGGTGATGCCGCGCTCCCGTTCCAGGTCGCCGGAGTCCATGACCCGGTCCTGGGTGGCCTGGTTTTCGCGGTAAATACCGCCCTGCTTCAAAAGCTCGTCCACCAGCGTGGTTTTACCGTGGTCGACGTGGGCAATGATGGCAATATTTCTGATTTTATCCTGAGATGCCATATAAAAAAGTCTCCTTTGAGTCTTGAAAATTCGTAATCTACCAACATAAAATTGTAGCACATAACCAAAGTATTTGCAATAACTTTGTAGAAAAATTACATGGCCCCGGAAAATTTCTCCGGGGCCATTCAGGCGGAAATGCTTGTGGACAGTCACCTCTGCAAAGCGTTTTATGGAAGGTCCGGATAGGTTTCTTGGGCAAGCCCCAGGGCGGCCGTTACCAGAATGGGCAGATTGGCCCGGTATATCTGGTCGAACTGGTCCAGCGGCAGGGGATTTTCTCCCATCCCCGCTTCGATGGTATAGCCAGGCCTCCGGAAATTTTGAATGAACCAGTCTTTATACCCGGCAAAGGAGGAATCATAGGGCACCTCTGCCAGCTCATAGCCGCTGACCGCAGCCAGCGCCTCTCCCATGGTCCTGGCGCCCGGCACCTGGTAGTCCCGGAACTGCCAGTAAATCACCTGCCCCTGGGTATGCCAGGCCGCCACCAGATCCGGGTTCACATCCTCGGTATAGTCAGCAAGCGCTCTGGCTTCCCGTTGGGTCAGGGGGGCCCGGCCCACATAGTCCCGGGGCGCCGGACGGTCAAAGCCCTCCGCGAACTTGATCTCCCGGGCAATCATCCAGCCGGCAGGGTACTGCAAATTCAGATCCACCCCCAGAAGATCCGCCTTCCACCCCTCCGGGAAGGGAATCTCCGGGAAATTTGCGGCAATCTTCCGGGCACTTTCATACTCCCGGGACCCCTCCGGCAGGGCGCCCGTCACCAGATCCACCCCATCCGGATTCACCATGGGCACCAGATGGATGGTGGTTTTCCGCAGCAGCTCCCGGGCATCCACGCCGTCGATGGTGCCGCCTGACTGGGCTGCCTCCGCCAGGTCTTCCATAAATTTCAGCAACACCGTCGCCGTGATCCATTCATTGGCGTGGTGGGCCGCAGAGAAAATCACTTCCCGTTCCCCTGCCCCCATCTCCACGGCCAGCACCGGACGGCCATAGACCGTGGTCGTCAGCTCTTCCGTTTCGATAAACGGATACATCTCCTCCAGACTGCGGATGGTTTCTTCACAGAGCCGGGAGGTCATTGGTACATCAGTTTTCACCACAGACAAAAAATCACCTCCATGCATGATATGCATCGGAGGTGATGATTGTGCGTTATTTTCCTTCCAGCCAGATCAGCAGCACGGCAATGTCCGAGGGGCTGACGCCGGAAATACGGCCTGCCTGGCCGATGGACATGGGCCGGATCTGGGTCAGCTTTTCCCGGGCCTCCAGCCGCAGACCCACAATGGCATTATAGTCAATGTCCGGCGGCAACAGGCGGGACTCTTCCTTTTTGAATTCCTGAACCTGCTTTTCCTGCCGGGCCAGATATCCGGCGTACTTGATCTGGATCTCCACCTCTTCCGTCACAGAATCCGGCAGCTCCGGCCGGCTGACATCAAAGGGCGCGAGATCTGCGTAGGTAATGTTGGGACGGCGCAGCAGATCGGCAAGCCTTGCGGAATTTGCCACAGGGGCGCTTCCCTTTTCTTCCAGCATGGCGTTCAGATCATCAGAGGCCGGAACGCCGTTGCTTTCCAGGCGGCGGACTTCCCAGGCAACCCGGGCGTACTTTTCCTCCACTTCCCGGAGCCGTTCCTCAGAAACCAGGCCCACTTTGGCCCCCAGATGGGTCAGCCGCTGGTCGGCGTTGTCCTGACGGTGGAGCAGCCGGTATTCGCAGCGGCTGGTCATGATCCGGTAGGGCTCATTGGTGCCCTTGGTCACCAGATCGTCGATGAGGGTGCCGATATAGCTGGTATCCCGGGTCAGGATGAAGGGCTCCTTGCCCTGAATCTTCAGCGCCGCATTGATACCGGCAACAAGGCCCTGGGCAGCCGCTTCCTCATAGCCGGAAGTGCCGTTGAACTGGCCTGCGCCATAGAGATTCTTCACCAGCTTGGTTTCCATGGTGGGCAGCAGCTGGGTGGGGTCCATACACTCGTACTCGATGGCGTAGGCAGGCCGCATCATCTCCGCCTGTTCGAGACCCGGAATGGTGCGCATCATGGCCAGCTGCACATCCTCGGGGAGGCTGCTGGAAAAGCCCTGAATGTACATCTCCTCCGTATCCAGGCCGCAGGGCTCAATGAAGAGCTGATGCCGGTTTTTGTCGGCAAAGCGGACAATTTTCGTCTCGATGCTGGGGCAGTACCGGGGCCCGACGCCCTCAATGGTGCCATCATAAATAGGGCTGCGGTGCAGATTGGCCCGGATGATCTCGTGGGTCTTTTCGTTGGTGTAGGTCAGATGGCACACGGCGGAATTGTTTACCTTGTGGCCGGTCTTGAAGGAGAAGGGCTCCACCCGGTCATCCCCAGGCTGCAGCTCCATCCGGGAAAAATCAATGCTGCGGCGGTTGATCCGGGGCGGCGTGCCGGTTTTGAACCGGCGCAGCTCCAGACCCAGGCTGCGCAGATTGTCCGCCAGGCCGATGCTGGGATGCATCCCGTCCGGCCCCGAGGGGATCACGCACTCGCCAATGATGATGGTGCTGTCAAGGTAGGTACCGGTGGCAATGATGACGGCTTTGGCGGAGAACACCGCCCCCAGCTGGGTCCGGACGCCGCTGACGGCGCCATCTTCCACCAGAACTTCCACAATCTGAGCCTGCTTCAGCTCCAGATTTTCCTGCAGTTCCAGGGTATGCTTCATATACTCCTGGTATTTCCGGCGGTCTGCCTGGGCCCGGAGGGAATGGACCGCAGGGCCCTTGCCCCGGTTCAGCATCCGGTACTGGATGCAGCTGTGGTCTGCGGCAACGCCCATCTCACCGCCCAGCGCGTCAATTTCCCGGACCAGGTGTCCCTTTCCGGTGCCGCCCACGGCGGGGTTGCAGGGCATATTGCCCACGGCATCCAGGTTAATGGTAAAGAGGATGGTATGCATACCCAATCGGGCCGCCGCCAGGGCCGCTTCAATGCCCGCATGGCCGGCACCAATGACGGCAACATCACAGGTTCCTCCAAAATAGCTCATAAACGTTCCTCCTTCCTGGAGAAATGGATCTTATTCTTCCGTTTGCTCTGTTGGGGCCTTCTTTTCCTCGGGGACCTTGCTCAGGTCGAAGGGCTTGCAGACCACTTCGCAGCGGTTGATGGGCGTACCCAAGCCATGGAATTTCTCCTCATAGCCGGTCATGATACCCACAACGCCGCCCGCGTGCAGGTCCCGGGTCAGGTTCTTCACGGTGAGGCCGCAGGCGGCGAACTCCTCCAGGGAGAACTCAAACAGAGGGGCATTGTCGGTCTTGAAGTGGAACTCCCCATTCTCCCGGACCACCCGGCAATACTTGTCCAGGAAGCCGCGATGGGTCAGGCGGCGCTTGGCGTTCTTCTTCCGGGGCCAGGGGTCGGGGAAATTGATAAACAGCCGGTCGATCTCCTGCCCCGCAAAAATCTCTTCGATGCCCGCCACATCCATATCGATGTAAAACACATTGGTCAGGCCCATGGACTGGGCCTTCTCCATGGCCACCACCATGGCCTCCCGGCAGCGCTCCACGGCAATCATCAGCACCTCAGGATTTGCCTGGGCTGTCTCGGCGGTGAACTTGCCCTTGCCGCAGCCCACTTCCACCCACAGGGCCGTGCAGTCAGGCTTCAGGCTCCGCCAGTTACCCTTCAGGCCGGCAGGCTCGGCAATCCGCAGCTGGGCGCACTTCTCCATCCGGGAATCCAGATTTTTCATTCTTCTCATTCGCATAATGATATCCTCCACAGGGCGAAAAGGCCCACAATTTTCATTTTCTCATACTATTCTCAAATAAAACTATAAAGTTTTATTTGAGAGACACCGCCTTGAGGCGTTGTCATTTTTGCGATTTTTAGAAAAGAAAATCGCAAAAATCCGTCTGATCATGATCTTCATATTAAAAACTTCATTTTTTCAAATTAAAGTTTTTAATTGAATATCAGTATCATTATAGCAGACAACGAAAGAACAGTCAAAGAAAAGATAAAAAGGTTCCCCACCCATAGGGAACCTTTCTCATCAGAATTGCATGAACTGCAGCATCAGGCCGATTTTGATCCGGGTGTAATAATTGTTCCAATCCACCTGTACCAGTTCATTCACCTTCTCAATCCGGCGGCGGATGGTGTTGATATTCACATAGAGCTTTTCCGCGGTCAGGCTGTAATTCATATTGTTTTCCAGGTAAACCTTCAGGGTGTGGAGCAGTTCCCGGTTCTTGTCCGCGTGCATCAGCGCGCTGAATTGCTCCAGCAGCAGCTTCAGTTCTTCATCCGGGATGTCCAGCCAGGTCAGAATCCCCAAATCATTGTAATCCAGTATTTTGGTCTCCGGGAAGGCAATGCGGCCGATTTTCAGCGTTTTTCTTCCCTTGTCCACACAGGCCCGGACATCCTGCAGCCGCCTGGGTTCATAGCTCACCGCGAAGGTCCAGTCCATTCCCTCAAAGGTCCGGGTGAGCTTCTCCCGGAATTCTGTCAGAAGCGCTGAAATCTGCTTTTTCTCCACAGGGCTCTGCCCTCTTGTCCGCAGCAGAAGGATTCCTTCCGTTCTGGACAGAAGCGCCAGCCGCCCCTTGGATTCCATACCGCAGTGCAAAAACAGATCCATCACGGTGTTTCGCCTGGTGCGGATATCCAGGCTTTTATGATCATGCTGGAACAGCACATAAAGATAGGGTTCCTCCATGGAAATCCCCTGCTGGCTTGCCTGATAGTGGAGCCGGTAGTCATCTTCCTCGCTGCTCTCCAGTGCCAGGTGAATCAGCTGCTCAAAGCCCACATTGTAAGAATCCTGCAGTGCCACCACCTGTTCATAGATACTCAGCAGTGTCAGGTAGGCGATCCGCATGGAATATTCATCGCAGAAGTCCAGAAAGCGCCGGGATTCCATCACACAGAAATAGGCCTGGGGCGCGCCACCCACCATGATGGGAATGGTGATCCAGCTGATTCTGGGCTCTCCCTGGGATTCACCCCGGATCAACCGGTAGCGGGTCATCAGGATGCTGTCGCACAGGGTATGCTTGGAATGTGGAATGGAGGGATCCCAATAATCCGATTCCTGCAGCTGAAGTTCCCGGGTCAGTTTCGGAAAGCGGTCTGAGCTGTAATAGCTTTTGTTCTCAAACAGGTCATACAGCAGCGCCGGAAATTCCATATCCTGCTCCACGGAACGCAGTATTTTGGTGATCTTTCGTTCCTTATAATCCGCTGCCTGGGGGCGATAAGGCACATTTTGGGGGCCGACGCCAAAAACCTGAATGGCATGGTTGATCACCGCCACATACACCTGGTTGATAACTTCCATCCAGGGGATTCCATAGGGCATGGTGATCAGCGGAACGTCTTTCTCTTCGCTGAGCCGGATGATGTACTCCGGAATTTCCTCCAGATACCGCCCCCGTTTGATGACCAGCGCCGCCAATTGTGTATCTCCCTGAAAGATTCCGGTGATAAAATCAGGGCCTTCGGAAAAGGCATAGCCCGATGTGAAACACAGTTCCTTTTCCGTTTTCCACCGGTATCCATCCGGCGCATCCGCCACGGTCACACCCTGGATTTCCCGGTTCAGACCATTTCTGCCGGCAATTACCTTGAATTCTCTGAAATAATCCACACTCAGCAAATCTCTGACTGTGATGCCCATTTCTTTTCCCCCTTCTGCATTTTTCTCCATTATATCACTGGTTCAGCAAAAATAACAGTCCTTTTTCGTTCTCCCACAAAGGAATCCAGCGCAGGCAATTGCCTGCGCCGGAAATGGAGAGGGAATATGATTCTCGATCAATCGTTGTACATGGGGGAGTAGTTCACGTTTGCGTCCTTGAACTCCTGAATAATGGCATTGGTCGCTTCCGGATTGGTCAGAAGCTCATAGCCCACGGCAGCCATGACCTTGGCGGCATACACAGTGCCCTTTGCGCCGATGCTGTTTCCGGCGCATGCGGTTGCCTGCCAAGTGTGGGGCGCCACGCCGAAGGGCCAGCAGGCGCAGTTGATCAGGTTCATGGGCATCATATAGCTGACATCGCCGGAGTCGGAGGAGGCCTTCACATAGATCTGACGGCCCAGCTCCCGGGATGCCACCCGGGTGTGCATCACGGAATCCTCGCCATAGGTTTCCTTCTCCGCCCGTACACCATCGGGATTGGAGGTCTCCTGCAGACGGGCACCCAGCGCCAGCTCTTCGGCGGTGTAGACCGGCATAGGCACATCTTCCATCACAGCCTGGGTCAGATCCGCATAGGTGGGACTGGGACGCATATCGCAGCAGCCATACTCCACCTTCACATCCACGCTGGTCTCCGTCATCATGGCGGCGCCTCTGGCCACCTTCTCAATCCGATCCAGAATGGACTTCACATCGGAGATCTTGGGTGCCCGGACACAGTACCAGTTCACGGCCTTGTCGGGGACGATGTTGGGAGGACAGCCGCAGCTGTCGGTGGCATAGTGGATTCTGGCGGACTCAATGACGTGCTCCCGCAGATAGTTGACACCCACATTCATCAGCTCCATGGCATCCAGAGCGCTGCGGCCCAGATGGGGCGCGAAGGCGGCATGGGCGGTGGTGCCGGTGAAGTAATACTTGGCATAGGCGCAGGCCAGATATGCCTTGTCCAGCACAATGTTGCTGGAGCCGGGGTGCCAGGAAATGGCGATGTCACAGCCGTCGAACATGTGGTAGTAGGCCATCTTGACCTTGCCGCTGAGGAGTTCTTCCTCGGGGCAGCCGTAGAAGCGGATGGTGCCGGGGAGGTTCTCCTTTTCCATGATGTTCTTCAAGGCGATGGCGCCGGTAACGGAAGCGGAGCCGATCAGGTTATGGCCGCAGCCATGTCCGGGACCGCCGGGCACCACAGGGCACTTTTCCGCGCTGTCGTTTTTCTGGGACAGACCGGGCAGCGCATCGTATTCACCCAGAATGGCGATCACAGGATGTCCGGCGCCATACTCCGCGCAGAAAGCGTGCTCCAGCTTTTCCTCGTTGATGATGGCAAAGCCCTCGCCCCGCAGGAGATTCCGCATATAGTCCGCAGACACTTTTTCATTGCCGCCGGTCTCCGGGTTTTCCCACAGGAACTTGCAGGTTTCCATGGTTATGCCGGAGATGCGATCCACTTCCGCATAGATGTGGTTTTTTGTCGTAGACATGAGAATCTCTCCTTTTTCTGAAATCAGGCCTTAGCGGTCTTCTTGCCGGCAACCAGCTTGATGCCAATGGAAACGAAGACGCAGACCAGAGTAGCCAGATAGTTGTTTGCACCGGGCAGCCAGGCGAACACGCCGGCGTTCAGCAGCAGGTACATGACGCAGCCCAGAGCCAGCATCAGGATTGCGTGAACCTTATCCTTCAGACCGAACTGAACCATCAGGGCGCCGAACAGGGCGGGCAGCAGGTAGTTCAGGGCATCGGTGACAGCCTTGGGCAGCATAGCCAGAATGGAAGCGCCGGCAATGACACCGATGGACAGCACCACGGTATTGATGACGATGGATACACCCATACCGATGGTAGCAACGATGGAACCCTTGTCAGAGCCGGGCTCCACACCGGCGGAAATCTGAGCCATGGAAGCACAGGGGATACGCATATTGGAAATGTTGCCGGAAACGAAGGCCATATAAGTACCCACAGGGCCCACAACGGGATAGTAGGACAGGGGCTCCACGAACCACAGAATACCGAAAGAGGTGATGGCGGTCAGTGCAGCAGTGCCCAGAGCAGCCCAGTCAGGCCACAGGCCGTAGACCAGACCCAGAGTCAGAGCGGGCATGAAAGAAGCAAACACAGCCACAACACCGATGATCTTACCGATCCGGTGCATCTTGGGCAGGTACTGCAGGTTGTAGTAGTTCTCGTTCATGGTGTTACCTCCTTAAACCAGTGCGGTGATAACCATTGCCAGCAGAATGGCGATGGTCAGATTCCACTCTCTCAGCTTGGCATACTTTTCATTCTTGGTAATCATCATCATGACAAACATGATGACACCGCCCAGAACGGTAGCCAGAGAGGCCTTGTTCAGTGCAACCAGCCTCTGGCCGCACATGGCCGCAAAGACACCGATGATAGCTGCGCTGGAGATGATGGTGAGGCCTGCGGGGTTGGAACCGGCCAGCTTGGCCTGAATCTTTTCCATCTTGTCAGCAGCGAAGGTGGAGAAGATGATCCAGCCCACGGAACCAATAATCATGGTCCAGACAGCCATGGTCAGGGCCAGAGGAGTCAGTTCGTCAACACCCAGCTGAACACCCACGGAACCGGTGCCGATACCGGCGGCGATGGACTCGAACATGACGGAGCCGATGAAGGACAAACGCATCCAGGCCATGGGACCGCCCACGGAGACCAGCAGAGACAGCATGCCGCTGAGGACCACGATAGAGGGGCCAATGGAGGTCAGGGCAGAGCTCTTGATGGCGGTATTAACCTGCTCCTTGGTAACCCCCACTTCGGGGGCTGCATCAATTGCCTTCTTAATGAAGGTCAGAGCCTGAACGATCACCAGAACAACGGCGACACCACAGGCAAACCACATGGGAAGGCTGTTGGCAATTTTTAATGCTTCCATAATTTTTCCTCCTTTTTTTACTACCTTTGTAGCTTATTATATAATATATAAAAAAATTTACGTTTTCCAGGCGCATAACTTACATTTTTTGATAAAATTTTTCTGCTGTGTAAATTTTTTACTTTTTCATTCTTTTTTGTGATCATACCGCCGATTATCATATTTTTTATTGCGCGATGAAAAAACCACCGGAAGATTCCGGTGGTTTATTGGTAAACTTGATTATCAATTCATACGGTTGACTGCATCCACGAATCTGGCAAACGCAGAGCGTCCCGCCGGCGTATTTTTGTAAACGCCGGCATCCTCCAGCACCGCCGCAAACACCCGGCCGGTCTCCTGCAGAAGGATGTCCAGGGCATTTTCTTCCGTGAAGGTGTAAGATTTTTTCAGTTCCTCCACCCATGCCCCATGTTTGGAAAGCCGCTCCTCTGCCCCAATGTCCTTTCCTTCCACAATGGCTGCAGCCAGATCGGAAAGTTCCCCCTTCAGACGGCTAGGCAGCACCGCCAGTCCCATGACCTCAATCAGGCCAATATTCTCCTTCTTGATGTGATGCTTGTCCGCATGGGGATGGAACACACCCAGGGGGTGTTCTTCGGTGGTGATGTTGCACCGCAGCACCAGATCCAGCTCAAAACATTCTCCCCGGCGGCGGGCGATGGGGGTAATGGTATTGTGGGGCTCCCCATCGGAGAAGGCCACAATGCCCACGGATTCGTCGGAATAGCCGCGCCAGGCATCCAGAATCTTTCCGCCCAGGTCCGCCAGGCGTTTGGGATCCCGGCCGTTCAGACGCAGGACACTCATGGGCCAACGGACGATGCCCGCGGTCACATCCTCATATCCCGCAAAGACCACCGCCGTTTCCACGGGCGCCGTTTCCATGGCAAAGGTGTAGTGGCCGCCCTGGAAATGTTCATGGCTCAGGATGGAGCCGCCCACAATGGGCAGATCCGCATTGGAGCCCACAAAGTAATGGGGAAACACCGCCACAAAATCCAGCAGCTTTTCAAAGGCCCGACGGTCGATTTTCATGGGAACGTGCTGGGAATTGAACACGATGCAGTGCTCGTTGTAATAAACATAGGGACTGTACTGCAAGCACCAGGGTTCACCGCCCATATCGATGGGAATGATCCGGTGGTTGGCCCGGGCGGGATGGTTCATCCGGCCCGCGTAGCCCTCGTTTTCCACGCAGAGCTGGCACTTGGGATAGGAATTCTGGGGTGCGTTCCTGGCAGCTGCAATGGCCTTCGGGTCCTTTTCCGGTTTGGACAGGTTGATGGTAATATCCATATCGCCATAGTCGCAGGAATACTTCCAGCGCATATCCTTGGCAATCCGGTAACGGCGGATATAGTCCGTATCGCAGCTGAACTTATAGTACCAGTCGGTGGCTGTTTCCGGGCTGACCGCAAACTTCTCCCGGAACGTGCGGATCACTTCCCGGGGCATGGGCGTGACCGCCCCCATGATGCGGGTATCAAAAATGTCACGGGCGGTGATGCCGTCGTCGCAAAGGCCATTGGCCACAGCATAGTCCAGAATCCCGGCCAGAATTTCTTCCAGGTCCTCCGTCAGCAGTTCCTCAGAGGGGGTGTAATCCTCCCGGTGCAGCAGGTCCAGCAGCCGGTTTACAAGAACCACATGGTCCTCCGGCTCCGCCAGACCGCAATTCATGGCATAGGAAACCAGAGAATCAATATACGTTTCAATCTTCATAACTTCATACTCCTCTTGTTCTTCTTCGCAGCAAATGGGACGATGCCCAATGCCGTAACGAAACCCTAGCAGGCTCGGTTACAGCTGTTCCGCCGGCACTGCCGGCACGCCGCCCTGGGGTCTGATGGAGAGCACATGGCAGGCACCGGCGCCCAGAGCGCCATCAATGCCGGCAACAAAGCTGTCCAGCAGATCAAAGGGAACAAAGGCCTGAACGGTACCGGCAAAGCCACCGCCGTGGACCCGGTAAGCACCGCGGTCGGCCAGATAATGCTCGCACAGAGCCAGGGCCACCGCCACATCCTGGTGCCGCTGATAGCCGGAAGGAATAACGTTCTGCAAATACATATAAGAGGAATGGCCGCTTTCTTTAATCAGCCGCAGGAATTCTTCAAAATCCCCCGCTTCCAGTGCTTCCACCTGCCGGGGCACCCGGGCATTGTCCTGGTAGAAGTGGATGGCCCGCATAACAGCCCGGTCACCACAGGCTTCCCGCAGGGCCGGGATGGCGGCATAGAAGTCCGCCTCGTCGATCTGGGTCAGCACTTCCTTGCCGAACCAGGCTGCCACCGTTTTGATTTCCCCGGGAATGGCGGCATATTCATCGGTCAGATCCGCGTGATCGGCACCGGAATCGATGATGCACAGGGCATGACCGCAGGCAGCAAAGTCAAAATCCACGGGCCGGATCACAGGATGATCCTTGTCCCGGAAATCAATGGTCACCAGATTGCCCACCGCAGAGGCCGTCTGGTCCATGAGCCCACAGGGCTTTCCAAAAAATACATTTTCCGCATACTGACCAATCTGGGCAATCTCCGGCTGGGACACTTTTCCTTCAAAGAACAGGTGGTTAATAATCGTACCGATCAGCACCTCATAGGCCGCAGAGGAGGAAAGACCGGAACCGGGCAGCACCGTGGATTCGCAGTAGGCGTCAAAGCCCTTAACGTCGCAGCCCAGCTGATGAAACCGGGCCGCCACACCCCGGATCAGGGCGGGGGTGGTGTTGATTTCGGTATCCACAGGGGTCAGCTCGTTCACATGGACCACGCTCATGGGATAGCCTTTTGACAAAATCCGGATGGTGTCCGTGCCGTTGATCCGGACAGCCGCCAGGGTGTCCAGATTGACCGCGGCCGCCAATACCCGGCCTCGCTGGTGGTCCGTGTGGTTGCCGCCGATCTCCGTGCGGCCGGGAGCGGAAAAGTAGCGTTCCGGCGCACCGCCAAAGGCAGCGGCAAACCCCGCATCCAGGGCCGCCTTTTTTTCTTGTTCCAAAATGAGGACTGGGACAGACATGGTTCATTCCTCCTGTCATAATCTGTATGCTGTTATCATACCATCCTTTTTCCGGAAAGTCTATTAAAAATGCAAAAAGAGAAAGTGCTGCCTTTGAAGCGGCAGCCGGTGAATCATTTTCGGGCAAATCTTTCCTCTTTCTCAGGAATCCTGATTCCCGCTCAAACAAAAACCTCCCCGGATGGTGTCATCCGGGGAAGAGTGGTTTTCTTTACTTTTCCAGAATCACAGCGCCGCTGATCTGGGCCAGAACTGCTTTGATGTGGGCGGCAGCCTCTTTGGGGGCCAGTTTCACCTGCTCGCCGGTGCGCATATTCTTAACGGAGCAGATGCCCTCGCTGATCTCATCTTCACCCAGCAGAACCGCAAAGGGTACCTCCAGCTTGTTGGCATAAGCCATCTTCTGCTTGAACTTCTTCTGTTCGCAGTACAGCTGGACCCGCAGGCCTTCGGCACGAATGGCTTCCGCCACAGCAATGGCAGGGGCGGCATCGGCGGTCATGGGCAGCACCAGCACATCGGCAGGGGCGCTGGGCAGTTCCGGGTTCAGCAAGCCCTGTTCATCCAGAACGTAGAACAGGCGGGTCAGACCGATGGAAATGCCAACGCCGGGCAGAGCCTTATCGATGTAATAACCGGCCAGATTGTCATAGCGGCCGCCGGAGCAGACGGAGCCGATCTCCGGGTGATCCAGAAGGGTGGTCTCATAAACGGTGCCGGTGTAGTAGTCCAGGCCACGGGCAATGGTCAGGTCCACGGCAAAGTTGGCTTCCGGCACACCGAAGGCAGCAAGATTCGCGGTGACAGCCTTCAGCTCTTCCAGACCCATGTCAAAGATCTCGTTGCGGCCCTGATAGCCCTCCAGCGCGGATAGCACCTGGGCGTTGGTGCCCTGAATGGCAATGAAGGCCAGAATCTCGTCAGCCTGGTCTTGTGTCAGACCGCCGTCATCCAGCAGAATGTTCTTCACCTTTTCGGCACCGATCTTGTCCAGCTTGTCCACGGTGCGCATGATCTCACCGGACTTCTCGGACAAGCCCAGCATGCCATAGAAACCATTGAGGATCTTCCGGTTGTTCACCCGGATCTGGAACCGGCTCAGGCCGAAGCCCCGAAACACCTTATAGATGATGGCAGGAATTTCCGCCTCATTCAAAACATCCAGCTTGCCGTCACCGATGATATCGATGTCCGCCTGGTAAAATTCCCGGAAGCGGCCACGCTGGGCCCGTTCTCCCCGGTAGACCTTACTGATCTGGAACCGGCGGAAGGGGAAGGCCAGCTCATTGCAGTGCAGCGCCACATACTTGGCCAGGGGCACTGTCAGGTCAAAGCGCAGGGCCAGGTCGCTGTCACCCTTCTGGAACCGGTAAATCTGCTTCTCCGTTTCGCCGCCGCCCTTGGCAAGCAATATCTGGGCATCCTCAATGACGGGGGTATCCAGAGGCGCAAAGCCATAGGATGCGTAGGTGCTGCGGAGAATCTCCACCATTTTTTCAAAGCGGACCTGCTTGGCAGGCAGCAGTTCCATAAAGCCGGACAGGGTCCGGGGCTTGATGATATCCATAATTCTTTTCCTTTCGATGTATACAAAGTAATACCGCCCAGCCTACCGGCAGGGCGGCTTTCGGACATTCATTCTTTAGAATCTGGGCTTGGAACGGATCATCTCTCTCCAGTCCAGGTCACCGCGCTGCAGGCCCATGATCAGCATTTCAGCAGAGGCCAGATTGGTGGCAATGGGCACATTGTGCTTGTCACAATGGCGGATGGTCTCGATCATCTGGCTGTCATCCCAGGGGGAAGTTGTGTTGGGATCGGTGAACAGCAGGACCAGATCGATTTCATTATAGGCAATGCGGGCATTGATCTGCTGATGTCCGCCCTGCTTATGGGAAAGCAGCAGGGTGATGGGCAGACCTGTATTGTCCGCGATCAGGCGGCCGGTGGTGGCAGTGGCGTAAAGGTTGTGCTTCAGAAGAACGCTCTTGTAGGCAGTACAGAACTGAACCATCAGTTCCTTCTTCTTGTCGTGTGCCAGAAATGCAATATTCACAACGGTCACTCCTTTTTTCTCTATATAAGCAGATTTAACGCAGTTTCATGGGTTCGTTGTAGCCCTGGATCCGACGGGCAATGCGGCGGAATGCCTTGGCTGCATCGCATCGCTTTGCATACCGGAGAACGGGCTGGCCAAAGGACGCAGCCAGGGTCACATTGGGATCCTCCAGCACCACACCCAGCAGGGGCAGTCCGGACGCATCCATCACATCGTCAATGGTCACCCGCACAGCAGACAGCATATCCCGGTCCACCCGGTTGACCACCAAACGGATATTTTCTTTCCCCGCCAGTTCCAGCAAATCGCTGACCCGGGAAGCATCCCGGATGGCCGCCGGGCCGGCACCGGTTACCACCAGAAAGCGGTCCGCCACGGCTGTCACCAGCCGGAATCCGGCATCCACGCCGGCAGGGGCATCCAGCAGAATGAAGTCAAAGGACTGCCGGGCGCTGCGAAGCATTTCCCGGAACGCATCCCGGTCAATGCGATCCGCGCCGCAGTTCATCGGTGCGGTCAAAAAGCGCAAACCGGAGTAATTGGGGTGCCGCTCCGCCTGCTCCAGAGGATACGCGCCGCTGCAAACATCCAGAAAGGACAATCCGCCGCTGTCGGACATCCCAAGCGAGATGTCCAGGTTCCGCAGGCCCACATCGCAGTCAATGCAGAGCACCTGCCTTCCCTCTTCCGCCAGCGCCGTGGCAACGCCGGCACAAACCGACGTTTTTCCTGTGCCGCCCTTGCCTGACAGCACCGCCAGCACTTCGCCCAATCGCCACGCCCCCAATCATAGTTTGGCTTCATTATAATGCCATCTCGCACAAAAAGCAAGAGTATTTTGGGGCAATTTCTAATTTTTTTCATCAGAATCAACAAAAATTAATCCAAACATTGGGTCATTTCAGTTTTTGCACCTCTGCGGCAATTCATTCCAAAAAAGGGCTTGCGCAGGAAGAAATTGTAATATATACTTTAAGTGTAAAAATACGGGCTCACGCCCGACTATATGGAGGAATGATAACCATGTTCAATGCAATGATTGAAACGCTGAAGGCCAATCCCCGCTCCATCGTGTTCACCGAGGGCCATGACGCCCGTATTCTGGAAGCCACTGCCCGTCTGGTGGAAGGCGGTTTCCTGAAGCCCATCCTGGTGGGCAACGTGGAAACTGTCAAAGCCAACGCTGCCAAGGGCGGCTTCAATATTGAAGGTGTTGAGATTCTGGACCCCGCTACCTATGAAGGCATGGATGCCATGGTGGAAACCATGGTGGCCCTGCGCAAGGGCAAGATGACTGCCGAAGAATGTAAGGCAGCGCTCTCCAAGGGCAACTACTTCGGCACCATGCTGGTGAAGATGGGCTATGCCGACTCCCTGCTGGGCGGCGCCACCTACTCCACCGCGGATACCGTCCGTCCCGCTCTGCAGATCGTTAAAACCAAGAAGGGCATGAACCTGGTTTCCTCCTGCTTCATCCTGGTCCGCGGCGAGGAAAAGCTGGCCATGGGCGACTGCGCCATCAACCTGGGCTATGAGGACCGCAAGGACAAGGAAGGCAATGTGGTCCTGTCCGCTGCCCAGCAGCTGGCAGAAGTGGCTGTGGAAACCGCCCGTACCGCTAAGGTGTTCGGCATCGATCCCAAGGTTGCCATGCTGAGCTTCTCCACCAACGGTTCCGGTAAGGGCGGCACCGTGAAACTGTCCCATGACGCCACTGCCATTGCCAAGGAAATGGCTCCCGAATTTGCCATCGACGGCGAGATGCAGTTCGACGCCGCCGTTGCCCCCGAAGTGGGTCAGCTGAAGTTCCCCGGCTCCCCCGTGGCAGGCCATGCCAACACCTTCATCTTCCCCACCATCGAAGCCGGCAACATCGGCTACAAGATTGCGCAGCGTCTTGGCGGCTTCGAAGCCTACGGTCCCATCCTGCAGGGTCTGGCCGCTCCCATCAACGACCTGTCCCGTGGCTGCAATGCCGACGAGGTCTACAAGATGGCCATCATCACCGCCGCCATGGTGTAATCCAATCAAAAAAATACAGCCGGGCGCCTCAAACGGGGCGCCCTTTCTTTGTGTATAAAGAAGGAAAATGACCATTTGTGGGCGGTGGATGGATGCCGCAGGGTCGGCCCCCAAATGCCCGCAACGGACTTCACGCATGAAATTTAAGCCCCGGCGGAGCAGATTCCCGCTCTTTGCGGTGGAAAATCTCTTTGGGCTGTGGTATAATCCTCCCAAAGAATCCATTGAAGGAGACACACTATGCTGCCCGAAGCGTTTTTGGAACGAATGAAGCACCAGTTGGGGGAAGACTATTCCGATTTTCTTGCCAGCCTGGAACGGCCCCGGGCGGTGGCCCTGCGGTTTAATCCCCTGAAGGGAGAACCGCCGGCACTGCCCTTCGTCCGGAACAATGTGCCCTGGGAGCCGGCTGGTTTTTATTATGACCCGGAATCCCGGCCCGGCCTGCACGTTTACCATGAAGCAGGCGTATACTACTTACAGGAAGCCAGTGCCATGGCTCCGGTAGCCCTGCTGGACCCCCAGCCCGGAGAGCGGGTCTGCGATCTCTGCGCCGCCCCCGGCGGCAAAACCACCCAGATCGCCGGCCGGATGATGGGAACGGGATTCCTGCTCTGCAATGAAATCAACCCCAAGCGCGCCAGAATTCTGTCCCGGAATATCGAACGGATGGCTGTTGCCAACGCGCTCGTGACCAATGAGCATCCCGGCAGCCTGGCCAGCCGGTTCCCCGGTTTCTTTGACCGGGTACTGGTGGATGCCCCCTGTTCCGGCGAGGGCATGTTCCGCAAGGAGGAGGCCGCCGTCACCGACTGGAGTCAGGAGACCGTGGAAATGTGCGCCCGGCGGCAGGCTGAAATTTTGCACTCCGCGGCGCAATTGGTCCGTCTCGGCGGCCGTCTGGTGTACTCCACCTGCACCTTTGCCCCGGAAGAGGATGAACTGGCCGTGTCGAATTTTCTGGAGACCCACCCGGAATTCCAGCCGGAAATTCTGGAGGCGCCCTGGTTTGTCCCCGGTCCCAACGGCAGCCACCGGATGTGGCCCCACAAGCTCCTGGGCGAGGGCCATTTTGCTGCCGTCCTGAAGAAAACCGGTGGAGAATCAGAGGATGCGGCCATGGCGCCTGCGGAGAAACTGCCAAAGCAGTGGCTGGCCTTTGCCAAAGACCTGGGCATCCGGCTGCCGCCAGGCAAGGCTGTCTCCTTCGGCCAGAATCTGTTCTGGGCCCCGGAAGAACTGCCGGATCTGCGGAAATTAAAGGTGCTACGGCCGGGTCTGGAGCTGGGCACTGTGAAAAAAGACCGGTTTGAGCCGGCCCATGCCCTGGCCCTGTGGCTGAAGGAATGTAAAAACATACAGCGCTACGAACCGGAATCCCCGGAAATCAATGCATACCTCCATGGTGATGTGATCCCCAGCACCATCCAGGGTTGGTGTCTGGTCTGTGCGGGTCCATATTCCATCGGCTGGGGCAAGGGAGATAAAACAAAGCTGAAAAATCATTATCCAAAAGGTCTCCGACGGTAAATATACCAATAATGCTTTACAGAATGGCTAAATTGTGATATACTGCTTTGGAATATGCATAAAACCCGAATCCAACACAAGGAGAGGATCATCCTTGGCCAGATATGAAATCAACGGTGGTAACCCTCTGAACGGCACCGTTACCATCAGCGGCGCAAAAAATGCCGCGGTGGCCATTCTGCCTGCCACATTGCTGGTAAGCGGCAAATGCCGGATTGAGAATGTACCCTATATTTCCGATATTGAAGCAATGTCCAACATTCTTTTTGAGATGGGTGCCAAAATTACCTGCCCCGAAAAGCATGTACTGGAAATTGACTGCTCCGGGGTCCAGTGTACGGAGCCCAACGCCGCCCTTGTGCGGAAAATGCGTGCCAGCTACTACCTGATGGGTGCCCTGCTGGGCCGGTTCGGCAAAGCAAAGGTTGCTCTGCCCGGCGGCTGCAGCTTCGCCTCCCGCCCCATCGACCAGCACATCAAAGGCTTCCTGCTGCTGGGTGCCGATGTGGATGACACCGACGAATACGTCTCCCTGGAACCCGGTCCCGAGGGTTTGCAGGGCAACCGGATCAGCCTGGATATGGCTTCCGTGGGCGCCACCATCAACATCATGCTGGCAGCCTGCCTGATTCCCGGCCAGACCATCATCGAGAACGCCGCCAAAGAGCCCCATATTGTGGACCTGGCCAACTTCCTGAATACCATGGGCGCCAAGATTAACGGTGCCGGTACCGACACCGTAAAAATCCGGGGTGTCAACGCCCTGAAGGGCGGCACCTACGCCATCATCCCCGACCAGATTGAAGCAGGTACTTACATGGCTGCGGTCACTGCCACCGGCGGCAATGTCCTGGTGCAGAACGTCATCCCCAAGCACATGGAGTGTATCACTTCCAAGCTGCAGGAAATGGGTGCCCGGGTTATCAATTATGATGATTCCATCCGGATCATCCGCACCGGAAAGCTTCGCCGCAGTATTGTAAAGACCCGCCCCTATCCCGGCTTCCCCACGGATATGCAGGCCCAGGTCTGCGTCTGCATGGCGCTGGCCAGCGGCGTCAGTAAGCTGACGGAAAGTGTGTATGAGACCCGGTTCTTCGGTTACTGCACCGAACTGGAAAGCATGGGCGCCGATATCAAAATCAGCGGAAAGACCGCCACCGTCACAGGTGTGGAGCAGCTCCGGGGCGCGACGGTTTGTGCCCACGATCTTCGGGCCGGCGCCGCGCTGGTGATTGCAGGCCTGGCGGCCCAGGGAACAACCTATGTGGAACACATCCACTTCGTGGAGCGCGGTTACGAAAGTCTGGTCCAAAAGCTGACAGCGCTGGGGGCCAATATCAAACGACTGGATGATTAATCAAACAGCAGCGGTTCTAGGACCGCTGCTGTTTTTCGTTCCACAGCAGAATGATGCCGATTCTTTTGTGGCAGACTTTACACAGATTTTACATGGAAAGCATTACATTTCCCGTCAGGATTTGCTAGAATAAGGTCATCACCACATGAAAGGCAGAATGTTATGGATATTTTTGATATTCTCACCATGCTCGGCGGCCTATGCCTGTTTCTGTTCGGTATGAACATTATGGGCGAATCCCTGGAACGGGCCGCCGGCAATTCTCTGCGCTCTCTGCTCAGCAAGCTGACCACCAACCGGATGATGGGCTTCCTCACCGGTATGGCCGTCACCGCTGTGATTCAGTCCTCCTCCGCCACCACGGTTATGGTGGTTGGCTTTGTCAACTCCAGCCTTCTGACGCTGGGCCAGGCCATCAACGTGATCATGGGTGCCAACGTGGGTACCACTGTCACCGCCTGGGTTCTCTCGCTCAGCGGCGTAGAAGGTGACAGCCTGTTTATCCAGCTGCTGAAGCCCACGTCCTTTACCCCTGTTCTGGCACTCATTGGCATCATCTACTACATGTTTATCAAAGACAGCAAGAAAAAAGACATCGGCATGATCCTGCTGGGATTTGCCGTGCTAATGTTCGGTATGGATACCATGTCCGGGGCCGTGAAGGGACTGCGGGACGAAACCTGGTTCACCGACCTGTTCCTGCTGTTTACCAATCCCATTCTGGGTGTGCTGGCTGGCGCGGTGCTGACCGGCATCATCCAGTCCTCCTCTGCCTCCGTGGGTATCCTGCAGGCCCTGTCTGCCACCGGCGCGGTGAGCTATGCCGCCGCCATTCCCATCATCATGGGTCAAAACATCGGCACCTGTATCACCGCCATGCTGTCTTCTGTGGGCACCACCAAAAACGCCAAGCGGGCTGCCTATGTGCACCTGCTGTTCAACATCATCGGCACCATTCTGGGCCTGGTGTTGTTCCTGGCGGTCAAAGCTCTGTTTGCGCCAGCCATTCTGGAAGAAGGCGCCACCCATCTGGGCATTTCCATCTGCCACACCGCCTTCAACATCATCTGTACCGCCGCTCTGCTGCCCTCCGGCAATCTGCTGGAAAAGCTGGTGTGCAAGCTGGTGCCCGATGCCAAGCAGCCGGAAGTGGTCTCCGAGCTGGATGAGCGTCTGCTGACCACCCCGCCCGTGGCACTGGAACGCTGCCGTGTTCTGACTGCCGAAATGGCCGATGTTGCTGCCGCTACCCTGCGGGACAGCATAACCGCTCTGCAGCGCTTTACGCCGGAATTGCTGGATGCCGTCCGGGATGGAGAGCGGAAAACCGATCACTACGAGGACATTCTGGGTACCTATCTCGTGAAGCTGTCGGCACTGCCCATCAGTGAAGCCGACAGCAATGAGGCTGCCATGCTGCTCAAAGCGCTGAATGACTTTGAGCGCATTGGCGACCATGCCCGCAATCTGGCCGAATCCGCAGAAGAGATGGATTCCAAGGGCCTGGAGCTGTCCACTTCCGCCAAGCATGAATTGAGCGTCATTACCGCCGCCGTCAGTGAAATCGTGGACCTGTCCTTCTCCGCCTTCCGGAACAATGACCTGGAAGCTGCTTATATGGTGGAGCCTCTGGAGCAGGTCATCGACGATCTGAAGGAAAAGCTCCGTATTCACCACATCCTGCGGCTGCAGCAGGGCTCCTGCTCCATCGAAGGTGGCTTCATCTGGTCTGATTTGCTGAACGCCCTGGAGCGAATCGGCGACCACTGTTCCAACATCGCCGGCTGCATCGTGGACAAGGCCCACAACAACATGAATATGCACGAAGTCCTTCGTTCCGCCCGCAGCGAAAACGAGCACTTCGATGATCAGTACCGGGAGTATGCCTCCAAGTACCGTCTGAAGTAATACGATTATCTAATAAAACGATTTTGTTTTATTAGATAGACACCGCCTTGTGGCGTTGTCGTATCCTCCCCGGCAGGGTTTCCTGCCGGGGATTTTCTTTCTGTTTTCACGCCTCCAATAAACCACTGCCACAAAAATGCCCCGGCAGATTTTTCTGCCGGGGCCCGTCCTTTTTATTTCCACTTGTCGATCAGGCTACGGATCTGGCTGGTGAGCTTGGCATTGTCCTTGTTGGTCATGCCGCGGCGCTTTTTGACCAGACGCAGCAGATCCTCGGCTGCCGCCAGCAGTTCTTCGTAAACCTGTCTGGCCCGCTGGGTGCCTTTGAAGGTCTCGACCCGGTCGATGGGCTTGCCATCGGTGTAGATCGTCATCTTGCCGGTGAGCAGGTCATATTCGGTGCCGCTGTAAGGGGCTTCCGCGTTGTAGCCCATGTCCTGCAGGCAGGCCCGGAAGGCTTCGCAGCTGGAATCCTCACCGTGGTTCACGAACACCATGGCCGGCTTCTCTTTGAAGCTGCCCAGCCATTTCAGCAGGCCTTCCTTGTCTGCGTGGCCGGAGGTACCCTTCAGGGTGGCAATCTGGGCATTGACGGCAATTTCTTCTCCAAAGAGCTTGACCGACTTGGCGCCTTCCTGGAGCTTGCGTCCCAGGGAGCCCTCTGCCTGATAGCCTACAAAGAGGATAATGCTCTCTTTTCGCCACAGGTTGTGCTTCAGGTGGTGCCGGATGCGTCCTGCTTCACACATACCGGAAGCAGACAGAATCACCTTGGGCCGGGGATCCATGTTGATCATTTTGGATTCCTCCGGGGTCACCGACAAGGTCACGCCCTGAGACCAGATGGGGTTGATCCCCTGCCGCAGGATCGCCAGGGTCTCCTCATCAAAGTTGCTTTCATGGCTCTGGAGGAAAATGCCGGTGGCCTCCACCGCCAGCGGAGAATCCACATACACCGGGAATCCATAGTGGCCCTTCACCAGGCCCTTCTGCTTGATTTCCCGGATCAGGTACAGCATTTCCTGGGTCCGGCCCACGGCAAAGGAGGGGATCACCAGATTGCCGCCGGCATCCAGAGCCTTCTGGATACAGTCTGCCAGTTCCTGAATCGGCCACAGCCGGTCCTTGTCATGGTACCGGTCACCATAGGTGGACTCAATTACCAGATATTCTGTTTCTTCCACGGTCTTGGGGTCATTCAGCAGGGGTTGATCCGTGTTGCCCACGTCGCCGCTGAATACGATTTTTTTCGTGGTTTCCCCCTCCGTCAGCCATAGCTCAATGGCGGCACTGCCCAGAAGATGGCCAATGTCGTTCATCCGCAGCACAATGCCTTCTGCCACCTGAATGGGTTCCAGATACCGGCAGGGCCGCAGCAGTTTGATGGTGCGCACGGCATCGTCCAGGGTATAAGTAGGCTCCACAGCCGGCTCACCGGCCCGTTCTGCCTTCCGGGTGCGCCATTGGGCCTCCGACTCCTGGATGTGCGCGGAGTCCCGCAGCATGATGTCGCACAGGTTGCAGGTGGCTTCCGTGGCATAGATCTGACCATGGAAACCGTCCTTGCACAGCTTGGGCAGCATGCCGGAATGGTCAATATGGGCATGGGTCAGGAACACCGCTTCGATCTGGTTTGCCGGCACCGGCAGCGGCATATTCTGGAACACATCCACGCCCTGCTCCATGCCGCAGTCCACCAGATAATATCTTCCGCCTACCTCCAGCAATGTACAGGAACCTGTCACCTCGTGGGTGGCGCCAAGAAATTGTATTTTCATAAACGATCACCTCCGGGAAAACGTCAAACAGATGCTTGCACTTATTACTATATACCAACAATGTCGAATTTTCAAGGCAGTTAATTGTAAACAATATCCAAACAAAATGCGACGTCCCGGTGCAGTGTTTGGGTTTTGGGGAAAATCACCACATATGGGACAGGATCATCCCCAAAAACACAATAGCCCGTCCTTTCGGGCATTGCTCATAAGACAGTGAAATATGCAAAAGGCGTGGCGAAAGTGGTCACGCCTTTTACCTTAATGAGGATAGCTGCAAGGCGGCGCAACGGGGTGCGGGTCTCCGGTGGAGACCTCAAAGCGTGAAACGCTTTGAAGCACCGACCGAGCCGGCAGGCGAGACCAGCCCCTTGTTCGGAACGCAGCGACACAAAACACCCCGGACATTCAGGTGTCCGGGGTGTTTTACCTCGCAGAGCGCACATACGGAGCTTACCCCGTATAGAAATGCGCCTTTGTATTTGTTCGACAAACCGAAATTTATCCTTATCCAAAATGAGGAATAACTAATTGGTACATAAATGCAATCACAATGGATAATCCAAGCTCAACAGTAAACTCATTTCGCTTTCTATATAGGACAATCGCGCCAATTATCCATGTGATAACCTCCATCAGGTGATACACATAAAATCCGTGCGTGAGTGAAAATGCTTGGGCAAGCAAAACACCAATAATGATGCTGGATATGATAATTGCAGTAATTCCCTTTCCTTTTGCGTACCAACATATATATGCCAAAAAAACAGATGCAAAAGAAATTACTACCCATATCATCATATAAGCTCTCGGCAAAAAGCCTAAGACAAAATTGCAATAGAGGTAGTAGCCTGCCAGCATACTTATTAGGAACGAAAATGTGTTAACAGAAGCTCTCAAGGGCGATTTTGAGTAAACAGAAATAATGGTCGCTAATAAAATCCATATTGCCAATCGACCAAAATAGTTTCTGATGTCAAGCCATTGCACCAATAATGGGAATATATCGCTTGGTGAACCATCAATCCATTTCTGCAATACTCCAAGCATAAATCCAAACAGCATTATGTCTATTGTTGTCACTATCTGTATTTTAAGTGAAACACCTTTTTCGGGTGCTCTGACTTTTACAAGAAATGATTTCATCCTGTCTCCCAAAATTCCGATTTGTAGGTCTGTTCAGTTTCATTTTATCACATAACAGGATAAAATACAAGAACAGCCACAGCAGTGCAAACTACTGTGACTGTTAACCATCTTACGAACACAGCCCTTTCGTACGGGCTTTTCCGTTACAGGGTTTCCAGCAGCGCTTCCAGCTGGGACAGGGCTTCAATCTGGTAATCGGGATGAATATCACCGCAGTCTTTGTGTTCGGGGTTCACCCAGACCGTGGCAATGCCGGCGTTGATGCCGCCCCGGATGTCAGAGCTGAGGCTGTCGCCCACCATCATGGCTTTTGCGGGATCAAAGCCGGGGATGGCGGCAAAGCAGGCATCAAAAAAAGCCTTGGACGGTTTATTGTGGCCAATCTCCTGGGACACAAACACCTTTTCAAAGAACCGGTACAGGTTGGCGCTGGTCATGCGGCCCTTCTGCACGGTGGCTGTGCCGTTACTGGCCAGGAACAACCGGTATTTTTTGCTGAGGGAATCCACCGCTTCCTCCGCTCCGGGGAGGAAATAATGGCCGATAGAGAGATTTTTTTCGTAGATCTTGGCACAGGCCGGTGCGTCGATCTCCATACCCAGCTTTTCAAACAGCACGCCAAACCGGTTCACCAGCACTTCCTCCCGGGTCATTTTCCCCAGTTCCAGCTGCTCCCAGTGCCACTTGTTGATGCCATGGTAAAGGCGCAGAATGTCCTCTGTGGGCTCCACGCCAAATTCCCGGACGGTTCTGGAAATTGCCAGCCGTTCTGCCTTGTGAAAATCCAGGATGGTGTCATCCAGGTCCAAAAACAGAAATTCAATCATCCGTTTTTCCTCTTTACAATCTCATTGGCGATCCGGGCAAATTCCGGAATGGACAGGGTCTCGCCCCGGACATTGGCATCAAACCCCGCCGCTTCAAGGACTTCGGCCGCGCCGGTCTTACCCAGCTCCGGAAAGCCGGAGGCCAGGCCGTTGGAGAGCTTCTTACGCCGCATGGCGAAGCTGGCCCGGACCGTCCGGAAGAAAATGTCCTGGTCCAGAATATCCCAGGGCTTTTCGCGCCGGGTTCTCAGGGTGATGACCGCAGAGGTCACCTTGGGCTGGGGCAGGAAGCAGTGGGCCGGCACATCAAACAGCAGTTCCGGTTCCGCATAATACTGGCAGAACACGGTAAACGCGCTGTAATCGGCGCTGCCGGGCGCGGCGGCGATCCGCTGGGCCACCTCCTTCTGGACCATGACCGTGACAGCTTCAAAGCACTCTGCTTCCAGCAGAGCCGTCAGGATGGGAGAGGTAATGTAGTAGGGCAGATTGGCACAGGCCATGGGCCGCAGAGTGCCAAACTTTTCCTTCACCAGAGCAGGGACATCCAGCTTCAGCACATCATTCCAGATGATTTCCAGATTGTCAAACTCCCCCACGGTGATGTCCAGAATGGGCCTGAGCCGGTTGTCCACCTCCACGGCGCAGACCTTGCCCGCCCGCAGGCACAGCTGCTGGGTCAGCGGCCCGATGCCGGGTCCGATTTCCAGAACCCCCACGTCTTTTTCAACGCCGGATTCCACCGCAATGGACTCCGGCACCCAGGGCGCAATGAGGAAGTTCTGGCCCTTGGCCTTGGAAAAGTAGAAGCCATGCTGGCTGAGCAGTGGCTTCATCACCTGAATATCACATACATTGACCATATAAAAACCTTTCGCTGCCCCACGGAACCGAGGACTCCCCCAGAGGGCAGTTCGATTTCCATGCGGCGATCTGTCGTATTATCAGCAGCAATATACCGCCTTCCTTTTGGCTATCATACCAGAAGAAAGGCGGTTTTGCAATGTTATTTTGTTTTCATGGCTTTGTGCTGTGTTTTCAGTGTTTTGCGTTCGTTCTTGGTTTTGGCAAACCGCTCCAGCTCCGGCACCATGATCAGGCAGATCAGAGCTGCGGTGAAGCCGCCGTTATACAGGCAGAATCCACCGTGGAGCATGGGCACACTGGTCACCAGCAGGTAATGCATGACAGAACCCAGGAAGCCAAACTGCCAGCCATACTTGTCTGCCACGGGGCTGAGGCCATTGGCGTAGCACAATCCCACCACGATGGCCTGGGAATTGATGTGCATGGCAAAATCGCCGCCGGCAGCCTGGGACAGCCAGCCGAACACCACACTGGACACCATATAGCCCAACATAATGGGCCAGACGTTGCCGGGGTGGGAGCCTGAATTACAGGTGGCCAGCATACAAAACACCACGCCGAAGGTGACGCCGTTAAAGGGGGCGCCAATGAGATTATAGTAGCCCAGAATGAACAGGCCGAACACACCCACATTCATCAGGAACACATGGGTGCCGTAATAAGAAGAAAAATCTCTGATAAAATCCGGGTCCCGCAGCAGCCGCCAGTAGGCTTTGGGAGTGCAGCCCAGAGCCAGGGCCGCGGCAATGCAGCTGCCGAACAAAACCAGGCAGAACACATTGCAAATCATAGGAGACACCACTCCCAGGGTATCCCCCGGTTCCGGCAGCTGGATGCCCATGGTTTTAAACAACTGGGCATTCAGGAAAAAGGCCATCATGCCCATGGGCAGGGCGGCGCTGTACAGATCAAACCCCTTATGTACCTTGGGGGAATGTTCCAGGCCAGCTGGCAGGAAAAATCCAATGGCACAGCCCACCGCCAGGGCCAGAGCCACACCTCCTAAGGTAAAGCCCCCCACCTCCGCGTTTGGATACCGGATCATCAGATCCGTCATCAAGGGAGCCAGTCCCGTGGAAAACAGCATGGCATGAATCAGATTGCGCAGCTTCTCCTTCTTCACAAAGGCATAGAGGAACACGCCGGCAATGGAAGGCCAGATGTTCAGGATGTTGATGCCCCACGCGCCAAAACCGGTGGTGAGGATGACGGCCAGGGTGGAAGTATTGTTGGCTTCTGCCTGAAAGATCACAAACAGCGCAAAGCAAATGCTGGCCACCAGACCCATGTTCAGAAAGGTGGCCGCAAAGCCGCCCACCCCGAAATAACTGGTGGCAACCTTTTCCGGTTGGATCAGGATTTGCCATAAGCCGGGAATCATTTGGGCCCGGTCCGGCATACAAAAGGCCGCGACCAGGAAAAAGGCCGCAAAGCACCCAAAAAACAGCTTTAGAAAGTCACTTTCCGGAAGAGCGCGGATTTTCTTCATCATTCTCTCCTTCTTTCTTATCAGGTTCGTTCTGCTGCCTCAATCACATGCTTCATCAGCACGGTGTTGGTGACGGCGCCCACACCCCCGGGAACAGGCGTGATGGCATCCACAATCGGCTCCACTTCGGGAAAAATGCAGTCACCCACCATGCCGCCCTTTCCTTTGGCGGTTATTTTTTCCGGGTCATAGTTCATGGACACATCCAGGATCACCTGGCCGGGACGGACATCGGCACCGGTGACCATGCCCTTGACACCGGCAGCGCAGATCAGAATATCCGCCTGGGGCAGATAAGCCGTGGGATCCTCCGTATGGGTGTGGATCACGGTTACGGTAGCATGGCGGTGCATCAGCATCAGGGCGGCAGGCCGGCCCACCACCAAGGATCTTCCGATGATCACCGTTTTCTTCCCCTTGGGCTCAATGCCGTAATGGTCCAGCAGTTCCATGCAGGCGGCAGCGGTACAGGGCGGAAATCCCACCGCCCGGCCGGTATAGACACCGGCGCAGCTGAGGTCCGTCATGCCGTCCACATCTTTTCTGGGATCCAGACGGTTATAAATTTCCGTCCGCCGGGGCCGCAGGTGCTCCGGCAGCGGCCGGAACAGCAGCACGCCGTGGATGCCGTCATCTTCGTTCAGCGCATCGATGGTCTCCAGCAGCGCTTCCACGGTGGTGGTTTCCGGCAGAACGATGGTTCTCACCTCTACCCCCAGCTGCTCCGCCCGGCGCATGGCACCGCGCTCGTAGCTCAGGTCGCCGGCATCCTCACCCACCCGGATGATGGCCAGGGCAGGTGTCACATTCTTCTCTTTCAGGGTCTCTACCCTGCACTTTAATTGTTCTGTCAGGGCATCGGCCACAGCCTTACCCAGCAGTAATTTTGCCATAAAACGTCTTCCTTAACGATTATCCTTTTGACTGACCGAACCGGTTGCAGATATCCAGATACACCCGGTCCGCCAGGGTGCCATAAGCCTCCAGCATTTCATGAACCCGGCTGTCGATGGTCTCGGCCGTTTCCCGGTCAGTCATGGTCTGGGTGTTGATAAACACCGTCAGCGACGCTGCCTGGAGGGCAGCCTTGCAGCACACCGCAGCGGCGCCGGCATCCGAAGCCGCCATTTTGCTGCCACACTCTGCCGCGATGGCGATGTAGTCCAGGGCCCGGCAGCACAGACTCATAATCTCCAGGGGCACGTCACAGGCATTGAGCTTGGCTTCATCCATAAAGCGGTCATAGCCCGGTGTATCCTTGGGCAGACGGTAAGCCGCTGCCAGGGGCAGAAAGCTTTGTGCGTCCGCCTGGACCTGGTCCAGAAGCTCCTCTTCCAGCAGGGCACAGCCAGCGTTCAGAATTTCAATGTCCCGCTGTACATGAGCATACTGTTTCTTGTTCACCGTCAGATTGCCCACCATGTGGCACAGTGCCGCGCCGATGGCTCCCACCAGGGCTGCCGCACCGCCGCCTCCGGGGGTCGGAGCCGAGGATGCCAGTATCTCCACAAAAAACCGGCAGGATTCCTTTGTCATGTCCATTGCTGTTTCTCCTGTGCTGTGTCGAATTTCACCGATGCTTCTGCTGTATGGAAGGAGCAAGGCCCTCTCTTACAGCAATCAATGCAATCGATTTTCAGGGAAAAGCGCAGGCAGTGGGAACCGCCTGCGCTTCGGTTGTTTTTCTTCGGGAAGCTCTGATTAAATCAGCAAGAGCTGGCGGCAGAAGATTCGCCTGCCAGCCGCAGACGATTTATTCAGAGTTTCCTTAGAACAGGCCGGAAACCTTGCCGGTTTCGGTGTCCACATCAATCCGGCGGTAGGCAGGATCTGCTGCGGTGCCGGGCATCATGGAGATGGTACCGGCCATGGGGCACAGGAACTTGGCGCCGCCATATTCCAGAATATCCCGGATTGCCAGACGCCAGCCCTTGGGGGTGCCCTTCTTGGTGGGATCATCGGAAAGGGACAGGTGGGTTTTGACCATCATGGTGC
>JBJDYI010000148.1:0-8414 GCA_051867165.1 Faecousia sp. | reverse complement strand
CGTGGCTATTCTAACGACTTTTCTAAGAAAATTGAAAATTGTCCAAATACGGAGGGTTGTCCGAGTGGTTTATGGAGCTGGTCTTGAAAACCAGTGATGGGGTCATTCCCACCGTGAGTTCGAATCTCACACCCTCCGCCAAAAGTCCTGTAAATTCACAGATTTGCAGGGCTTTTCTTTATTTATTGCGCATAAAAGCTCAGAAATAATCATTCCCTATATCTTTTCTATGAAATCACAGAAATATATAAGTAATCAGTCTTCCTGATTTTGTTTTTCCCGCTTGGCAGCTCGCCTTTGCCTGCGGATTTCATTCTCCCGTATACGGCATTGCTTTTTCTTAAATTCGCTGATCACTTCTTTGTAGTTTCCAATTTGGGGCCTGAGGGTCACCTCCGGTCTGATTAGATATTGGATGAGATTTTCTTTTGTGCAATACCGTTTTCCCCTGATTATCACAATTTCAAGCTGTCCAATATGCCCTAACCGCAGTATACTGTTTCGATTCGCACCAAGCATTTGCGCCGCCTGCTCTATCAGCAGGGCTTCCGGCATAGACTCCCAGCGCCTGATGAGGAATTCCTGCAAGGTGTCGCTGTCAATGGGATTCACTGGCTGCGGCGTTTTCTTTGGGCGGCTGCTGAATTGACCTGCAAGCTGTGCCTGCAGCTTTTTGTCCTGTTCCATCCGTAATTTGAAGGCTTCCACATCTGAGAAGCGAATACGGTACTTGTGGGTGGCCTTCCCGGTGTTCTCATGAGGTATGTAATTGTAATCCATCAGATATTTCATCTTGCGGGTAGAGATGTGCAGGTATTGCCGAAGTTCGCTTCCTGTAATGTAATCTTTCATAATGACCTCCATAAAAATGAGGCACCCCTGTGCGGGATGCCTTAGCTGTTTTGGGGCTGCAAAATACCGGTGATGATATCAGCGCTGTGCTGCTTGCTGGATTTATCCAGATGGGCGTAAATGTTTGCGGTGGTGCTGATGGTGCTGTGACCTAAGAAGTTGGATACATTGATCAAGGGTTCTTCCTTTGCCAGCAGCAGGCTGGCGAAGGTGTGCCGCAGGTCATGGAAACGGATCTTCCGCAGGCCGTTCTTTTCCAGCAGGTCACCAAAGTGATTAGTCACATAATCCGGGCGGAGCAGATTTCCCATCTGATCGACGCAGACATAATCATCGTATTTCCGGTTGTAGCTGCCTTTGAACAGCTTTCGGTAGATTGCCTGCTTCTCTTGTTCCTCCTTCAGCATCTCTATCACCGGCACCGGCAAAGGCAAGGTGCGGCGGCTGGATTTGTTTTTCATTTCTTCGATGGGCTCAATAACGGTTTTGCCATCCTCATCGTATTCCATGACCTTGGTATCCAGCAGAACCGTATTATCATCCCAATTGATTCTTGACCAGCGGACGCCCAAGGCCTCGCTTCTGCGCAGCCCCAGGCCGCCAGCTAGGATGATTGCCGGGTAGATAACATCAGACCGGGTCAGTGACAGAAGGGTGAGCAATTCTTCCTCGGAGTAGTGTTCTCCCTGGAAGGTGCTTTTCTTCGGTCGCTGGACCCGGTCGAATGGATTGACTGTGATGCGTTCTTCAATGAACGCCACTTGAAACGCTTTCCGCAGCAGTGCGTGGTAGTGGAGGACGGTTGCGGACTGGGTGCCATCTGCGTACAGGGTATTGTAGAAGGCATCAATATCCTGGGGACGAAGATTACCAATGGTGAGCTCTGGGTGGCTTATGAAGTACCGCTTGATTTTGCCATTGATCAGGGCGTTGTAGGACTGGTAAGTACTCTTTTGCAAATTTGGCTTTGCCTTTACCAGGTAGCTTACCATGTACTCGTAGACACCGATTTCGCTTTCAGATCGGTTGCGGCGCTCCAGTGCTTCCAGATACTCCTGTTCAAAGTTGTTGACGGTTTCCCGGAAGGCTTTTTGGATTTTGGTTTTGGGACTGTTTTCCGGGAGGCCTAAGGTGCGCCAAACAGGTTTTGTTTTGCCGTTCTCTTTCAGTTGGATCACTGCGTAGAGTCTGCCATTCTTAACCTGAACACTGGCAGCCAGATTTAATTTGGGATTTGCCATTTACGGTTCCTCCTTTCTGATTTGGGGTTGACAGCACAATATCACAAGACCGTTCAGAAATCCACCCCAAAGAAGAAGTGTTATCAGAAACAACACATTTGGGGTTCGAAGATTTCTTGTCCAGGTTCCGCAGGTGGTCCACCACGGCGGATTTTGCGATACGATACTCCCTGCCGATTTTCACGGCAGGGAGTTCCTGGTTGCGGATGATTTTGTAAACCGTCTTGGTGCTGACCCGTAAAATCTGGGACACTTCCTCAACAGATAACGCAGCGGGATAGTCTTTCAGCTCTTTGCTGATTTCTTTTTTGGTCAAATTGTTCCTCCGTGTTAATTCATATTCAGGGTAGTTTGCGGATCTTCTTCATGGATAACATCCTCTCTATCTTTATTCAGCACCATAGCAACACCGGCGGCAAGATCAATGGCAGCACTGAGGTTGGAGCCTGCTCGCTGGGCCTCCAACTTCTTGCGGCGTTCCTCCGGATCATCGGAGTCGTTTTCGATTACGCCAGCCAGTGCTGCCAAGCCATGCAGACCATCACTGACAGGAGAATAGACAGCAGGGCCGTCCACAGCAGAAGCTTTCTGAACTGGCGGCGCATACCGGAAACCAGTTCTTGGATCTCGCCCCTGTTCTTTTCTACCAGTACGGAGATCTCGGAAGTAGATTTCTCTCTGTCCTTCCCAGCCTGTGAGATAGACTTCTCCAGTTTCATACGGATGGACTCGTTCTGCGTCAGAAGGTTGTCCAGATACTGCTTCTCCTGTTTCGCCATGTCTTGCAAAAATTTCGCCATCTGCTCCCTGGTTGTCAGAGCTGCAATCATCGTGTACAGAGTCGGCTGGAACTGTACCGCCTGCGTCAATAGGCTCAGCCATTCCTCCCACTGCTTCTCCGGGATAGCGTATACCAAAGGCTGATAAGGCTCCCGCACCATAACTTCCAAACTTTGTGAGTTCTTCTGGACTAATTCTTCCAGAGAAAATGAGGCCTGAGATTTGTTCTCGGATGAATAATTCATGTTCAATATTACCTTTCAAAAATTTTGGATCGTGAAGTTTGATGTCCCGGCATTTCATTCCATTGGGACAGAAGAATGTAATGTACCTGCGTTCCTTGGTCCAGGTGAGCTGATAGCCCCGGCGCTTCATGTGGTAGATGAAATCTTCCAGACTGCCGGAATGCTGCATAGCATCGTTGATGGAAGCCATTAGCTTAAATTTCCAGCTCTCTCCTTTGGCGGCAGCCCGGTACTCTCTGGTGGAGAGCTTCTTTCCAGACTGCGCATAAGGCGTCAGGGTTGTCAAGCCGTGCGCCATACAGATGCCGTCGCTGAGTCCACGAAGCATCCGTAAGGTGTTTGGGTCCTGGTGCAGTTTCTTTCCGGTTTCAAAGGAAACCGAGTTGATCACAAAATGAGAATGGATGTGCGCTGCATCACAGTGGGTACACACCTGCACCTCATGACCGGGCCAGGCTTGTTCAGCAAATTCCAGAGCGATTTCATGTGCCTCCGCCGGGGTGAGCTTCTCGCCTGGATGGAAGGACTGGGTGTATTGATAAAACTGAAAACCCTGAGTCTGACCGTGGACTTGCTTTGTAGCCATGAACTCAGTAAAGGCATCCTCGCCGTTACAGTTGATCCCGCTGATCAGGCGACGGTTCGTATTCGGATCGCGAACTTTCTGCTCTTGAGAACAGTAGCTCATGACACCTTTCATGGCGCTGACTGTCTGCTTCTTCTCCTTGATGTAGTTGACGGTTGCCATATTCAGTCTTTCCGGGCGATGCGATAGACCTGTTCGTAGATGCCGTGGAGTTCATCCGCAACCTCCTGCAGGCCATTTGCGTAAACCAGACCAGCGTTGACCTTGGTAGTGATCTGATTCACATTGTTGCCGATGCGCTTTAGCTCCACCAGCAACGGCTTCACATCCTCCGCAATGTGGATTGGTGTTTGTAAGGATACCGCCACCAAGAAATCGGTCAGGCTCATTTTTGCTTTGGATGCCCTGACAGCAATCATATCCTTTTCCGCTGATGTCAGACGGACAGTAAGCGTTTTATCACGCTTTCGATTGTTCAAATGCTTTCCTCCGTTTCTTGAAAAATTTGTAAAAGTGGGTCCGGGCTTCCGCCCGATTTCCGCCCCCTTGTGGGGCGGATGCGTCAGGCGGACAGCCAGACGCTCTGCTTGCCCCAGACTAAGGTCTGGGAAACTCCGCCGCCTGTAGGCGGCTTTTGTCGACAGAGTGTGTTGATATCGGGACTTGCCTGAAAAACCCCGCAAAACTGGCGTTTTTTCCGGGTATCCTAACCGGTGGGGTAACTACCCTACCCGCCCTTGAAAAAGCCCACACAGCGGCCACAGCGGCGCAACGGTGGGGCCATATCCCGTGATTATCCGTGTTTCCAGCTACAGGGGAGAAATCCCCTAGAGTCCCAACGCTTTTTGGAAATTGGCTTCTGTTCCGCAGCAGAAACGAAACAGCTCCATGTAACAGCTCAGCGCTGCCATGGGCACACCTGACAGATATAAAAATCCACAGATACCGCAACCACTTTCCGGCTTCCGTCACACTTACCACACTTCCTGTTCACAAGGCAGCGTCTACGATCTTTTTTGCTTTCTCCTTGTACAGGCAGGCAACTCTCTTGGACTTGCCGCCAATGCGGACAGCTTTTGTGTTCTGTCCGGAACAGGTTTCAATGAGCTTTTCCTCTGCCAGTGCTTTCAGAAGTCCCTTGGAGGAAACGGAGAAGGACTCCCCCTGTTCCTCGCACAGCTTCTTCACTGCCCTGTGGGCAATCTCGCTGTGCAGATAGAAAAACACATCATCCTCATAACCGATACAGTTGTTGGGAACAAAATCGTGAAACTGATTTTTGCTCAGCACACATACCTGTCCGCTTTCCAGCAGTGCGTACAGCTTCCGGATAAATTTACATACAGGCTTGTCCTGCACAATGCTGTCCGCTTGCTTCCGGGCAAGACGGTATAGAATTTCTTTGAAGCGGTCCTGTATTTCGGCACAGCTTTTCTCGTCCAGGGCACCGTTCTCCTTCAGGAACAACAGAAGCATGTCCATCCCCAGCTGCAGCAGGGAAACCGTTTCCGGTACTCTGCCATGACAGAGAATGCCGGACTTTTGAAATTCCTCCCGTCCGGAAAGGAACCGGCTTTTCAAAAAGGCGATAAAAGACTTCTGCATATCGTCAGAGCAGAGAAAGGTTTCTTTCAGCCATTCCAGATACCCGTACATACAGTTCCGCAAAGTACCCTTGTCTGCCTCGTTCTGGAACGCGGTCAGCGTTGGTAAATCCACATCTTCTCCCTGCAGCTCCAGCGCAAAGTATCTGGCAGTACCGCTCTCCCCAATGTCCGGCGGGAACTCCGCAGTGAGGATGGCGTTGCCTTGGGGTGGCCGGGAATCCATAGGCGTGGAGTCCGCCCGAAGCCGTCCTTTACCGGTGCGGTCACCGTAGGCACGCATAATGCTCTGGGCCGTTGCCGTCAGCTTTTGCTCCTCCTGCTTCCCCGCCGGGTGGAAGTCATCAATGCAGGTCAGTACATCCTTCAGGGTGAACGCATTGTGGAGGATGCTGTTGGCGGTATCCCGAAACGACAAAGGCAGCTCCGCTCCTGTGAACCTTCCGAAGAAGGACAGGAACAGAGCTGCCAATGTACTTTTGCGGGAACCGGTTTTGCCAATCAGGAACAGCACGAACTTGGGTTCGCACCCAGCCAGCTTCAGGAAGTGGTTCAGCGGCGTAAGAAAAGTGAACGCCAGAAGGGAGAGGGTGATTTCCTCCGGTGCGGGCATCATCTGCAGCATACAGGCTGCAGTCTGAATGTCCAAGGCAGAACACTCCCGCTCCATCCGGTAGCCCCGCATCTTTACGGGCAGATGCACCGTGGTAGTTTCATCCCCCGGCATGAGGAACTGCCAGTGACCATCAATCCGCTTCCACCCGGTCACAGCGTATACAGTGCGGCGGCTGGCATTCTGCGCCGTGGTCTGGATGGCATAGCGGATACTGTCCTTTACATTCTGTCCCACTTCCAGAATGCAGTGGATGCCCCAGTGCCTTGCCACCCAGTTGAAATTTCCCAGCTCATCAGCGGGAATCTCAATCTCCGGGAGGGCACGTCCACTCTGATGAACACCCCGCAGACGAATCCGGGTCGTGGTTTCCATGCCATCATCCAGCGTCACCTCGCTGACGATCCACGGTGTAAAGTTGCACAGCTTCCGGTCATAGGGCCCCTGCTTACTGTTCCTCACTTCTACCAGGCAGTGGTCTATGACTTTGTAGTTCTGTGCGTAGGTTGGCGTATCGGTTTGCTTTTCCGTTTCGGTCATTCTTGACCCCCTTTATAAAATGTGAGCGCAGAAACGGAAAACTGTTTCTGCGCTTCTACTCTTTATATAGGTGGATTTTCTAATTTCCCAACAAGCCACAGGATGATGCGAAATCAAAAAACAGGATACCTGTTTCGACATGTTTCCACAGCGGCGGCTGATATGATAATAACAGGAACTTTGTCGGATACCGGATTTAGTCGGGCAGAATGGAGGAAGTTTATGTAGACGGAAATGGGAACTGGACAGACCACTGTCATTGATTTTGCTGTTGATTTTGGCGATACCCATACCTACATAGGAGGAAAGTCCTATCCCAAAGGATACTTTGCAAATGCTGTTCTGAACATTGGGAAGGAAGAAATGACACAGCTGCTGGTTGTCACCGCACCAATTTTCCATGCCTTGCAGGATATTGTGGAGTATGGGTACAGTGTGGAGAGGTTTGAACGGGGGCGGACGGCTGTTCTGGAATTGAAGGAGCTGCTGTTTCGGATGGAACCCTTCTGCTTGCTGGATTTGGAAACGGAACAGGAGCGACTGGACTTCCTGTTGTCTGATGAGGTAAGGCAGTTTCTTCAGAAACACTGGGAGCTTTTGCAGCGGAAGGATGCCGACGGCGGCATCATGAGAATTCAGCTATCGGAGGAAGAAGCAGACATCAATAATAAGGGGCTGGCACTGCTTCAGGTTTATACGGACCTGCTCAACTTCTACCGGTATGTCCCCCACGACTTTGCTAACTTTTCAACGGCGATTCTGAATTTTGAAAACCAAAAACTGCGGGTATTGGAAAAACGAAACGAGGATGCCTATGCCAAAGCATGTGATGCTTTTTTCTCTGACCCGCTGCTCCCCATCCTTTTGCGCGCATCCCAGATTACTACAGCCGTCGCAGGGTTCTCCCTGTGTGCAAACACAAGGCAGGAATTTATTGTCATCCCACGTCCGGGCAAAGAAAGCCAGAAGATCATTGCCAGGCGGCTGCGCTTCTGTCGGATTATGGATTTCCTTGTAACGGATTTCTTTGAGGGGTTGCATGCAGGACACGCTCCCAGACAGTGCGCAGTCTGTGGCCGCTTCTTCCTGACCACGGATGGCAGAGCACAGAAATACTGCGACGGCTATGCTCCAAACGATCCCAAGCACCGCACCTGCCGTCAGGTTGGCAACCGCATGGGACGGGAAGCTCGTGAAAAATCCTCCGATCATCCGGCAAAAGCCATTTACAGACGCCGCTGCAATACCATCGACCACCATCTGCGGGACGGAAAAATCACGGAAGCCTTTGCCGCTGCCGCCAAGAAAATAGCCAAGGAAAAGCTGGACATGGCCACGAAGAATAACACCTATTTTACCACACAGTACGAACAGGAGATGGCCCAGGAAGCCATTTATGCGGAAGCGGAGCGGCTTGCAGGGATAGAACAGGAAAAGCAATGCGCCACAGCGATGAACTGATTTACGAACCGAATCATACGGATCGGGATCATTGGGAGCATACCATGTTCCAGATGCAAAACACGCCTGCCAAGCTTTCCTGCTGGCAGGATTACTTTGTCTGCATCAAACAGGGAGAAGACTGCTTTCCGGAGTTCCTCCATTATTACGAGCCGACGCTGAACAGCATCGCCAAGCGCTTTGTCCGCAGATATAGCCTGTGTGGCCATTTTGCGGATGTGAAAATGACCTACGTAGAAACATTACTGGCAGAGCTGGAATCCTACGATCCTGCTTCAGGGGTAGATTTCCTAGCGGCAGTGCAGAGAAAGCTGAATACCGCACTCCATGGCTACGCCATGACGAACCTGAAAGGTTTCTCTGAAGTCTCGGCAACCCATTATTACCAGCTGCGAAAAGCCGCTTTCATTTCCAAGAACTTTCCGGAAGAAACCATGCTTTCTCAAATCTGCGAGAAGCTGAATGTCCAGCCCAAAACCGCAATCCGGCTGC
>JBJDYI010000147.1:0-2273 GCA_051867165.1 Faecousia sp. | reverse complement strand
AATCGACTTGGTTAGAGTCTAACCGAGTCGGTTAGAAAGATGGGAGTGACCAGGACATGGAACAAGGGCTGCAAAAGCTGAATGCGGATCAGCGGCTGGCGGTATGGACACAGCGCATTGCAGACTGCCGCAGCAGCGGAAAGGGCGTCAAACACTGGTGCCAGGAGAACAACATTTCAAAGAAAACGTATTATTATTGGCAGAGAAGAATTTTCAAAATGGCGCAGGATCAGCAGGCTCCGGAGTTTTCTGAACTCCATAGCTTCGCTCCGGTTTCCGCTGTTGCCGCTTCGCTTGAAATCTCCGGCGTGAATGTGCAGGTATATGCCGGAGCGGATGAGTCAACGCTGTCTGCGCTGTTTCGTGCGCTGTCATCATGCTGAATGACTTCACAGGGGCTGCGCATGTGTACATCGCCTGCGGCTATACGGATATCCGCAAAGGGATAGACGGTCTGGCCGTACTGGTGCAGCAGCAGTTTCAGCTGGATCCCTGCTCAGATGCCCTCTTTTTGTTCTGTGGACGAAGGCGGGACAGGATCAAGGCCCTGTACTGGGAGGGAGACGGCTTCGTTCTGCTGTATAAGCGGCTTGAAAACGGGAAATTTCAATGGCCGCGAAACAGCAAAGAAGCCCGTCAGCTTACGGCACAGCAGTACCGCTGGCTCATGGAAGGCTTAAGTGTAGAACAGCCAAAAGCGCATCGAAAAGTAGAAGGCCTTGAGTTCGGATAACTGATAAAAATGTAGATATTGCTTCAAAAATATGGTATAATGTACTCATGAAAAGTGAGAGCAAAACCGTGCCGGAGACTGTAAAAACCGTCACGATTTCCATAGAAGAATATGAAGCATTGCAGGAACTCAAGGCGGAGAATGCGAGGCTGAATCAGCAGGTTCAGTGGCTGTTGGAGGGTATGAAACTGAGCCGCAGGAAACTGTTCGGCGCGTCATCTGAAAAGAGTTCTGCCGCTGAACAGCTCAGCTTCCTGTTCAACGAAGCAGAGGTCTACGAGGATCAGGCCGCCGCGCAGGAAGAAGAGACCGTTCCCGTTTCTGCACATGAAAGAAGGCGCCGCAGCGGCAGCGTGAAAGACGTCCTGCCGGAGAACGTGCCGGTGGACGTCGTAGAGCACCGGATTCCTGAAGAAGAGCGTATCTGTGAGGAATGCGGAACCGTGATGCAGGAAATCGGCAAGGAAGTCCGCAGAACGCTTCAGATCATCCCTGCGCAGGTGCGCATCCGTGAGGATTGGTACTATACGTATGCCTGTCAGAAGTGCAAGCTCGTCGCGGAGAATACGCCGGTCGTCAAGGCAAAGAAGAATCCTGCGGTCATCCCCGGCAGCTTTGCCTCGCCTGAAGCCATTGCGCAGATCATGACGCAGAAGTTTGTCATGGGATCTCCGCTGTACCGGCAGGAACAGGAGCTTGAACGCATGGGCGTTCATCTGTCCAGGCAGACCATGTCGGGCTGGATTCTGCGCGCGGCACAGGACTGGCTGAAGCCCGTATACGAATGCCTGCACAGGGAACTGGTACAGCGGCAGGTTCTTCATGCAGATGAAACCACGCTGCAGGTGCTGCATGAGCCGGGAAAAAGTGCGCATACGGACAGCTATATGTGGCTGTACAGAACGAGCGGCGACACGGACAGGCACATTGTGCTCTATGAGTACCAGCCCAACAGAAAAGCAGACCATCCGAAGGAATTCCTCAAGGATTTTTCCGGATACCTGCATACGGATGGGTACAAGGGATACCATGTCCTGCCGGAAGAAATCCGGGTTGTGGGCTGCTGGGCGCACGCGCGCCGGTACTTTGACGAAGCGCTCAAAGTATTGCCGGCAGCGCAGCGAAATGCCTCGCAGGCCCACAAGGGCTGGGCGTACTGCAATCAGCTGTTTGCCATAGAGGACAAGCTGAAGAAGTGCAGTCCGGAAGAACGATATCATCAGCGGCAGAAGAAGGCAAAACCGATTCTGGACGCCTTTTTGAGATGGGCTCAAAGTCGGAATGCTGCGCCGCAGTCTGCATTCGGCAAAGCGATACACTATCTATTGGAGCAATGGCCGTATTTAACCGCCTATCTGGAAGACGGCAGACTGGAAATCAGCAACAACCGGGCGGAGCGAAGTATAAAGCCGTTTGTCATTGACAGGAAGAACTTCCTGTTTGCCAACACACCCGGCGGTGCACAGGGCAGCGCGATCATCTTCAGCATGATTGAAACCGCGAAGGAAAACGGACTTGATCCGTATCAGTATCTGCTCCA
>JBJDYI010000146.1:0-2280 GCA_051867165.1 Faecousia sp. | reverse complement strand
ATTCATCTGTTCTATTATGAGGAATACTCCATCGACGAAATCTCTGCCACCCTGCGCAGCCATCCGGGAACCGTGAAAAGCCGGCTGAGCAGGGGAAGGAAACTCCTGAAATCCATGCTTACGGAGGTTGAGAGCCATGATTGACAAGAAGCAGTATCAGCGCACCTTTGGTGTACTCCACGCCTCCGGAGATTTTTTGAAGGAGGACTTCGACATGCAACCTACCAAACATTTTCCTGTGCGCAGGTTCGTGATTCTGTGCGCAGCCGTAATTCTGATTTTCAGCATGGCTACTGTTTGCTATGCGAAAGATGTGGGCGGCATCCGCAGAACAATCCAGCTATGGATCCACGGAGATCAGACCACTGCTGTGATGGACATTCATAATGGTGAGTATACCATTACCTATGAAGATGCAGACGGCACGCCCCGTGAGCAGGCTGGCGGCGGTGTCGTCGTCAATCCTGATGGTTCCGAGCGCCCCATGACGGATGAAGAAATCATGGAGCATGTGATGGAAGAGGCAAGAATGCCGGAGGTTGATTTCAGGAAAGATGGCAGCGTCTGGGTCTACTACATGGATCAGGCAATGGACATCACAGACAAATTCAATGACGACGGCATCTGCTTTGTCCAGCTGAAAAACGGTTCCGATATCCTCTATCTTACCGTGAAGTACCAGAACGGTTATGCCACAAGCCCCGATGGGTTCGTCCAACCTGAGGAATTCAATTGACTGTAAAAAGGCCGCTATGGTTTCCTTTCGGATTCCATAGCGGTTATCACATATCCAATAATTCTTGAATCGTTGTCTCAAATGACGCAGAGTATAAGATCCAGCACGGAATGGAACACATCATGTACCCGTGCGGCAGTTTCCACTACTTCTGCATGGCTCAGCTTCCGCGGGAGAACCCCAGCTGCCATATTGGTAATGCAGGAAATACCTGCCACCCGCATACCGCAATGGGCTGCTACAAGCGCTTCTGGAACCGTAGACATTCCCACTGCATCTGCTCCCAGAACACGTGCCATACGAATTTCGGCAGGCGTTTCATAACTGGGACCCGAGAACATCATATATACGCCCTCCTGCAGGCGGATTCCGGCTGATGCAGCCGCTTCCTTGATGGCGCAGCGCAGCTCTGCCGTATAAACATCACTGACATCCGGAAAGCGGGGGCCAAAGTCATCCAGATTCGGTCCAATCAGGGGATTCGAGAAAGAATAGTTGATGTGGTCAGAAATGAGCATCAGATCATCGGGAGAAAATGAAGTATTCACACCACCGGCGGCATTGGTAAGAATCAGCGTTTTAACACCAATGGCGGCCAGAACACGAATCGGCAGAGTGATTTCACTTTGCGGGAGTCCCTCATAGAAGTGGATACGGCCCTGAAGCACAACGACTTCCTTCCCCTGCTTTTTGCCAAATACCAACGCGCCCACATGTCCCGGTACTGTTGGAAGCGGAAGATTCGGAATCTACGAAAACGGAATGCGTACCGCATCCTCCAACGTATCGGCAAAGTCCCCTAGACCACTGCCCAGCACCATTCCAACAGCAGGTCTCTGCGTTATACGTGTGAGCAGATAAGAAGCGGCTGATTTGATCCTCTTCTTAAGTTCCATGAAATCATCTTCCTTTGTTATTTTACATCAATACTATCACAGGGAAAACTATTCCGTCAAAGGAGAAGGAACACCCCTGTCAGCACTGCTCGTCCATTGCCACACCCTTCTGAATATCTGATACAGATGCCTACTTTGGGCGAGCAACTGAAAGCATTGTGCGTCAAGAAGGCAATGACGCAAAAGCACACGGTGGCCTCCGTCCTTCTGGCAAGCGGTACCGATATTGTAACGGTGGCGGCGCAGCTTGGCCACGCCAGCGCAAGCACAGCGGAGAACTTCTATGCCCACATCATTGAGGAAAACAAGGCGAAAGCATCGGAGTGTATTGCGGACGTGCTTCTAAGGAAGAAGGCATAAAAAATCCGCCCGGCGTTCCCGGACGGTGTTCCAAAAAATCAGTTTTGAGTGCAACTGTTCCAAAGTTGTTCCGAAATAGCTTTTGACGCTTTTTCATTCTTATCCAAAAAGTAAGAAAAATCTCGGTATTCGTAGTGAATACCGGGATTTTCATGGCTCCCCCTGTTGGACTCGAACCAACGACCTGCGGATTAACAGTCCGTCGCTCTACCGACTGAGCTAAGGGGGAATGTTTGTGTTGGCATTACCTATCTTCCCGGGCAGTCACCCGCCAAGTATTGTCGGCGT